>CAWCEB010000150.1:0-42428 GCA_963794105.1 uncultured Actinomycetes bacterium | reverse complement strand
GGGGCTTGACCGACTTGCGTAATCCGGCACTTGATCAGTCGTCGCCGCTTAGGCAACAAAGCCCCACCTGACGTGGCTTTCGAGGAGCGCATGATGTCTCGAACCCAAGGCCTCTCGGCAAGCGAGGGGTGCCTCGGGCGGCGCTCCGCGGAGGCGGTCTTGTGGCACGATCCGGGGTCATGGACACAAGTCGCATAGCGGCAGTTCCGGTCCTCGCCGATCTTCCTGCAGCGGAGCTCGACGAGCTTGCGGCCGCGATGCGCGAGGTCGAGGTTGATGCAGGTGCCGAGGTCATTACGCTCGACGCCTACGGAACCGCCATCTACTTCATCGAGCAGGGAGAGGCCGGTGTCCTGGCCGACGGCGGTGAGACGACCCAGACTCTCGGCCCGGGGGACATGCTCGGCGAGATTGCACTCATCCTTACGGGTCAGCGGACGGCCACCGTCGTGGCGCGTACGCCGATGCGGCTCCTCTCGCTCTCCGGTCAGGACTTCGAGCGCATCCGAGCACGCGTACCTGAACTCGAACACTCGCTGCGCCGCGTCGGCCTTGAGCGCGCGGGTCGGTAGCCGCACCGGATTGATCGCACCGATGCGCACCACCCACTCTTGATTGCGGGTGGAGCGCTGGCCAACCGCGCTGGTTCTGAGTCCCCGGTGGGTGTTCCCAGGCGTGGGATCGCTCATCGACAGGCTTTAGGCCGCGAAAACTAACCCCCGCAGCCGTGAGCTACGACACGACCGTGGAGGCGGTAAGCACGTAATCCGGCCGCGCTGACGGTCGAAAGCGTGACGGTGCCAGTCGGTCAGGAACTGGGCAAGGCCAGCAGATCGGCGCCCAGTAGCGCGAGCGAGGCGCCCGGAGGCGCCTCGCGTAACAACTACTCGAGCGCGCGTGGATTAGGGCGTGCGCGGGCCTTGTGGCTGTCGTGAAATGCCCTCGACCACTTGTCCGGTGTCCTTGTCTTTCCCTTGCAGGGCGACGTCGGCCTGCGAAACGACGCCGACGAGGCGCTCGTCCTCGTCTGTCA
The DNA here is from genome assembly GCA_963794105.1 of uncultured Actinomycetes bacterium. GTDB lineage: Bacteria > Actinomycetota > Thermoleophilia > Solirubrobacterales > Solirubrobacteraceae > AC-49. The sequence continues at coordinate 41,395 of CAWCEB010000150.1, read as the reverse complement.
CAGCCAGACGCCTCACCTGGTGCTGCGCCATGACTTTGAGCGCCTCCGAGAGATCGTCGTCGGGACTCACGGTGAGAAGCTCGCGCGAGGAGACCTCAGACGCCGGCATGCCGCTCGGATCCTTGTCCTTGGCGATGGCGCGTACCACGATGTCGCGATCTGTGACGATCCCCACAAGCCGATCGCCTTCGACCAGCGGAACCGCTCCGACATCTTCGGCTTCCATCACCTTGGCGACCTCGCTCAAAGGCGTCTGAGGCGCCACGGCACGCGGTCTCTGCGTCATGACATCTGCAACTTTGGTGCCCATCTCGCTCCTTTCGGCGTTTCTTCAGTGGTTTCCGCATCGCCTCGATCAAAACCCAGTCGCAAGCGCCGTTTGGCTCCGCTGGGCAACGTCGAGGAATCAACCCGACTTCATGTCCTGTTCCAGCTCGGGTGGTTGGGCGAGCGTTCGCGAATGTCACCCGACGCGGCGACCGGGCCGTCGATCAGTTCTCCACGGTCTTCGGGTAGGTCGTCATGTTCAGCATCTCGGGATCAGGACCTGCGCGGACACCAGTGTCGAGCGCGTCGATCGAGGCCACCTCGTCCGCGTTCAGCTCGAAGTCGAAGACGTCGATGTTCTCGGCGATCCGGTGCGGCTTGACCGACTTCGGGATCGCGACGACGCCGTGTTCGACGTGCCAGCGCAGCACCACCTGCGCGGGTGTCTTCCCGTACTTGTCGGCGATCCCAGTGACCGTCGGATGTTCGAGCGCGTTCAGGACCGCGTCCGGGTCGGACGGTCGGTAGCGGTGGATGCCGCCGAGTGGCGACCAGGCTTCGGTCGTGATCCCGTGCTTCGCGTGGAACTGGCGCAGCGACTGTTGGGTGAAGAACGGGTGAAGCTCGACCTGGTTCACCGCAGGGACGACCGCGGTCTGCTGCATCAGGTTCTCGAGATGGCGCTCGCTGAAGTTCGAGACGCCGATCGCGCGAGCGCGGCCTTCGGCGTGCACCTTCTCGACCGCCTTGTATGCCGCGACCGTCGCATCGAAGTCGGTCGGGACAGGGTGGTGCAGTAGGAACAGGTCGACGTAGTCGAGGCCGAGGCGCCTGAGGCAGCCCTCGAAGCCGACGAGAGCTTGGTCGTGACCGTAGTCGCTGTACCACAGCTTCGTGGTAACGAACAGTTCGCCGCGGTCGATGCCGGACGCGCGAATCCCCTCGCCGACTTCGCGCTCGTTGTCGTATGAGGCGGCGGTGTCGATCAAGCGGTAGCCGTCGGCGATCGCTGTCTCGACCGCCGCGGTCGTCTCCTCCGGCGGGCTCTGGAAGACGCCGAGGCCCAGGCCGGCATCGCAACGCCGTTGTTCAGCGTCAGCGTGATTGGTGTCGTTGTCGTCATCAGGCTCCTTCCGAGGCGTGATCTCGAAGCTCATGGTCCCGCTCACCCAGCGTCCGGAACCCACCCGGAACCGGGTTGGGGTCGTGCTGCGAGACTTCCCTTGAGCACGGTTCATCAACCGCCCGTAAGAGGGTGATGTCGCCTGGGCCAGTGTGCGGGAATGTCACCAGAGGTGACTTAGACGGCGAGCCGGTCGACCGCGCGAGTCAGTATAGATGGGAGCAACTTTCGCACGTCGCCGTCACGCTTCACCTCGTAGATGAACAGCGAACCGGCGGCCCAGGCAGCCCCGAGGCTCGCGCCTGCGAGCACGTCGGAGAGGTAATGCACCTCAAGGTAGAGACGGCTGAAACAGATGAGTGCGATCAGCGCGACGTAGCCGATGGCGAGGGCGACGCGTACTCGAAGGTCTCGGGCCTGCGAGGCCAGTAGATAGAGCATGACGCCGTAGATGGCGGCACCACCGGCGGCGTGACCACTGGGGAAGGAGTACGTGTCCAGATGCACGTACGCCAACTCCGGGCGCGGTCGATGAACGACGAGCTTGAACCCGGCGTTGAAGAACTCGATCCCAGCGGCAGACACGGCGAGCAGAACAGCCTCATTCACCCGGCGGCGACGAACCAACCACAACGCCACTGCCAACACGACGAGGGCAAGCGTCGCAACGTTGCCGGTCCAGGTGACCAGCTTGAAGAACGAGACAACCGTGTCGTTCGAGTGAACGTGGAGCCACCGGCTGAACTCGACGTCCCAGCGAACAATTGCTTCGTGGTCGAGGTAGTCCTCAACGACGTGCATGAAGGCATAGAGGGCAAGCGCGAATGCGGTCGCCAGCGCGATCTGCACTTGGAGCCGTGGGTCGTGGCGGCGCGACCAGATGCGCGCCAACCTGTCGGCCTGGAAAGGCGTTTGTCGCGAGCGCGACTGCGCATGATGCACTGTGGGCGCAGCCATCGCGGCAGGATACCTGCATCGCGTTTCGATCAAGCCGTGCATCGTTCGCTGGCGCGACGGGGATTATCGCGGCAAGGCCTGGAGAAGCCTTGACTGGGCCAGTGTTCGGGAAGTCACCCGAGGGACGAGCCGCGCTAATTTCCCCGTCGTGCGCACGGGTGTTGAAGTAGCGGTGTTCGTGACCCGCAAGCGTGGTTCCGAAGTCCTGATCGTTCACCGATCACCAGAACAGGGCGGGTATTGGCATGTAGTGGCCGGCGGGGTGGAACCCGGAGAAGCGGTGGAGGAAGCCGCTGAGCGAGAACTGCGCGAGGAAACCGCCCTGGTCGCCAACGTCGCGACCGGGGTCAAAGTGATCGAGTACGTCTACCCGCTGACCGAGGAGCCTGCCGACCGACGGAACCTCTACGACCCGTCAATCGCACAGGTGGAAGTGACCTGCTTCCACGTGGCCGCACCTGATGAGTGGGAGCCAAAGCTTGACTGGGAGCACGACGGTTACCGCTGGTGCGATCCCGGCGAGGCGTTCTCTGCTCTGCGTTGGCCGGAAACCGCTCAGGCCCTTCGAAGCCTCCTACTGCTCGAGGCCACGTAGCCGGTCTCTGTCACGACCGGCCTGCGTCGCTTGGGCGAGCGTTCGCGAATTTCACTTGGCGCGCTCTCCTCGTGGATGAACCGCGGCCCAACCGGGCAGGAACGACCCGTGGCAGGCGCATCGTGAGTCAGCGCGTTCGGCAGGCGGTCTCGATCCGCGCACCTGTCGAGACCGTGTTCAACTACCTCGACGTCCCTGAGAACGGCCTCGCAATCATCCCGAACCTGGTCGAAGTGAAGGTGGTAACGCCGCTTGCAAACGGCGGACATCGGATGCGGTTCGTCAGTCTCGGGAGGCGTGGGAAGCTGTGTGAGTGGGTGAGCGAGCACGTCGAACGCGTCCCCAACAGCCTGGTGGTCGTCCAGTCCTACACCGAAGGCGTGAGGACGACGGCCAGGCGTCGCTTCGAGCCGACGGCAGCTGGATCACGGCTCAGCGGCGAAATCGAGTATCGCTTCGCGGTGCCATGGCCACAGAAGGTGCTGCTACCTCTAATGGAGTTTCAAGCGCGCCGGCCAACGCGCAAGGAACTCCGACGCGTGCTGGAAGTCGTCAAGTCGCGCGTCGAGTCCGGCGAAGGTGGAGCGACCTAGCCTGGGCCAGTGTTCCGGAATGACCCTGAGCCTGGTTCGATCCTTGTCCGCCCCTGCGTTCAAGCCCGAGTTCCCTTGCTTAGGATTCTTCGATGGTTCCGGAAGCCGAGTTGGAGGATGCAGGGGCAGGCCTCGTCCCGAAGACGACCGGCTGGTTCGTGCTCGACGTGCGTAAGGCGCGCTGGTCGGACAAGCCGGAGCAGGGGTGGGCGGTGTCGCTGACCGGCAGAGACGAGTACGAGGCGGAGACGTTCTTCCCGATGCTCGGGATGGCGGTTCGGGTTGCTCGTGCGGGCGATGTGACGACGACCTACCACTGGGAGACCGAGCAGGAGGACTTCCTCGTGCTCAGCGGCGAGTGCATCGCGATCATCGAGGGGCAGGAGCGGCCGCTTCGCCGCTGGGATTTCGTCCACTGCCCGCCCGGCACGAAGCACGCCTTCGTCGGTGTGGGCGACGAACCGTGCGTGCTCCTTTGTGCGAGTTCACGTCAGTTCCAGAAGGACGGGCCTTGGGGCTACTACTGCTACGACGAGACGGCGGAGAGATACAACGCCGCCTCTCCCGAGAACACGCAGGACGGAGAGATCGCGTACGCCCGCTTCCCGGATACGCGTGCGGCGCGCTACCCCGGCGGTCTGCTGCCCGAATAATGACCGGCACGCGGAACCAAGACACTCGGCTGGGCCAGCGTGCGGGAATGTCACCTGAGGCTGGGCAGAAGCAAGCGATTCAGCTCTTGCTGTGCGACACGCAGTAGCTGCTTGGTCGGATGCTGTGTCGCGTAGTACACGCGGATGTCCATGTGCCACCCGTTAATCGCTGCCCAGCGCAGGCGCTGCTGGACGTTCGGTGCGGGTTGTCCTTCCCAGCTGCGGTCGACGCGGAAACGCGAGAGACGCAGCGGCCACTCGGCTCGTTTGAACGTCGCATCTGAACCTCCGCGTCCGGCCGTCGTCGCCCAGAGGTAGACGGCGCTTCGGCTCAGGTGGCGGAGGTTGTTGAAGTTGTCGAACGGTGCGAGCGCGGCGAGGTTCGATCTTGCGGTAATCGCCCATACCGACGGCGCGAGGTTCGAGATGTTCGATGAGCCCGTGGTCACTGATAGCCACGCGCCAGAGGGGCGCAGCGACGGCGCTGGCAGTGGGCCGCGTTTGCTCGCAGCGGGTAATGTGGCGGCGCCTCCGAGCAGCGCCAATACGACAAAACCGCAGATTGCGAGTACGAAGCCGACGCGCCTGTTCATTTCTTTCCTCCTACGCACTAACCACCTCTTGGCGGTCGGTCAGCACCGCGCAGCGAGGGGCCGCCGGCCGTTTGCGCCGACTGTCCATACCGCTCCGCCCGAGGCCGTCGTCACCGCAGCAAGGGAGAAACCGGCGGGACTAGGCATGACCGACCAGCGAGCTCCGTCCCAGCGCTCGATGAGCGTCTGCTGATGCGGTTGCAGTCCTCGGTCACCCACGGCCCAGGCTCGCCCGCCACGGGTAACCACACCTAAGAGCAGGGACCGCTGGGCCACCGCGGGGGTTGCGATACGTGACCAGCTCCGTCCCTCCCAGTGCAAGGCCAGAGCGTGGTCTCCTGTGCCGCCGTAGCCGCCTGGAACGCTGCCCCACGAGCCGACAGCCCACACGTCATCGCGTCGGTGGCCCGAGATGGAAAACAGGATGTTGTTGATGACTCCATGGGGGGAGCGCACGTTGGGGCTGGGCACGATCTGCCAGCGCCGCCCGTCCCAATGCTCGATCAACGTGCGTGTGACCGAGGAACGCACTCCGCCGGAGTAGCCAGCCGCCCAGACGTCGGTCGGCGAGATGGCGGTGACAGCGCGCAGGATTGCGTAGGGTCGGCGGCCGGTCGCGGCGGGTGGGCTTGGGCTCGGGACGACCATCCACCGCCTGCCGTTCCAGTGCTCGATCAGGGTCTTGCCGACGACCCCAAAGTGGGCGCCGACCGCCCAGGCGTTGTGTGGCGTGAGGGCGACAACGCCGTTCAGCAGGCCGCCGTGACGGGGCACGGGCGCGACGCGCCAGCGCGCACCGTCCCAGTGCTCGATCAGTTGTCCGCCGTCTTCCGCCCGGCCAACAACCCATACGTCCCGTGCGCCAGACGCGGACACTGACCACAGAATCGCACCGTGCGGGATCCGCGCCGCCGCAAGGCGCCAACGCCGGCCATTCCAGCGCTCGATGACCGCGCCCTGTCGGCCCCCTTCGCGGCCGGTGAAGTAGTCACCCACGGCCCAGGCGTCGCGTGGCGAAACCACGGCGATTGAGTTGAGCCGGTCGTACAGGGAGGGATGCGGATCAGTACTCGGGATAGTTCGCCAGGCGCAGGTCTGGCGCGAGTTGGAGGCGAGGGAGTAGTGGGACCTCGCGACGGTGGTCACGGCGGTCGCGAAAGCCGCGGCGGCACCGAGCCCAATGGCAAAGACAGCCCCCGACCGCGGGCAGCGCCCGCGCAAATGGTTTGACATGGCTCTCACCACGATGATACGCGCGGTTTCGGGTGATGGGTCCCAACGAACCTGGGTCAGACTTCGGCCCACCGCGCGCAGAGACAACCCTGTCATGGGCCAGCGTTCAGGAATGTCCCCTGACGCTGAACCTACTTGCGTCCCAGAGCGGGCCCTGATGCGAGCTTGCTGTGCGACCGTTCCCGCCTCGATAGCCTCTGGCGGTTGCTTCATCGCAGAACGCGAGGTGGTCGCGGTGAGCGAGGAATCGGTGCTCCAGGGGTGGCACCGCTTCATCGGTAGATGGGAGACCGAGGGAGCCCACCCGATGCTCCCTGGCGAGGCTATCCGTGGAACGAGCACCTTCGAGTGGCTCGATGGCCAGCGATTCGTGATCTGGCGCTCGCACTACGACCACTCCCAGATCCCGGACGGGATCACGATCATCGGTGTCACCGACGGGCAGCTGTCCATGCATTACTTCGACCAGCGCGGCGTGTACAGGGTGTACGCCGCCAGCCTCGATCAAGCCACAGTGGCGGTACTGGCGTGACGCGCCTGCACCGGACTTCTCGCAGCGCTTCACCGGCACCTTCAGCGATGACGGCAACACGATCACGGGTCGAGGTCAGCTATCGAGGGACGGGAGTACCTGGGAGGACGATCTTGCTCTCAACTATCAGAGGGTGGCGTGAGCTCGATCGTGCCTGCATGGCCGCAACCTTCGGGGTTGGGCGACCGCTTCAGGCTCGACAGCGGCGGCCTGGGCCAGCGTTCGGGAATGTCACTCGACCGCGTGCTGCGGGTGAGCCGCGTCGCCCTGATCGGATGATGCGCGTTGGGGCCTGATCGGGGATAAGGGTCGCTCAGGAGGAACGCTTGGGCGAGACCGAGCACGTCGAGGCTCCAAGTCAGGCGTCAGCGGGGGCGGACGCCGTAGAAGTCCGCGGTAAGCCGTCCCGCGCACGACGGACCATGCACATCCTTGGTGCGCTCCTGGTGGCTGTTGTCCTTCCCGCCGTCGTGATCGGTGTGCTCGTCGGGAAGTTCGGAGCCACGGCCATGGTCACCGGGGTTCTCCTTGGCGGTGTCGGCGCGAAGCTCGGCGGCACTCGCCGGATGAGCTATCTCGCCCCGTTGATAGGGCTCGCGGCGGGGCTGGGCGCGTTCACGGCCTACGACTGGTGGTGGGCGGCACTGCTCGCGACCGTCGGGGTGATCGCGGGTGCCGGGATCGGGTTTGGCTGGTTCGCGCCGCTGCTCATGGTTCCGTTCGCGGCGACCTTCGTTGTGCCGGAGGCCTCTGCCAGGAACGCGTCTGTCTACGGCCTCATCGTCGGGATCGCAACCCTCTACGGCGTCGTGCTCGCGCGTCGGTTCGGGGTTCCCGAGGTTGTGGACGGTGAGCGGCGCTCCGCCCCCGAGGCGGCCGTCGTCGCCCTCGGGCTCGGTGCGGTGCTGGCTGCCAGCGCGTCGCTCGGCGTCGCGCTCGGATGGACGGAGCCGTACTGGGTCCCCGAGCCTGTGCTCATCCTCGTGCTGTACATCCTCATGGGGAAGCGCGACCGGATACGCGGGAAGGCTCTCGGCACGGCGGCCGGGGTCGCCGCCGCGATTCCCGTGGCGATTGTGTCGCCTCCCGGATGGGTGCTCACGGCGATCGGCGTAGTCGTGTTCGTCGTCGCGTTGACCCAGGCCAAGACCTACTGGCTCATGTACGGCCTGTACACGTTCTCGCTCGTGATGCTGCTCGCCGCGCCCGGCCAGGTTGGCTTCGAGGCCGAGGAACGCGGCTTCCAAATCCTGGCAGGCGTCGCCCTGCTCGCCGTCGGTCTGGCCGTCGTTCACGCGCTCGCTAAGCGGTTCGCCACGCGTGACCCGCAGCCGGAGCTCACCACGGCCTGACCCGCGACAGAACACAACAAACGAAGCCGCGCTTGCCTGGGCCAGTGTTGGGGAATGTCCCCCGAAAGTCGAGGCGTCTCAATCGAGGGAAAGCATCGATGGGTGCATGTGGCTCTTGCTCCGCCGTAGCGTTGGTTCACAACCGAAGGAGGAGACGCAGATGGCAAACGAGACTCGCCTTGAGCGCTGGCTCGACCGTGCCCTTGCGCGGGCCAAGACGCCCCGCGGCGGTGCGATTCTCATCGCCGAGATCACGACCATCGCGACAGTCGGCTTTGGCCTGCTGATGACGACGATCGACCACAAGAACTTCAGCACGCTCGGCATGGGCCTCTGGTGGTCCGTCCAGACGGTCACGACCGTAGGTTATGGCGACCACGTCCCGACCAACGTTGCCGGGCGGCTCGTGGCCGCGTTCGTGATGCTGCTCGGACTCGCCTTCCTGGCCGTGATCACGGCGGCGATCACGAGTACGTTCGTGGCGCGGGCCACCGAAGAGCGGATGAGGCGCTCCCGCGGTGTCGCCCCGGCGACTGCGCAAGACGTGCGCGACATCAACGTGCGGTTTGACCGCTTGGAGGCCCTGTTGCGGGAACGGTTCTAACAGACCACTGAGCGCAGCGTGCACCTGTCTGGCCCTCGAAGGCGGGGCCGCTCTCCTCCCCGGCTCAAGTGGAGCCGGGGCTAGCGAATCGTCGCCTGGGCCAGCGTGCGGGAATGTCACCCGAGCGAAGCGCTCAGGACTCAGATGCCTCCGACCAGACATGGAGGAGGTACGCGATAGCGCCGAGGACCGTCACCGCAAACGCGAGCGCGGTATACCTCAGCGCCCGAGCTGCACTGCCCGTGCGGCGGTAGCTCACGAGGGCAACGATCACGAGGGCTCCCAGCGGCAAGACGGTTGGAAGCACCGAGTTAAGAAGGTAACTCGGGGCGTTCTCCGGCGCGACGGCCTCGTCGAGCACAGGGCCGAAAAGGAAAGCAGCCAGAGGAAGGGCCGCAAGGGCCGCGCCGGGCAGGAGATCGGACTTCGACGACATCTTCTTTTGCTCATCGACCGCTCGCCGGCGTAGCCCGAGCACCATCGGGTGTGCCAGTGTGCGGGAATGTCACCCGAGGGCTGCGCGCCGCTAGCAATAGATCGACCGCCCTCTACGCTCCTATAGATGAAGGCCCTCTGCGCCGGCGTATGCCTACTCGCTCTCGCTGGGTGCTCTTCGAGTGGAGCCGCGAAGCGCACTCCAGTCTGCTTTGCGACGGCGGTCAAGGTCGCTCCGGACGTTCGCCTCTGGATCGCGTGCAGCGGCGATGGTCCCTGTTGTGCTCGCCGACGGCGGCCTGGGAATTCCGACGGAGGCCTGGGCCGGTGTCCGTCATGACTTCGGGCACGTCCGCTTTTGCGCGTTTGATCGTGCAGGCATCGGTCGCAGCGACGTTCGCGCGTGTCGTTGCGGAAGCCTGGAGCGCAACGTCGAGGACGTTCAGGCGCTCATCAAGGCGGCCCATCTGCGGCCACCGATCATCCTCGTCGGCCACTCGACAGGCGGCCTCGACGCGCTGCTCTACGCGCGCCGCTACCGCTCAGACGTTTCCGGGCTCGTTCTCGTCGACTCCCCGAAGCGAATCGGCTTTGGCATGCCGCCCACACCCCTCGATGATGGCGGCACCCGACTCGAGTTCGCTCGGGGTGCTCGAGCAGCGCGAGGATGCCGTTGGCCGCCGTGTTGCGCGTGGTGTCGTTGCCCGCGAAGGCGAGCATCGGCGTCGTCCAGGCGCTGCCCGTCGACCTCGCGCTGCGCAGCCGCATCACCAGCGAGTCTCGCGCGCCAGATCGAGGAGGGCGCGAGCGACTCGCTGGTGATGCGGCTGCGCGACGCCGAGGTCGACGGGCAGCGCCTGGACGACACCGAGATCCTCGTGTTCTTCGGCCTCCTCGTCTTCGCCGGCAACGACACCACGCGCAACACGACCGCCAACGGTATCCTCGCGCTGCTGGAGCACCCCGAGCAGCTGCAGCTCCTGCGCGACGACCCGGCGCTCGTCCCGCAGGCCGTCGAGGAGATCCTCAGATACACCTCCGTCGTCAACTACTTCGCGCGCACCGCGACGTGCGACACCGAGCTCGCCGGCCAGCCGATCGCCGAGGGCGACAAGGTGGTCATGTGGTACTGCTCGGCGTCGCGCGACGAGGCCGTCTACGACGACCCGCAGCGCTTTGACATCACGCGCGCCGAACACGACCACTGCGCGTTCGGCGGCGGCGGCCGCCACTTCTGCCTCGGCGCGGGGCTCGCGCGCCTGGAGCTACGGGTGATCCTCGAGGAGCTGCTGGCCCGCGCGCCCGCGCTGGAGCGCGCGGGCGCGGTGGAGCGACTTCCGTCTTCCTGGGCGAACGGCCTGACGAAGCTGCCGGTGACGGCGCGCTAGTACCCCAGCGCGGGCATCGCGTGCCACGTCCCGCCGAAGGCCACGATGCCCTCGCCGTTGGCCTGGCCCTTGGCGCTGTCGCCGACGAACCGGTACAGCGGCTTGTTGCGCAGCATCACCTGGAACTTGCCGTCGGCACGCTTGAAGACGGTGAGCTTGCCGTTGATCCCCTTGCCCTTCGTGACCTTCGTGTGCAGCGACTTGACCGTCAGCGGCGGCCAGTTGCTGACGCAGACCGAGCTCGCGCACAGGCGGCCCTTCTTGTCGCCCGTCAGGTAGTAGAGGGTCATCCCCTTCTTGGCCTCGACGACGACCGGCTTGCTGATCGAAGCGACCTTGGCGGCCTTGACGGTGGGCTTGCTCGTCGCTCCGGCGGCGACGGCGGTGGTGGCGGTGAGCGCAGCGAGGATCGCCGCGGTTGCATGCGTGGGGCTCATGTCACGTAGGACGCCGGCGCGCCGCCAGGCCTTCCCGGCCGCGTGGCATCCTGAGCGCATGCCTCGTGTGAACATCTCCGCCCCCGAGTTCACCTACGACGACGGTGATCCGGAGGGCTTCAGGTCCGGGCTGTTCCGCCCGGGCAAGTCGCTCGGCGCCACGGACACCGGCGCCAGCGTGTACGACCTGCCGCCGGGCCAGTCGATCTGCCCGTACCACTACGAATACGGCGAAGAGGAGTGGGCGCTCGTGCTCGCGGGCACCGCGACGCTGCGCACGCCCCAGGGAACCGAGGAGCTCGGGCCGATGGAGCTGGCGTTCTTCCCGAAGGGGCCCGACGGCGCGCACCTGCTTCGCAACGACACCGACCAGCCGGTGCGGATCCTGATGTTCTCGAACGTCGTGAACCCGTCCGCGACCGCCTACCCCGACAGCGACAAGATCGGCATCTGGACGGGCTTCGAGGGCGAGAACGTGATGGTGCAGCGCTCGAGCCACGTCGAGTACTTCCACGGCGAGACGTGAACGACGCACTGCTCCGAGTGGTACGCGGCACATCGCCGCGACCTGCCGTGGCGCCGCACGACGGATCCCTACGCGATCCTCGTCTCGGAGGTGATGCTCCAGCAGACGCAGGTCGCGCGCGTGATCCCGCGCTACGAGGCGTGGCTGGAGCGCTGGCCGACGGCGGCTGCGCTCGCGGACGCGCCGGTCGCCGACGTGCTGTCGGCGTGGGTCGGGCTCGGCTACAACCGGCGCGCGCTGCGGCTCCGCGAGGCGTGCGCCGTGGTCGCCGCGCATGGCTGGCCGGAGGACCTGACGGAGCTGCCCGGCGTCGGGCCCTACACCGCGGCGGCACTGGGCGCGTTCGCGTTCGGGCGCGACACGGTGGCGCTGGACACGAACGTGCGGCGGCTCTTCGCGCGGTTCGGGCGCGCGCTCGAGCCGCGGGAGGGGGAGGGCCCGTTGTTCAACCAGGCGACGATCGAGCTCGGCGCGCTGGTGTGCCGGGCGCGCGCGCCGCGCTGTGACGTGTGCCCGGTCCAGGCGGGCTGCTCATGGGACGGCGACGTGCCGGTGCGGGGCGGGCCGGCGGTGCGGTTCGAGGACACGGATCGCTGGGTTCGCGGCCGCGTCATCGCTGCGCTGGCCGCGGGGGACGACCTGCCGCCGATCGATGCCGGGCGGCTGGAACGTGCGCTCGTCGCACTCGAGCGAGACGGCCTCGTGCAACGCGACGGTGCAGCGGTACGACTGCCCGCCTGAAGCGGTTACATTCCTCACATATGTCGCTCTCAGAGTCCGCTTCCTCGCAGGTGCAGGCGATTCTCCAGGCCGCTGAGAACAGCGCGGCGGAGATCAAGCGCGAGGCGGAGGCGGAGGCCGAGCGCATCCGCAGCGCCGCGCGCGAGACCAAGCAGGCGGACGTCTCCGGCCTCATGACGATCGTGGCGAAGCTGCGCGAGGACCTCGACGGGCTCGAGACAAAGCTGAAGGCGCTGCAGGCCGGCGACGCGCCGGCCGCGCCGCCCGAGACCGCGAAGACGACGCGCGCGCCCAAGGCCGCGCCGGCGGCGGCGCCCGCGCCAGCCAAGGAGCCCGACGCCGACGCCGACGTCGAGGGTGCGCGCCTGATCGCGCTGAACATGGCGCTCAACGGCGAGTCGCGTGAGGCCACCGACCAGTACCTCGCGGAGAACTTCGACCTCGGCGATCGCAGCGCGCTGCTCGACGAGGTCTACGCGAGCGTCGAGGGCTAGTCATCCGCCGGGCGCTCGCCGCGGTCCTCCTCGCGCTCGTCGCGCTCCCACCGGTCGCCGACGCCGCGCGCCATCACCAGCGCAAGCGCCTGCGGGCGTTCGCGTCCTGCGCCGGGCTCGTCGGCTACGCGCAGGGCCACCTCGCCAAGACGGACGGCCAGCCCGGCCGCACGGTCGTCCCACTCACCGAGGCGACGCCCGTGTCGATGGCGCCGCAGACCGGCCAGGCCGTCGCGCCGGCAGCACCCGCGCCGGCCTCCGACAAGGCAGGGGGCACGACCGGCGACTTCTCCACGACCAACAACCAGGAGGCGGGCGTCGACGAGCCGGACTTCGCCAAGACCGACGGCGACACGCTCTTCACGGTCTCCGGTGACACGGTCTACGCGATCTCGGTCCGCGGCGAGTCGAAGATCCTCGGTTCGCTGAAGCTCGGCGGCTACGGCGGCCAGCTGCTGCTGCGCGGGAACCGGCTGGTCGCGATCGTCGAGACGGGCGGCGTGATCTACGGCAGGCCGATCGACGGCGGGCCGGTGGCAGCGCTCGCGCCGATCCCGTACGGCTACGGCAAGACGTCGCTCACGGAGATCGACGTCAGCAACCCGGGCGCGATGACGGTCGCGCGCGAGCTCACCTTCGACGGGTCGTTCGCGGCGGCGCGCCAGAACGGCGGCACCGTGCGGGTGGTCCTGAATTCGACGCCGCTGGCGTACACGCAGACGGGCACGGCGGACGCCGCGCGAGGCTGGCTGCCGCGGTCGCATTTCGTCTCCAACGTGACCGGCCGCAAGCGCACGCGCTCGTTCGTGCCGTGCGACCGCGTCAGCCGCCCGCCGGTCTTCTCCGGGCTGGGGATGCTCTCGATCGTCACGCTGAACCTCGACCGGGGGCTGTGGCAGCAGGACTCCGACGGGGTCATGACCGACGCCCAGACGGTCTATGGCTCCACGAAGCACCTCTACGTCGCCACGCAGCGCTGGATCGATCCCGACACGCTCGCGACCGACCTGCCGAGCGGGACGACCACGCTGATCAGCCGCTTCGACGTGACCGATCCGGATCGCACCGCCTACGAGGGCTCGGGCTCGGTGCCGGGCTACCTGCTCAACCAGTACTCGCTGTCCGAGCAGGACGGCGACCTGCGTGCGGCCACGACGAGTGAGCCGGTGTGGTGGAACGGGGCGCAGACGCAGCCGAGCCGGTCGATGGTGACCGTGCTGCGGCGCGGCGCCGGCGGCGTGCTCGCGAGGATCGGCCAGGTCGACGGCCTCGGCCACGGCCAGCGGATCTACTCGGTGCGCTTCGCGGGGGACGTGGGCTACGTCGTCACGTTCCGCCAGGTCGACCCGCTCTACGTGATCGACCTCTCCGACCCCGGGCACCCGCGCGTGCGCGGGGAGCTGGAGCTGCTGGGCTACTCGGCCTACCTGCATCCGGTCGGTGCGGGACGCCTGCTCGGCGTCGGGCAGGACGCCACGCCCGAGGGGCGGTTGAAGGGCTCGCAGGTGTCGCTGTTCGACGTGTCCAACCCGGATGCGCCGAAGCTGCTCGACCAGCAGCCGCTCGGCGGCCAGTCCTCATCGGACGTGCAGTACGACCCGCACGCGTTCCTGTTCTGGGCGCCGAAGCACCTGGCGTTCCTGCCGCTCCAGGTCTACGGGAACTCCGGCTCGACGTTCGCCGGCGCGGTCGGGACTGCAGGTGGGCGACAAGCTCTCCGAGGCCGGTCGCATCCAGCACGACGCGGTCAACGGCTACATCCCCGCGATCCACCGCGAGATCGTCGTCGGCGGGCGCGTCTACACGATCTCCGACGCGGGCGTGATGGGCAGCGACCTCGACTCGTTCGGCAGGCTCAGCTTCGTGGCCTTTCCGCAGCAATCCACAGGTGGGCCTGTGGAGCCCATAGCCAGTTCGCCGCCACAAGCCGGGTCAGCTGCCAGGTGAAGCCGCGCACGCGCGTCTCGTAGGGACGCGTGGGCTGGAAGAAGCGCCGGGTCGTGCCGAACCCTGCGGCGCGCAGGTCGCGCTTGAGGCCGCGCAGGGTGAGCCCGCGCTCGAGCCAGCCGCGCTCGCGGCGCACGCGTCGCGCCTCCGGTGAGAGGCGGTGCAGCCAGGTCGGCTCGGCGAGCACGATCCAGCCGCCGGGCTTCACGCGCTTGAAGATGCTCGCCAGCGCGGCGCCCTGGGCATGCGTGTGATGCAGCGCGTCGAAGACGAGCGCGACGTCGACGGGCGGGCCGTCCGGCAGCGCATCCATGTCGGCGACCTCGAAGCGGGCGCTCGATCCCCAGCGCTGCGCGCGCTCGCGCGCGACCTCGACGTTGGCGGGCACGAGGTCGAGCCCGAGCGCGTCGATGCCGGCCTCCGCGAGGAAGAGCGTGGTCCAACCCGTCCCGCAGCCCACATCGATCGCGCTCGCGCCGGGTTCTACGCCCAGACGATGCAGGATCTCCGTGACCGTGGCCCACTCGACGAAGTGCGCGGCGTCCCAGCCGAACGGCTTGGAGGCCTCGGCCTCCATGAACTCCGGGGTCCTGCTGGTCACCTCTGCGGACTTGTGGTCCATCGCGGGCCCGATGCTAGCCTCGGGTGGGTGCGCCGCCTCGCCCCGCTCGCGTTGCTGATCCTCGCGCTGTGCCCCGCCGCGGCCTCCGCGCAGGGGTTGCCGAAGAACTTCTTCGGGATGATGGTCAACGGTCCGCTCGACTCGCCCAAGGCCGATCTGATGGCCGAGGACGGCGTGATGCACGCCGCCGGCGTCGAGAGCCAGCGCGTCCCGTTCGACTGGGATGTCATCCAGCGCGACCCGAACGCCCCGCCCGACTGGAGCGAGACCGACCGCAAGGTTCTCGCGGCCGCCGCGAACGGGATGAGCGTGCTCGCGCTCGTGCTCGGGTCGCCGCCGTGGGCCTCGACGCACCCCGACATCCCGCTCAGCCCGCCGAAGGACCCGTCGACCTACGCCGACTTCCTGCGGCTGGCGATCGCGCGCTACGGGCCGTTCGGCACGTTCTGGACCGAGCACCCGCAGGTCGCCGCGATCCCGATCCGCGACTGGCAGATCTGGAACGAGCCGAACCTGTCCAACTACTTCTCCGTGCAGCCGTTCCAGAAGCCCTACGTGCGGCTGCTGCGCGCGGCGCGGGGCGCGATCAAGGCGGCCGATCCCGGCGCCACGGTCGTGATGGCCGGCCTTGCGAACTTCTCCTGGAAGGACCTCGAGAAGCTCTACAGGGCGCACGTGAAGGGGCTGTTCGACGTCGCCGCCGTGCACCCGTTCTCGGGCCATCCCAAGGACAGCGTGAAGATCGTCGCCTACAACCGGCGCGTGATGAAGAAGTACGGCGACGCGCGCAAGCCGGTCTGGCTGACCGAGCTGACGTGGACGAGCGCGAAGGGGAAGACGAAGAACATCCACAACTGGGAGACGACGGAGGCCGGCCAGGCCTCGCGCCTGACGCGCGGCTACTCGCTGTACGTCAAGAACCGCCGTCGCCTGCGACTGCAGCGGATCTACTGGTACACGTGGGCCGGCTACGACACGCCGCCCAACTCGTTCGACTACTCCGGGCTGCGCCACTCCGATCCGGACGGGCACTTCACCGACAAGCCCGCGCTGCGGGCGTTCCGCGCGATCACTCGGCGCTACGAGCGCTGAGCCGTAGCCGGACGTCCTTCGCCGGCGGCCACTGATCGGGCCGCGACGCGCGAAGGCGATCGCGCCGCGCCAGATCGACGGGGTGGTCTCCGAGCGGGCCCTGGTGCTGACCGCGGCGAGGCGATGCGATGCTCCGGATCGCAGATCCGTTCTCGTAGATGTCGCAGCCGCGCGCCAGCGACCAGACCGGCCGTGCCGTAGTAGACGCCGGCCGGATACCGGCCCCCCGGTTCGTGCCGGCAGCGCGAATAGACGACGACCGGGCGGCCGTGGGCATCGGGGCCCGCGTCGGCGTCGAACGGCACTGTCCGCGCCGGCGCGGCGACGCGCGAGACGCGGCCGTCATGCCACTGCTCGAGCCTCCACCGGCCGGTCCCCGGGTCTGGCTGACTCCACACGACGTGACCGCCGTATGCCGTGAGCCCGGTGGCGCCGGGAGCCTTTGCCACCACCTCCTCTCCGGCGTGCGCCGGGGGCGCCATGGCGGCCGCGAGGATGACGGCCAGTATCAGCCTGCGACGGGGCTGATGTGGGATCGGGTCGATCATCCGAGGCGCAACCGCACGTCGCGCGGTGGTGGGCCGTTGGCGACGAACTGCCAGCCGCGCGGCGACAGGACCTCGAGCTCGCCGTCCTCGTTGCGCCGGGCGATCCGGCGGTCGGCGGTGACGGCGAGGTCCGCGGCGCTCAACGGCCAGCGGCCGGGAAGGCGCGCGATCGCCCGGTGGACCTCGGCATGGGATGCTCCGGCCTCGAGCAGCGCGCGCACGATCGCGGCCTCCGCGACGTCCTCGACGCTGTAGAGCCGCGGCTCCTCGTCGCGCTGCGATGACCGGATCAGGCCGCGCCGCGCCCACTGGCCGACGGTCGTGCCCGACACGCCCGCCATCTCACCGACCTCCGCTGCGCGAAACTCGCCATGGACGCGCGCCATGCGGGAAGCGTAAGCCGCCCGGTCTAACGGCATTTCCCGAACGTCACGGACACCAGCGCGCCGGGCTCGAGGACGGTCCCCGCAGGAGGGCTCTGGCAGGCGATCTTCGCCCCCGGGCGCGGCGCCGGCAGCAGCGTGCCGAGCCCGCAGGCATGGTTGGCGAGGTCGAGACGCGCCAGGCTCAGGGTGTCCTGAGCGAGGTCGGGGACGATGCAGCTTCCGCCGAGGTCGACGACGGCGATGCCGCCCTTCGAGCCGCCCTTCCTCGTCAGCGACGCCGCGATCCACAGCGTGCCGGCGGGGCCCGCAGCCAGCCCGGGGGCGCCCCCGTTCTCCGTCACGGCGAGCGGCTTCGCGCGCGCGCTGCGCTTGACCCGGTCGATCAGCTGCAGGTCGATCGGGGTCAGGTCGCCGGCTGCTCGCCAGAGCGTGTGCGCCGTCGACTGGGTGAAGTAGACGGCCCCGTCCTGCCCGGTGGCGATCGAGACACCGTCCGCGTCGTCCGGGAGCACGAGCGGGTCCAGCTCGCCGGCCGGGCTCACGCGATCGATCCGCGCGAGCGAGCTCTCGGTGATCCAGAGCGTGCCGTCGGCGGCGGCCGCGATGCCAGCGGGGCTTGCGGGCTCCGGCAGCGCGAACGTGGCAACGTCCCCGTTCATGGCGATCGAGCCGTAGCCGAGCCCGGTGGCGAACCAGAGGCGCTCGTCGTGGCCGGCGACGATCGTCCCGAGGTCGGCCGGGACGGTCGTGTTCAGGTACGGCAGCGGCGGCACCGGGAATTCCGTGATGCTGCCCGGCGGCGTGATCCGCCCGATGGCCGCGGCGCCACCAGGCACGCTCTCGGTGAACCATGCGTTCCCGTCGGGGCCCGTCGTGATCGCCGCCGGCCCGGCGTCTCGCGTGGGCGTAGGGAACTCGGTGACGCGACCGTCTGTGGTGATGCGCGCGATGCGGCTCGTGTAGGGCTCGGTGGCGAAGACGGTGCCGTCGGCGAGCACGGTGATCCCGTAGGTCTCGCCCTTGGTGCGGTACAGCCGGTAGTGCCCGGCGAGGTCGACCCGTCCGACCGCGTAGCGCTCCGGGCCGCGTGCGTGCAGCGGCCCGGCGTTCGCGATCCACATCGACTGATCCGGCGCGGCGGCGATCGACGCCGGCGAGTCGAGCTTCCCCGTGGGGTCGGAGAGCAGGAAGATCGACGGCGCGGCTCGCGCAGCGGGGGTGGCGGCCAGCGCGAGCACGGCGGCCATGACCCAGGTCCGCATCGGCCGATCATCCCCACCGCGCCCGCCGGCGGCAAGCCGTGCAAGCCAAGTGGACTTCGAGGGCGCAGGGGAACGTCTGTTCGCCCTTCTACAATGACTACTGCATGCCGCCGCAGAACCAGATCGTCGTCTCAGGCGCGCGGGAGCACAACCTGAAGGACGTCACGTCGCGCTGCCGCGGGACGCGCTCGTGGTCATCACGGGCCTCTCGGGGTCGGGCAAGTCGTCGCTGGCGTTCGACACGATCTACGCCGAGGGCCAGCGCCGCTATGTCGAGTCGCTGAGCGCGTACGCGCGCCAGTTCCTGGGCCAGATGGACAAGCCGGACGTCGACTCGATCGAAGGACTGTCGCCGGCGATCTCGATCGACCAGAAGACGACCTCGCGCAACCCGCGCTCGACGGTCGGCACGGTCACCGAGATCTACGACTACCTGCGCCTGCTGTGGGCGCGCATCGGCCACCCGCACTGCCACATCTGCGGCAAGCCGATCGCCGGGCAGTCGACCGAGCAGGTCATCGACCAGGTCATGGAGCAGGAGGAGGGCACGCGCTTCATGGTGCTGGCGCCGATCGTGCGCGGGCGCAAGGGCGAGTACGGCAAGGTCTTCGAGGAGCTGCGGGCCGAGGGCTTCGCGCGCGTGAAGGTCGACGGCGAGCTGCGGATGCTCGAGGACGAGATCGTGCTCGACAAGAAGTTCAAGCACGACATCTCGGTCGTCGTGGACCGGCTCGTGATGCGGGCCGACGTGCGCAAGCGCCTCGCGGACTCGATCGAGACGGCCGTGGCGCTGGCCGACGGCATGATCGAGATCGAGACGGTGCCGAAGGAGGGGGAGGGCGATCCGGCCTCACCCTCTACTCCGAGAAGTTCGCATGCCCCGACCACGGGCCCGTGATCCCGGAGCTCGAGCCGCGGATCTTCTCGTTCAACTCGCCCCACGGCGCGTGCGAGCGGTGCACCGGCCTGGGCTCGATGATGGAGATCGACCCGGAGCTGGTCGTGCCGGATCCGTCGCTGTCGATCGGCGAGGGCGCGCTGGCGCCGTGGGCGAACTCCTCATCGCAACTACTACGACCAGATCACGCAGGCGCTGGCCGACAAGTACCGGATCGACCTCGAGGCGCCGTGGTCCGAGCTCGACGACGCCGATCGCGACCTGTTCCTCTACGGGACCGACGGCGACCGCGTCGAGGTCTCCTACCGCAACCGCTACGGCCGCCGGCGCTCGTACGCGACCCGCTTCGAGGGCATCGTCCCGAACCTCGAGCGCCGCTACCGCGAGACGGACTCCGAGTGGACGCGCGAGAAGATCGAGGAGTTCATGTCGCTCGTGCCGTGCCCGGCGTGCAAGGGCTCGCGCCTGCGGCCGGAGTCGCGAGCGGTGCTGGTCGCGGGCATGGCGATCCACGAGTTCTGCGCGTTCAGCGTCAAGCGCGCACTGACGTGGATCGACCAGGTCGAGCTGACCGACCGCGAGCGTGACATCGCGCGGCTGATCCTGCGCGAGATCGACGAGCGGCTGCGCTTCCTGGACAACGTCGGGATCGGCTACCTGTCGATGGACCGCACGGCGACGACGCTGTCGGGCGGCGAGGCGCAGCGCATCCGCCTGGCGACGCAGATCGGGTCGGCGCTGGTCGGCGTGCTGTACGTGCTCGACGAGCCGTCGATCGGCCTGCACCAGCGCGACAACTCCAAGCTGATCCACACGCTGGAGCGCCTGCGCGATCTCGGGAACACCGTGCTGGTCGTCGAGCACGACGAGCAGACCATGCGCCAGGCGGACCATCTGATCGACATGGGGCCGGGCGCGGGCGAGCACGGCGGGCGCGTCGTCGCGGCCGGCACGGCCGAGGAGGTCTGCGCGGTGAGGAGTCGCTGACCGGCCAGTACCTGTCGGGCGTGCAGTCGATCCCGGTGCCGGACAAGCGCCGCAAGCCGGCCGGCCACCTCGAGATCCGCAGGGCCACCCAGCACAACCTCAAGAACATCGACGTCCGCGTCCCGCTCGGGGTGCTTCACGTGCGTCACGGGCGTGTCGGGCTCGGGCAAATCGACGCTGGTCAACGACGTCCTGTTCAAGTCGGTCGCCAACCGGCTGCACCGCGCGCGCCAGCGGCCGGGCGCCCACGACAAGGTGCTCGGGCTGGACCAGCTCGACAAGATCATCCAGGTCGACCAGTCGCCGATCGGGCGCACGCCCCGGTCCAACCCGGCGACGTACACGGGCCTCTTCGACGTCATCCGCGACCTGTTCTCCAAGACGCAGGAGGCGCGGGCGCGCGGCTACAAGCCGGGACGCTTCTCGTTCAACGTCAAGGGCGGCCGCTGCGAGGTCTGCCGCGGCGACGGCCAGATCAAGATCGAGATGCACTTCCTGCCCGACGTCTACGTCCCGTGCGAGCAGTGCCATGGCAAGCGCTACAACCGCGAGACGCTCGACATCCGCTTCAAGGGCAAGACGATCGCCGACGTGCTCGACATGCCGGTCGAGGAGGCGCTGGAGTTCTTCCAGCACATCCCGAAGATCCGCCGCAGGCTCGAGACGCTCGACGCGGTCGGCCTGGGATACATCCGGCTCGGCCAGCCGGCGACGACGCTGTCGGGTGGCGAGGCACAGCGCGTGAAGCTCGCGACCGAGCTGTCGAAGATCGCCACGGGCGCGACCCTGTACATCCTCGACGAGCCGACGACCGGCCTGCACTTCGCCGACGTCCAGCGCCTGCTCGAGGTGCTGCAGCGGCTGGTCGACCAGGGCAACTCGGTCGTCGTGATCGAGCACAACCTCGACGTCATCAAGAGCGCGGACCGGTTGATCGACATGGGCCCGGAGGGCGGCGAGGAGGGCGGCACCGTCGTCGCCGCCGGCACGCCCGAGGAGGTCGCCGGGACGCCCGGATCGCACACCGGCGAGTTCCTGGCGGGGCTCGTGGAGCCCGCGGCGCCGAAGGCCCGGCGGACGCGCGGCGCGCGGTCCAAGACGCCGGCAGCCGCCTGAGCGATAGGTTTGACGTGTGCCGCAGGACACCGTCACCGTGACGGGCAGCGACCGCACGAAGCTGCTCGCCGACCTGACCGTTCGGCTCGGCCGCGTCGAGGTCGTCGACGAGCACCAGGTCCAGCTCGCCGACGGCAGCGAGGGCTGGCAGCTCACCGTCAGCCATCAGCCTTTCGTGGCCTCGGCGCCGCCCGTGGCGCAGGCGCCGGAGCCGGCGCAGGAGCCGGCGCCCGTGGCGCAGCCCGCGGCGGCGCCGCAGCCCGCGCGGGAGCACATCACGCGCCCGCCGGTCCCGGGTTCGCACGACCGCATCGCCGACGAGCTCCAGGCCGCCACGCGCGAGCGTGAGCAGGCGCTGGAGGAGCTCGCGACCGCCGAGCGCGAGCGAGCGGCCGCCGAGCAGGAGCGCGCGGCGGCGGAACACGACCGTGAGGCCGCCGCACGCGAGCGAGCGGCAGCGCAGGAGCTGCTCGACAAGGCCGAGGGCGAACGCGCCGCCGTCGCGCGCGAGCGTGATGAGGCGGCCAGGGCGATGGGCGCCGCGCAGACCCAGCGCGAGGAGGTCAGCGTGCTGCTGGGCGAGGCGCAGGCCGAACGCGACCGTGCTGCGGCCCAGCGCGCGGAGGCCGATCGCGTCCGCGCCGATGCGGAGGACGCCCTCGAAGGCGCGCAGGCACGGGCGGACGCGCTCGTCGACGAGCGCGAGAAGGCGACGCTCGCCTCGGCCGCCAAGGTCCGCGACGATGCCGAGAAGGAGGCGCGGCGCATCCTGGAACGCGCCCGCGGCGAGGCGCAGCGCGAGCTGGCCGACTCGAAGGCCGCGCACGACCGCGCGGTCGCCGAGGGCCGCCGCGAGGGCCGCGAGATCGAGCGATCCGCGCGCGCCGAGGCCCAGGAGCTGCTGCGTGCCGCCCGTGAGGAGGCCGCGCTGGCCAACGAGCTGGGCAAGGAGCTGCGCGAGACGATCCGCGGTATCTCGCGGCGCTTCCGCGAAGCCGATTCGCTGCTGGCGCAGGAGCTGGACGGGGCCGCTCGGGAGATCGGCCGTCACGGGACGCTCGAAGCGGCCCGCCTGCGCCGCGCCGCAAACGCGCAGCCCACGCCGGAGCCCGGGATGGACCCCGAGTCAGCGGATGCCGGCGAGGCCGAGCAGGCGCAGCCCGGTCCGCAGAGCGGGGCCGGCGCGGTTGCCACGCGCGGGCGCTACGCGCGCCCGCCGGGCGGCCCCCGCCAGCACTGAGACTCAGTGGTCGGTCGTGGTCGTCGTCGGGTCGCCGGACCCGCTGCTGCCCGAGCCGGAGCCGCTGGGCTCGGTCGAGTCGTCGCTTGTCGGCGTCGTGTAGATCTCGCCGCTGCCGGGACCTGACGAGCTCGACGCCACGCCGTCGTCAGAGCCGGAGCCCGACGAGCCCGAACCCGAATGGTCGTCGGACAAGGCGGTCGTGGTGGTGTCGTCCGAGCCGGAACCCGACGAGCCCGATCCGCTGTGCGACAGCCCGCCGTCGTCGGACTTGCCGCTGGTGCCGGTGGACCCACCTGAGCCGCCCGTCGATCCGTGGTGCTCGGTGGAGTCCTTGTGCTCGGCCGAGTCGTCACTGCCGCCCGAGCGGTGGCTCTCGGAGGACGCGTGGCGGCGCCCGCTTTGGGATGTGCCGTCATGCCGGCGGCCGTGGGCGCTCGGCCGTCCATGACCGCCGGCACCGTGCGACGTGGCGCCCGACGACCCCTGAGACGCGGTATTCAGCGTCGAGCCTGATGGGTTGCCGGCCGCGTTGGCCGTGGTGGAGCGGTCGGTGACCACGTGACCCGCCACCGCCCTGTTCGACTTGGCGGAGGAGTGGTGCTGCGCCGTGACGGCGCCGCCCGCGATCGCGCCCGCGGCGAGCACGCCGGCGCAGGCCTTCATCGCGCCGGCGCCTGCCCCGAGGCCGGCGCCGGACACCAGATCCGATCCGCGGCCGCCGTCGGCGGCCGCCGCGTTGAGGACGCGCGCGAGGAGGGGGTAGGGGGTGATTGCGCTGGCGGCCGCACGCAGGCTCATGCGCGCGCGGTGCAGGTGCTGGCGGGCGCCGCCGGCGGTCACGCCGAGCGCTGCAGCGATCTCTTCATGCGAACGACCTTCGACCTCGCGCAGCAGGAGCGCGTCACGCTGCGCGGCCGGAAGCGCCTGGATGGAGGCGAGCGTCTCGCGCAGCTGCTCGCGCAGCTCGACGACATCAGCGGTCTGGGTGGCGCCGGGACGATCCTCGTCCAGCACCACGCTCTCGTCCTTGGCCGCGCGCAGGACGTTGAGCGCGGCGTTGTGGGCGATGCGGTAGAGCCAGGGCTTCAGTGCCAGCTCTTGATCTGAGGCTCTCATGGCAGCGTGGGCATTCACGAACGCCTGCTGCACCGCGTCCTCCGCGCGCCCCGGGCCCAGCAGGCGCGCGCAGTAGCGCTCGAGCTGGGCTCCATAGCGGTCGACGATTGCCGCGAAGGCCGGGTCGTGGCCCTCGCGAGCGAGGGCCACGAGCCGATTGTCATCCTGCAGGCGCAGGAGTGACGCGCCGGCCAGGCGGGCAGGGTGCTTGAGCAGGCGGGGCTGCATCCTCGTAGAGGATGACGCCGGACTAGGCCGGAGCCTTCCCGGAGAGCTCGATCTTGTCGAACACGGCGCCGGCGGACGTGATGTGGAGCTCCGCCTCCTTGACGATCGTGCCCTCGGTCAGCGAGTCCTTGGTGCAGTTGCCCTCGTTCTCGCCCTGGTCGTCGTTGTCATCGCCCTGCTCCTGCTCGACGCCGTCATCGGACCCTGACCCGGAGGTCGTGGAGCCAGGTCCCGAGTTGTCGTCGCCGCTCTCGGTGTCGTCCCCACCGTCGTGGCGGGTCGTCGCGGTCGTCGGGGGAGCCGCATCGTCGCACTCGATCTCGGTGGCGTCGTTGACGGTGCCCTTGAGCTCGTCGCCGTTGACCAGCTTGACGGTCAGGATCGTGCCGTCGAACGACGTGATCGTGCCCGACTGCTCGTCGCCGTCGTCAATGCCGTCGTGGTTGGCATCGTCGTCGCCGTCCTTGACACCGTCGTTGTCGGTGTCGGCGTCGCGCGGGTTGGTCCCGTTGTGGAACTCGCCGAGGTTCGCCACGCCGTCGCGGTCCGGGTCGGCGGTCGCCTTGTGGACACGGTGCTTGCGCTCCCAGCGGTCCGGCATGCCGTTGTGGTTGCGGTCCGCCACGCGGGCGTGGTGGGTGCGCTTGTGGTGGCTGCGCTTCGCGCCGGCCGTCGCGGGGATCGCGAAGGCCAGGAGGGCGAGCGCAACGGAGATGAAGAGTGTCAGTCGTCGCATGTCCTTCTGAAAACAGGATCGGCACCAAGATCACCCTGGACCTACGGATGTGGCGCATTGCCGCTCATTCTGGACGAACTGCAAAGCTCTCTGCGTTGTGAGCAATGCAAAGCTCTGGTGGCAGAAATGGCGCTGGTATGAGCGCAACTCGCTGCCGTGGAACCGCGCCCGGATCCACCGCGAGTTCGCACGGCGGCGCGCGTTCTGCCGCTGGCCCGTCCATGGCAACGTGCTCGAGGCCTTTCGCGAGGGCCGGCTCGAGGTCGGCGAGCACACGCTGTTCGAGCCCGGGGTCTGGATCACGGCGCCCGGCGAGGCCCGGATCCGCATCGGGTCGGGGACGTTCCTGAACCTCAACGTGATGGTCGCGGCCGTCGAGCTCGTCGAGATCGGCAGCCACTGCATGTTCGCCAACGGCTGCTTCGTCACGGACGGCAACCACCGCTTCGACGATCCGTCCCAACCGGTCACGTGGCAGGGCTTCACGACGAAGGGGCCCGACGCGCATCGGCGACAACGTCTGGTGCGGCGCGCACGTCGTCGTGACGAGCGGCGTGACGATCGGCGAGCGCGCGGTCGTCGGGGCCAACAGCGTCGTGACGACCGACGTGGCGCCGTACTCGATCGTCGCGGGCGCACCCGCGCGCGTGGTGAAGCCCGACTGGCGGCTCCCGGGCGTGGGTGGCCTCGCCGACGGGCTGGAGCCCGAGCTGCCTACTTCGTCGTGATCAGCGTGATCGCGTAGACGACGGCGCCGAGCGTCGCAGCGAGCCCGAGTAGCGCCAGCACCCCATACATCGCGGCCTGGCCGGGGCGATCGTCGCGCCGCATGTCGGTCGAGCGCGTCGCGCCCAGGACCGTCAGCGAGAACACGATCGTCACGCCGACGCCGGCCACTGCGGCCGTCCAGATCGCCTGCCATGCGGCGTTCCAGTTGATGATCTCGGCCGTGATCACACGGTCGCCTCCAGCCCGCCCTGTCCCTGCGCCCGTCTCAGGAACAGCAGCGCGGACCCGACCAGGATCGCGGCCGACACGATCACCGGCCCGAGCGCGCTCGACGCGCCGAAGATCTCCGTGACGCCGTAGACGGCGCCGCCGATCGATCGCCGCCGCCGGAATCGTGAGGACCCACGCGACGACGATGTTGCCCGCGACGCCCCAGCGCACCGCCGAGAACCGCTTGGCGGCGCCCGCACCCATCACGCCGCCGGAGATGACGTGCGTCGTCGACAGAGGGTAGCCGGCGTGCGAGGCGGCGAGGATCACGGCGGAGCCGGCGCCCTGCGGAGGCGAAGCCCTGGGCCGGGTCCATCTTGATGATCCGGCTGCCCATCGTGCGGATGATCCGCCACCCGCCCGTGTAGGTCCCGAGCGCGATCGCCGTCGCCGAGGAGACGACGACCCAGTCGGGGACCTGGAAGTTGTTCGGGCTGATGTTCCCGTGGGCGACGAGCGCGAGCGTGATGATGCCCATCGTCTTCTGGGCGTCGTTCGTGCCGTGCGACAGCGCGAGCAGGCCGCAGGAGAGCGACTGGCCCGAGCCGGTAGCCGCGATTGACCGGGCCCGGGCCGCTGGCGCGCGATGATCGCGTACGCCGCGATGATCGCCGTGCCCCGCCACGAGGAAGGCGAGGATCGGGGCGATCGAGCGCCGGGAGGATGACCTTGCCGAGCAACCCCTCGCCGTTGATCGCGCTCGCACCTTCGGCCGCGAACGCCGCGCCGACGAGTCCGCCGATCAGGGCGTGCGAGGACGACGACGGCAGGCCGAAATACCACGTGGCGAGGTTCCAGGCGATCGCGCCGATGAGGCCGGCAAAGACCACGGTCATCGTCACCGCGCCGCCGTTCGACAATGTCCTGCCCGACGGTCGCGGCGACCTTGAGCGACAGGAACGCGCCGACGAAGTTGAAGAACGCCGCGAGCATGACCGCGACGCGCGGTGGCATCGCACGCGTCGAGATCGACGGCCGCGACGACGTTGGCCGTGTCGTGGAACCCGTTGGTGAAGTCGAACGCCAGCGCCGTGGCGACGACGATGACGAGGATGATGTCGGACGACATCAGGCGTTCTTGATCACGACGCTCTCGAGGATGTGCGCGACGCGCTCGCAGGCGTCGATCGCCGCCTCGAGGCGCTCGAAGATGTCCTTCCAGCGGATGACGACCATCGGATCGATCCCGCCGTCGAACAACGAGGCGATGGCCTCGCGCGTGATCCGGTCGCCGTCGTTCTCGAGCCGGTTGATCTCGACGACGTAGTGGTTGATGTCGCGGAAGCCGCGCAACCGGGGGATCGCCTCGGCGATCTGGCGAGTGGACTGCAGCAGAACGTGGGACAGCTGCTGCGCCTGCTCCATCGGCGCCTCGATCTTGTAGAGGCTGAGGTAGTCCGCGGCCTCCTCCGTGAAGTCGACGATGTCGTCGAGGCCGGATGCGAGCACGTGGATGTCCTCGCGGTCGATCGGGGTCACGAACGTGCTGTTGAGCTTGCGGATCAGGTCGTGCGTGATCCGGTCGCCCTCCTGCTCGCAGATGAGGATCTCGCGCCCCAGCTCCTTGTTGTCGGGCCAGCCGCGCAGGAGCTGATCGAGGAGGTCCGCCGCCCGTACGGTGTTGGTGCCGGCCTCTTCGAACAGGTCGAAGAACTCCCGGTCGGCAGGAGCGAACAGTTGGGTTAGCCGCGCCATGGCGGCGGACCATACAGCGTGAAAACGATGTGAAAGGTCCTACCCTCCGAAGCGCGACCTCAGCGCCAGGACGTTTGCCACGTAGCGCTTCGTCTCGGGAAGCATCCCGATGCTCCGCACGGATCCGATGCCCTGGTAGTAGCCGGCTGCCGCGAGCGCCGGGTCGCCGCCCGTCTCGCTGAGCAGATGGCCCAGATACAGGACGCCGGCGCCGACGTTGTCGATCGCCGAGCTGGGGTCGAGTTGGCGCCGGGCGAGGTTGGCCTGCACCCAGTTCCACGTGCCCGGCATCACCTGCATGACGCCGCGCGCGTTGGCGCTGGAGACCATCGCGTTGTTGAACCCGGACTCCTGCCAGGCGATCGCGGATGCCAGCGACGCCGGCACGCCGTTGCGGCTCGCGACCGCCGCGATGTCCGCGGACGACACGCGTCCCGACGAGGCGTACGGCGCGGCCTGGGGCACGCGCGTCGTGGCAGGAGCAGGCTGCGACGCGCCGGCGGGGGCCGGGGAGCCGGTCGGCAGCTTCAGCACGGTTCCGGCGAGGAGGACGCCATTGACGTCGAGCCCGTTCATCGATGCGATGGCGCTCGCCGGAACGCGGGCGGTCACCGCGATCGCCGAGAGCGAGTCGCCCGGGCGCACGGTGTAGCCGCCCATCGGCTGCGGCGCCGCCGAGGTCGCGACGCCGGCGGGTGCCGCAGCGGCCGGGGCGCCTGCGAGCGCGCCGGCCGCCTCCGCGATCGACGGGATGCGGATGGTCGTGCCGGAGACGATGTGGGCGTCGGGGGACAGGCCGTTCGCGGCCGCGAACGAGCGTGTCGTCATGTTGTTCATCGCGGCGAGCTGCCAGAGCGTCTCGCCCGGCGCGACCGTGTGGGCGACGGCTGCCTGGGCCGTCGCCGGGAGCAGCGGGACCATCAGGCCCAGCAGGGACAGATATCGGCGCATACCCACTGGGTTGCCGTGCCGCGGGCGGCTGAACCGCCCGCGGCAGGGTTACGTCGCCTTGCAGTTCAGCGTGCGAACGCCTTGCGGAACGTTTCGAGCTCGGCCTCGTCGATCGAGTAGCCGTGCTCGGGCTGCGGGTAGGCGCGCGAGCGGACGTCGGCCGCATAGGCGGCCACGCCCGCGTCCATCTCCTCCTGGAGGTTCGCGTAGCGCTTGACGAAGCGCGCGCCGAGGCCCTCGCGGATGCCGAGCAGGTCGTGGAACACCAGGACCTGGCCGTCGGTCGCCGGGCCGGCGCCGATCCCGATGACCGGGATCTGCATGTGCGGCATGACCTCCTTCGACAGGGCGCTCGGGATCGCCTCGAAGACGATCGAGAAGCAGCCTGCCTCCTGGAGCGCCAGCGCCTCCTGGGCGACCTTCATCGCGCCCTGGGCGCTGCGGCCCTGCGCCTTGTATCCGCCCAGCGCCGTCGACGTCTGCGGCGTCAGGCCGACGTGGCCCATGACGGGGATGCCGGCCTGCGCGATCGCGCGGGCGCGAGCGACCGACACGGGGCCGCCGCCCTCGAGCTTGACGGCGTCACAGCCCGCCTCCTTGACGAACCGGAACGCGGTCTGCACGGCCTGCTCGTCGGACACCTCGTAGGAGCCGAACGGCAGGTCGCCGACCATGAACGGGTTGCGCATACCCGCGGCGCACCGCCTTGGCGAGCACGAGCAGCTCGTCGAGCGAGACCGGGACGGTCGAGTCATAGCCGAGAACGGTCATGGCGCCGGAGTCGCCGACCAGAACCAGGTCGACGCCGGCGGCCTCCGCGGCGCGCGCGGAGGGGTAGTCATAGGCGGTCACCATCACGATCGGCTCGCCGAGGCGCTTCTTCTCGGCCAGCGCGGGGAGGGTGACGGGCAGTCGCGAGGCGTCGCTCGGGATCTGCAGGTTCTTCATGGTGGACATCTGCGATTCGCTTTCTGCCGCTGGTTGACGCCCTCTATGAGAGGAGGGTCGCCACCTCGGCGTCGACGTCGATGATGTTGTTGGTCTTCGCCTCGACGTGGACCACGCGAGGCTCGTAGTGCTCCATCTCCGCGCGGTCGTACTGGCCGTAGGAGATGACGATGATCGTGTCGCCGCGATGAACGAGGCGCGCGGCGGCGCCGTTGACCTTCATCTCGCCCGAGCCGCGCTCGCCGGCGATCGTGTAGGTCTCGAAGCGGGCCCCGTTGTCGACGTCGACGACGTGGACCTGCTCGTGCTCGAGGATGTCGGCCGCCTCGAGCAGGTCAGGGTCGACGGTGATCGATCCGACGTAGTGCAGATCGCAGTCGGTCACCGTCGCCCGGTGGATCTTCGATTTCAGCATCACGCGCTGCATGTGGTTCAGTCATCGCTCCCGCTGATGAGGGTGTTGTCGATCAGGCGCACCTCGCCGATCCGGGCGGCGACCGCGACGAGTGTCGCGTCGCGAACCGCGTGCACGGGGGCGAGGTCTTCGGGGTTCACGAGCGCGAGGTAGTCGGGCTCGACCTGAAGCTCTTGCATCTGCGCGCGCGCCAGCTCGGCGATGGCGGCGGCGTCGCGCTCGCCGGCGGCGGCTGCCCGCTCGGCGGCCTGCAGCGCTCTGCTCAGCGCGAGGGCGCGCCGGCGGTTGTCGCCGCGCAGGCGCACGTTGCGGCTGGAGAGCGCAAGGCCGTCGGCCTCGCGGACGGTCGGCTCGATCTCGATCCGGACGTCCATGTCGAGGTCGCGCACGAGCTTGCGGATCACGAGCGCCTGCTGGGCGTCCTTCTGGCCGAAGAACGCGGCGTCGGGCTGGACCATGTTGAGGAGCTTGGTCACCACCGTCGTGACGCCGTGGAAGTGCTCGGGGCCGCGGTGGGCGCCCTCGAGCGTCTCGGTGAGCGGGCCGCCCACGCGCACCTCGGTGGAGAAGCCGGGCGGGTACATGATCTCCGGCGGCGGAGCGAAGAGGATGTCCGCGCCGGCCTCCGCGGCGAGGGCGGCGTCGCGCTCTTCGTCGCGCGGGTAGGCGGCGAGATCGTCGGCGTCGTTGAACTGCGACGGGTTCACGAACAGCGACACGACGACCTCGTGCGTCTGCTCGCGGGCGGCGCGGATGAGGCTGAGGTGGCCCTCGTGCAGGGCGCCCATCGTCGGCACCAGGCCGATCGCGCGATCGGCGCGGCGCGCGGGACGCAGCGCGGTGCGCAGGCCGGGAACGGTGCGCAGGGTTCTCACACGAGCTCCCGCGTGGATTCGGCCAGCGCGTCGAACAGTCCCAGCAACTCGGGTGTGCGCTCGGCGACCGCCTCGCGCTGCCGCGTGACGGTCTCCTCGTCGCCGCGCGCGATCGGGCCGGTGAGCGCGTCCGCGCCGTCGCGCGCCCAGTTCTCGACCGTTGCGCGCACGAGGGGGACCAGCGCCGCCCGCGACGCGCCCGTCGTGGTGAGCAGTCGCTCGGCGGCGTCCTCCAGGGCGACGAGGTAGTTCGAGGCCATCGAGGCCGCCGCGTGGTAGGCGGCGCGGTCTTCGTCGGCGATCTCGAACGACTCCATGCCAAGCGCCTGGGCGAGCGCCCGGGCGGTGGCAAGGGCGCGGTCCGTCGATCCCGCAACGGCGGCGGAGGCGCCGGCGAACGCAGCGGGAACGGTCATGAGCGGGTGCATCGAGAAGGCCTCATGGGGCGCGAGCGGCGCCAGCGTCGTGGCTCCGGACACATGTCCCACGAGCGCATCGGCCGTGACGTCCCGGGCCGCATTCCCAATCTCGGCGTCGGGCACACACAGCACGATGCAGTCGGTCGCCGGCGGACATCGCTCGCCGCGGCCGAGCGGCCCGGTGACCTCGAGCCCGGCGGCGCGCAGCGCGGCGGCGAGCGCCGAGCCCATCCGGCCCGGGCCCACGACCACGCAGTGGCGGGGAAGCGGTGTCATGTCCGTATCTCGGTCCAGCTCCCTGTCGGGATGCCGGTCGCGAATGGCTGTGTTGGGGAGCCACCGAAAACGGTGACGGCGGCGTCAAGAACTATACCCCGCAAGGTGCGGGGTTACGCCGCTGGAGCGTCAGATGTCCGATCTACGATTGCGCCCATGACCGCAGACGAGCGCCGCGAGGAGCTCAAGGCCGTCTTCGGAGTCGCGAAGGACTGCACGCGCTGCTCGCAGCTGGCCGCGACCCGGACCACCGTCGTGTTCGGCGCGGGCAATGCCGACGCCGACCTGATGTTCGTCGGCGAGGCGCCGGGGGCCAACGAGGACAAGCAGGGCCTGCCGTTCGTCGGCCAGGCCGGGCGCCTGCTGGACACGCTGCTCGGCGAGATCGGGCTGGCGCGCGCGGACGTCTTCATCTGCAACGTCTTGAAATGCCGCCCTCCCGGCAACCGCGACCCGCAGCCGGCCGAGATCGAGAACTGCAAGGGCTACCTGCACAAGCAGGTCGAGCTGATCCAGCCGCGGGTGATCTGCACGCTGGGGAACTTCTCGACGAAGCTGCTGCGCGAGGACCCGACTGGGATCACGCGCCTGCATGGCCGGCCCGAGGCGCTGCAGGTGGGCGAGCGCGGGGTGACGCTGTACCCGCTCTTCCACCCGGCGGCGGCGCTCTACACGCCGGCGATGCTCGAGACGCTGCGCGCCGACTTCGCCGGGATCCCCGCGCTGCTGGCGCCGCCCGAGGCGCCCGAGCCGGCGGCCGACGCCGCGGACGAGGACGCGGAGCAGCTCGGGCTCTTCCAGCTGTAGTTGCCAGGCACGTTCTCTGTCGCGCTGCCCGAGGTGCGTGCAGCGCTCGGCTCGGGCGTTTGCGGGGCGCGGGCGTGGTTCGGGCATTGAGGGAAACGGGTCCGCACCACGCGGGTGACGAAATCCACCGTGGCGGGGGATTTCGTCACCCGCGCGAGGTTCTGGGCCGGATATACCGCGCTATGCGCGGAGAATCCGGCCCACAACGAGCGCGGGGACAAAAGGGTCAGACCCCAATGTCACCCCTCTCCTCAGTGACGGCAACCCACGCCGGCGCCCACTGAGCGACCGCGCTGCACGCCACCGACAAACACGCTCCGCCCGCCAAGCAGGCACCCGACGGCTAACGCAACCGCGTGAACGTCACGCTGAAGGTCCGCGTGACGTCGTCGGTGATGGTGGCCGAGCCGGGATCGCCGAACGTCTTGATCTTGTGGGTCGTGCCGGTCACGGTCACGACCTTGTGACGGAGCTTCACGGGCTTTGGCATGCGGATGAGCAACTCGCCCCTGCTCGTTCCACCGGCCACTGATGGCGGAGAGCTGAAGGCGTCGAGGTTCCCGATGCCGCACGCGTCGCGGCTCACGCCACCCAGGAGATCGCCGTGGATGAACTTGCGGTTGTAGCCATTCACCTCGACCCGCGCCCCCTTCAGGGGGTGCGTGCCACAGCCGCTCTTGTCGATCCCACCGCCGCAGTCGCTGCCGTCGGCCGGCGCTCGCGGCACGGTGTTGTCGACGAGCGTGGCCGTCGCGGTCGCCGGCTTGGAGCGGATGTCGGTGATGTGGCCGAAGGCGTCGCCGGGCGCCAGCAGGGTCCAGCTTCCGAGCGTGTTGTTCGGCTCGCCGTTGTGCGCGGGGTCGATGACAACCCATGCCTTCGACGGCTTCACCGACTTGAAATCAAGCGTGAAGGTGCCGTCGCCGACCGGGCCGCAGTCCCGCGGGTCGTCGATCGTCCAGTGGTCGACCAGGTGCCCCGTCGCGACGAAGCGGTGCGAGTAGTGGAACTTCCCCGCCTCGGCCGCCGACGCGCTCATGAGCACGAGTGCGACGGCGAGCACGACGCTGCGCATTGCGCCACTTTAGACGCGTGCGCTCAACAGCGCTCGAAGCCGCGTGCGGTCGCGCGCACGCCACGACCGCACGCCGAACTCGAGCGCCTGCGCGGCGTCGTCGAGCCGCAGGGCGCGCGCGCCGAGGTTGGCGCCGACCACCTCGCGGCGGCGGCGGGCGAGGAGGTCCACGGGCGCCGTCCCGTACGAGTGACCGCCGGTATGGGTGAGCTCGACCTCGGGGTGCAGGACCGTCGGGACGCCCGCGGCGCGGGCGCGCAGGCAGAGGTCCATGTCCTCGTAGAAGAGGAACGTGCCCGGGTCGAACGGCCCGAGGCGGCGCAGCAGGCCGGTGGGCGCGGCGAGCGCGGCGGCGAGCGCCCAGCCGACGATTCGCGGCGCGCGGGCGCGCCACGGCTCGCGGCGCAGCGGCCCGGGCGTCAGCGCGGTGACGACGCCCGACGGGCGGCCCGGCAGCGCGAACGCGCTGCGCTGGATGCTGCCGTCGGCGTTGCGCAGGCGCGGGGCGACGAGCGCCTCGCGGCCGGCGGCGAGCACGGCAAGCCGCTCGACGGCGCCGGGGGCGGGGACGATGTCGGGGTTCAGCAGCACGCAGACGTCGCGCGTGGCCTGCGCCACGCCGGCGTTGTTCGCCGGGCCGAAGCCGGGGTTGTCGTGGCGCTCGACGATGCGCGCGCGATCCAGGCCGGCGGCGCTGCCGTCGGTGTCGACGACGATGACCTCGGCGTCGCCAGGGAGCGCGGGGAGCAGGGTCTCGAGCTCGCGCCGCGACCGGTGCGCGACGACGACGACGCTGAACGTCACCGCGCCGCGGCCTCCGCCAGCACGGCGTGGGTCTCGCGCGCCGCGCGCGCCCAGGTGAGCGGCGCGACCGCGTGATGCGCGGCGGCCCCCAGCGCCGCGCGCGCCTGCGGCTCGCGCTCCATCCGCAGCAGCGCGCCCGCGAGCGCGACCTCGTCGCCTCGCGCCACGCGGACGACGTTGTCGCCCAGGGTCTCGTCGTAGACGGGCAGGTCGGACACGATCGACGGCGTCCCGCAGGCCGCGGCTTCGAGCGGCGGCAGGCCGAACCCCTCCAGCCAGGACGCCATGACGAGCGCCAACGCGCCGGAAAGCAGCGACGCAAGCGCCTCGTCGTGCGGCGTTCCGAGCGTTCGGATGCCCTCACCGGACACGTCGATCCTTCCCTCGCCGGCGAACCACAGCTCGGCCTTCAGGCCGGCGCCGCGGGCACGCTGGTGCGCGGCGGCCACGAGCTCCGGTGCCTTGCGCGGCTCGAGCGCGCCCACGGCCAGGAAGTACGGCGGCGCCCCCTCGGGCGCCGGAGCGTGCGTGAGGTGGTCCACGCCCGACAACACCACCGTGGCGTCGACATGCCAGCGCGCGGCCTCGGCGGCGGTGGCCGACGACACGGCGATCACCCTTGCCGCGTTCCCGGCCAGCCAACCGGGCCGGGCGAGGCGGTGCCACAGGCGCTCATACGCGGTGAAATCGCTCGGACGGTCCTCGAACGACAGGTCGTGGATCGTCAGCACGTAGGGCGCCCGGCCCGGCGCGACCGGCGCCGGCGCGGGAATCCAGACGACGTCGGCCCCGTCGCACAGGAGGTCGATCGGAGGGCGGCCGAGGATCGACGCGGCGCCGAACACGGCCCGGCCCCCGAACGGGTGGCGGTGCAGCGTCACGCCCTCGGG
This sequence comes from uncultured Actinomycetes bacterium, assembly GCA_963794105.1. Taxonomy (GTDB): domain Bacteria; phylum Actinomycetota; class Thermoleophilia; order Solirubrobacterales; family Solirubrobacteraceae; genus AC-49. Next base: position 6,537 of record CAWCEB010000150.1, on the reverse strand, counting down.
CACCTCGACGGGCTGACGGCCCGGCACGAACGCGTGCCAGTCGTCGTCCGGGAACTGCTCGGCGAGCGCCGTGAGCAGGCGCCGGACGTAGCGCGCGACGCCGCGCCCGGCCAGCAGCGCACGTGCGTCGACGGCGATCCTCACAGGCGCAGCGTACGCGCCGTCGCATAGAGTCGGCGGCGATGCAGACGCGGCGGGTCGCCCTGGTCCATGACTTCCTGCTCGACGTGAGAGGCGCCGAGCGCGTATTTCTCGCGCTCTGTGACCTCTTCCCCGAGGCCGACCTCTTCACCGCGGTGTACGACGAGGGCGGGACCGAGGGGCGCTTCGGCGACCGCCGGCCGACCACCTCGTTCCTGCAGCGCACGCGGCCCGACGCCCGCACGTTCCGCGCGCTGCTGCCGCTGTACCCGTACGCCATGGAGGCGCTGGACCTGCGCGGCTACGACCTGGTGATCTCTTCGTCGAGCGCGTGGGCGCACGGCGTGATCCCCGACGCCGACGCGGTCCACCTGTGTTACTGCCACAACCCGTTCCGCTACGCCTGGAACGCGCGCGAGGCGACGCTCGCCAAGTACGACCCGCGTGCGCCGCGCGATGCTGGGGTTCGTCTTCCAGCGCTGGCGCCAGTGGGATTGGATCGCCGCCCAGCGCGTCGATCTCTATGCCGCGAACTCCGAGACCACGCGCAAGCGGGTCAAGCGCTACTTCGGGCGCGATGCGACCGTGCTCTACCCGCCCGTCGAAACCGCGCGGTTCACACCCGGGACGATCGGCGGCGACTACGTCGTCCTGTCCGAGCTGATGCCCCACAAGCGCATCGACCTCGCGATCGAAGCCTTCAATGAGCTCGAGCTGCCGCTGACGGTGGTCGGCAACGGCCCCGACGCGCGGCGCCTGCGGCGGCTGGCCGGCCCGAGGATCCGGTTCACGGGGCGCGTGACCGACGCCGAGGCGGCGGTCCTGCTCGGCTCCGCGAAGGCGCTCGTTGTCACCGCCACCGAGGAGTTCGGCATCGCGGCGGTCGAGGCGCAGGCGGCGGGGCGGCCGGTCATCGCGCTGCGCGAGGGCGGGGTGCGCGAAACGGTGATCGAGGGTGAGACCGGCGTGTTCTTCGACCGGCCCGAGCCCGCGGCGCTGGTGGATGCCGTGCGCGGCTTCGATCCGCTCGCGGTCGACCCGGCGGCGTGCGTGTCCAACGCGGCGCGCTTCGACGTCTCGCACTTCCGGCACGGGCTGCGCGCGCTCGTCGACCAGGCGCTCGAGGCCGAGCGCCCGCCGCGCCCGCGGCCGCGCCGGGCCCGCGGCCTCGCTCTCTCGCAGACGTAGTGTCTCGACACTAATGGCCGAATCCGTCACCGTCGTCGTCCCGGCCTGGAACGGCGAGCGCTGGTTACCGGGGCTCTTCGCATCGCTGGCCGCCCAGACGCAGGCGCCGGCGGAGGTCCTCGTCGTCGACAACGGCTCGCAGGACGGCACGCTGAGCTGGCTCGCACGCGAGGCGCCGGATGCGCGCGTCCTGGCGCAGGGCCGCAACACGGGGTTCGCGGTGGCGGCCAACCGCGGGCTGCTCGCCGCGCGGACAGAGTTCGTCGCGCTCGTCGAACACCGACGTCGTCCTGGCGCAGGACTGGGTCGAAGTGATGGCGTCCCGGCTGGAGGGCGAGCCGGGCTGCGCGTCGGTCGCGTGCAAGATGGTGCGCCTCGGCGACGAGACGCTGCTCGACGACTGCGGCGACGTCCTGCGCCGCGACGGCGTCTGCGAGCAGCGCGGGCATGGGCGCCGGGACGACGGGCGCTGGGACGAGCCGGGGGAGGTGTTCGGCGCATGCGGGGGCGCGGCGCTGTACCGGCGCTCGGCGGTGCGTGCCGCGGGAGCGTTCGACGAGCGCTTCTTCAGCTACCTGGAGGACGTCGATCTCGCGCCTGCGGCTGCGCTCAGCGGCTGGCGCTGCGCGTACGAGCCGCGCGCGGTCGCCCGGCATGCGGGCGGCGGGTCCTCGGATGCGCTCAGCGCGCCCGTGGCGTACTGGACGGCGCGCAACACGCTGCTGCTGATCAGCAAGCACTGGCCGGGACGCTGGCTGTTCCACGTCGCCTACCGCCAGCTGTCGTGGCTGTGACGCACGCCGCGCGAAGCGGGCGCCTGGGCACGCACCTGCGCGGCGCTGGCGCGGCCTGCGGCTGGTGCCCGCGAGGCCTGCGCGAGCGGCGCGCGCCTGGCGGACGAAGCCGGTGGCGCATCGAGGTCGCGGTGCCGCGGCGGCCGTGGCGCGGCCCGCGCGCCGGCGGTCACCCGCGGTCCGGGTTCTGATGCGGCGGCTGCTGTGGCTGGGGGCGGCGACGCTGGTGCTGTGCGGCTGCACGATGCTCTGGCAGGTCGAGCCGCACGACGAGGGGCTGATGCTCGCGTGGGCCGGGCGGATCGCCGACGGGCAGGCGCCCTACCGCGACTTCTGGTGCAACTACGCGCCGGGCCAGCCGCTGCTGCTGGCGGGGCTGGTGAAGCTCTTCGGACCGTCGCTGCTGTCGTGGCGGGTCGCTGCGCGCTCGCCGTCGACGTGATCGTCGCCCTGCTCGCCTACGTGCTGGCGCGCCGGCACGCGACGCGAGGGCTGGGCGCTCGCCGGCTGGCTGGCGGCCGCGGGCGCGATGGCGTTCCCGACCGGCCCCGGGCCCGAACGCCGACCGCGCTGGCGCTCGGGCTCGGGCGCGTCGCGCTTGCGCCGCGGCGGGCCGTCGGGCGCCGGCGCGCTGCGGGGGCCGCGTGCTTCTTCCGGCCCGAGATCGGCGTCGCGTGCGCGCGCCGGCGCGATGCTCGAGGCCGGGTCGCGGCGTGCGCACGTGGCCGCGGCGGCCGCGGTCGTGGCCGCCGCGACGCTCGGCCCGTTCGTCGATCGCGCTGGGCGGCGACATGCTGCCCCAGACGATCGGCTTCGTCGACGAGCAGCACCTGCAGCGGCTGCCGTTCCCGCTGTACCCGCACGTCGGCGTCGACCCGAACAAGCTGCTCGAGTTCTGGATGCCGCTGATCCTCGTGGTCGGCTGCGCGGCGTGGCTTGCGCTGGGGCGGCGGCGCTGGGCGCTCGGCGCCGCTGGCGCTCGTCGGGCTCGGCTACCTGCTCGCCCGCGCCGACGAGTTCCACCTCGTGCCGCTGTCGGTGGCGCTGGCGGTCATGCTCGCTGTCGCGGCGGCCGAGCGCGCCGGCGCGGCGCGCGCGTGGTGCTGGGCGTCGCTGCTCGCGCTGATCGCGGCGCACGGCGTCGAGCGCCAGATCGGGCGCATCGTGCACCTGCCGGCGCTGGCCGCCGTGCCGGGCGGCGTGGCCGACGGCGTGAGCACCGAGTCCGGCGACGCGCACGCGCTGCGGCGCGCTCCTGCCGTTCGTCCGCGTCGCTCGTCGCGCCGGGCGACCCGATCTTCGTCGCGCCCCCGCGGTTCGACCGCGTCCGTGTCGGCGACCCGCTGCTCTACGTCTCCTCGATCGCCCGAACCCGACGCGCTACGACGTCATGCAGCCCGGCGTCGTGACGACGGCGAAGGTGCAGCGCGAGATGGTCCGCGAGCTGTCGTCGACGCGTCTCGTCGTCGTGTGGCACGACGCGCGGGCGACGCTGCGCGAGGAACCTCGGCGGCCACGGCAAACCAAAACTAGGCGCGCCCCAGACGGAAAGCCGAGTTGCCTTCAACCTTTCTCATTCTCACGGCGTGGCTCTACTGGCCGTAGCTCGTTTTCGTGAAGTCGGTATCGACGTCGAGTTTGTCAATGCAGATTTTGCCTTCGATGAAGTCGCCGAGCGATTTTTTACTGCCGGCGAGGTGGCCGCGCTGCGTGCCCTGCCGGCGCACCTGCGCCGCCAAGCCTTCTATAAATGTTGGACGAGCAAAGAAGGGTTTCTTAAAGCGAAGGGCATCGGCCTATCGGGCGAGCTGGATGAGGTAAAAATATGCCTCGCCGCCAGCCGCGAACAGGCGCGGATCGAGGCCAACGTGCCGGGCTGGTCGTTGATAGAATTGAACGTCGTCGCCGATTATGAGGGAGCGTTGGTATACGAGGGCGAGGCCGCTACAATCCAACTCTATCGCTGGGAATCCTAGCCGCTATGATGCTTCAGTGAATCTTGAAAACGCCGGAAAAAAATCGAAAGCAAGTCGACCTTTTTCACCACCGCGGTTTTTTACGATGTGCAAAATGATCGCCTGATTGGGTTCGGTTAGTTTCCTGGTGCGTTCACGGTCTTGTTCCAGCACCAAGACTACGTCCGGGCTCGCGACTTTCTCAGCCCAGGTCTGCGGCTGAGACGCGCCGATATCGCCAAGATCAGGCCAGAGCGCGAGGATGGCTATTTTCAGGTTAACCGCCATTTGTTGTAACTGATCGGCGACGATGGGCAGACGAAGCGGCAAGGCTTGCGCGCTGTCGCCCAAGCGCTGACAGTCGTCGATGACGACGAAAATCTTTTCATGGTTAGTCAGAGCGCGAACCCCTTCAATTCGCTTTTCGATCTGCGGCATTTTTATGTTCGAGTCGCACTCGACGATATAGATCAAATCGAGCCAGCTCTTGGCCGCGTTGGCCGACTGTTTCAATTTCTCCCAACTGGGCGACAGTTGTTCCACGTCTCTATGATGCGCCTTGGGGACGCCATACCAGTGGAGCAGATAGGCGCTGCCGCGTCGGATCTCGCGGTTCTCCAATCCGCTCAAGCGTGCCAGCGTCTTGATGCGCAATTCTTTCTTGGTCTCAGCGAAGGTGAAAAAAATTCCGGGTGTGCGATTGTGTATCGCCACTTGATCGAGAAGCTGTTTGGCGAAAGAGGTTTTGCCGATTGCCGGCGCGCCGATGAGGAGGTAAAGGCCAGGTCGGATGCCGTCGAGCGCGCGGCTCAAGTTGGCAAAACCGGTTTCCCAGCCGGCGATTTCCTTTATCCCGTGCTCGCTTTCTAGTTCGGCGAGAAACGATTGCAACTGGGCGCCTTCGGATTGAATTGGGTCATCGCTAGCCATCGAATTGCGTTGGAGCTTAGCCATTTTAGCGCCTTGCGGCAAGGCGCGGTTTAACGTTGACAGCCCCCAGTCTTCCATAATAACCCTAAATAAGCCTACCATTCCGGCTCGTTCCAAGAGGCTTTAAAAAGGAGGTTTGCGACCATGGCAGACGATAGGAAAGGCATGAAACTGTCGCGCCGTTCTTTTCTGAAAGGGATCGGCGGCGGTGCCATCGGCGGAGCGGCGCTCTCAACAGGGCTTATTCAGTCAGAACCGGCACAGGCATATTCGCCAGAGACGAGCGGCGCGGCGCGCGGTAAAACGCCGGTCACGCTAAAAGTCAACGGCAAAACCTACCGGGTCGAAGTCGAACATCGAAACACCTTGGCCGAAGTGCTGCGCGATGAGTTGGGACTCACCGGCACCAAGATCGGCTGCGATCGCGGCGAGTGCGGCGCCTGCACGGTGATCATCAACGGGCGCAACATGTATTCGTGCAGCCAGCTCGCCGTCTGGATGGAAGGAAAAGATATTCTCACGGTCGAAGGTTTGGCGAAGGGCGACAAGCTCGATCCGATCCAGGAAGCTTTCATCGAACACGATGGTCCGCAGTGCGGCTTTTGTACCTCGGGGCAGATCATGTCGGGCAAAGCGTTGCTGCTGAAAAATGCCAAACCGACCGAAGCGCAGACGCGCCGCGGTTTATCCGGCAACCTTTGTCGCTGCGGTAACTATAACCGCGAGGTCGCGGCCGTGCTCGCCGCCGCCAAGACGCTCTAGGGGAGGTCGTTATGGCACAAGCACAGAAAGAATTTTCCATTATCGGTAAAAGAACGCCACGCATCGACGCATATGAGCGGGTGACGGGACAAGCCCAATACACGGGCGACATCCAACTTCCCGCCATGCTCTACGCGCGCGTGCTGCGCAGCACCGTGCCGCACGCCAAGATCGTTAGCATCAATACTTCCAAGGCGGAAAAGCTGCCCGGGGTGAAAGCCGTTATTCATTATGAAAACGCCAAGGTGCCCTGGTCGAGCGGCGGCCACACCCATCAGCGCTTCATTTTTAACAATCCGGTGCGTTACGTCGGTGATCCGGTGGCAGCCGTCGCTGCCACCGACCGGCATATCGCCGAGGACGCGCTTAAACTGATCGAAGTGAAGTATGAAAAAATTCCGCACGTGCTCGATCCGAACGAAGCTCTGAAACCGGACGCGCCGAAGATCGCGCCGAACGGCAATCTCTCAGTGGGCAAAGGCGCTTTCAGCGCGCCCATCGAGGAATCGTGGGGCGATCTCGAAACCGGATTCAAAGAAGCCGACCGCGTGTTCGAGGACACTTACATTAGCAAGCACGTAAACAACGCGCAGCTCGAGCGGCGCGTAAGCATCGCCAAATGGGATGCGGGGAAATTGACTGTGTTTGCGTCGACCCAAGGCGTTTCCAACGCGCGCACGGACATCGCAAAAGACTTCGGTTTGCCCCTGAGCAGAGTGCGCATCGTTTGTAAGTACATGGGCGGCGGCTTCGGCAACAAAAACCAA
>CAWCEB010000149.1:0-47665 GCA_963794105.1 uncultured Actinomycetes bacterium | reverse complement strand
CCCCAGCTCCTCACCGAACGGGAGGATGAACCCGCCCAGGCACGAGTCCACGTGCAGCCCGACGCCGCGGCTGAGCGCCAGCTCCGCGAGCTCCGGATCGGATCGATCGTCCCGTAGCCGTAGTTGCACGCCGAGCCGACCAGCGCGATCGTCTGGTCGTCGACGAGCTCCGCCACCGCGGCGGCGGCGACGGTCGTCACGCCCGGGTCCACGGGCGCGCGCCGCAGCTCGATCCCGAACATCTCGCACGCCTTGTCGAACGCGGGATGAGCGGTCTCGGGCTTGACGAGGTTCGGTCGCGTAACGCCGCGCTGCTCGCGTGCGTGTTCGCGGTAGGCCAGGACGGCGTGAAGGATCGAGCCCGTGCCGCCACCGGTGACCATGCCCGCCGGGTTGCCGTCGGTGACAGCGCCGGCGCGCATGAGGTCCAGCACCATCGCGATCACCTCGCCCTCGAAGCGCGTCGCGCTCGGGCACATGTCGCGCTGCAGGGCGTTCTGGTGAGCGAACAGGCCGAACGCGCTCGTCAGGAAGTCGTAGTGCTCGTGGTCGCCGCAGTACATCGTCCCGGAGCAGCGCCCGTCCTCCCAGACGCGGTCCTCCTCGGCGGCCATCTCGCGCAGCTCGGCGAGGATCTCGTCGTGTGGGCGGCCGTGCCCGGGCAGCGCGCGGTTGACGGGGAAGCGATCGGCGTAGGGATACGAGTCGAAGAGGTCGCTCATCGCAGCGTCCAGCCTACGACGCCGCGGGTTGACGCTGTCAGCGCCCCGCGAGCCGATCGGCGACGGAGGCGAACAAGGACGGGCGCCCGCTGCGCGCCTCGTCGCGGTCGGCGGCACGGTAGAGCGTGTAGACCGTGCGGATCCCGATCCAGCGCAGTGGCTCGGGCTCCCAGCGCGGGCTCGCGTGCCCGACCCAGTCCAGGCGCGTCAGCTCGGTGTCGCGGCCGAGGACGAGGTCGCGCAGCGTGCGCCCCGCGAGGTTGGCCGTCGCCACGCCCTCGCCGACATAGCCGCCCGCGAACGCGAGGCCGGTGGCCGGGTCCGCGCGCACGGCCGGGATCCAGTCGCGCGCAACGCCCAGGACGCCGGTCCACGCGGTCGTGGTGGGGATGTCGCGCACCGCCGGGAAGAGGGCGTCGAGGCGCGCGCGCAGCGAGGCGATCGTACGGTCGTCGGGGCGCTGCATGCGCGCGTTGGCGCCGCGCCAGCGGTACGGCGTCCCGCGCCCGCCGATCGCGATCCGCCCGTCCGCGGTGCGCTGCAGATAGGTGTAGGCGTGCGCGGCGGCCATCATCGTCTCGCAGCCGTCCCAGCCGATCTCGTCCCAGGCGTCACCGGGCAGCGGCTCGGTCACGATCATCGAGGAGCTGATCGGAGCGACGACGCGCCCCGGCGTGTAGCCCTCGGTTGCGCGCACGACCCAGCCGGCGCGCACGTCGCCCGCAGTGGTCCGCGCGACGCGTGGCTCAACCGCGGTCACCTCGGTCCCCTCGAAGATCCGCGCACCGGCGCGCTCGGCGGCCTCCGCGAGGCCGCGGGCGAGCTTGGCCGGGTGGATGCGCGCGCAGGCCGGGTCGAAGAGCGCTCCGCGAGCGCCGGCCACCCGCACGCGCTGCGCGAGCGCGCCGGCGTCGATCCATTCGCCGCGGTGCGCCATGAGCGGCTCGGTGATGCTGCCGTCCTCGCTCTGGAGGCGCGCGGCGTTGACGTCGTCGACGGCGACGCTCAGCGTGCCGCCCATCACGAGGTCGCAGTCGATGCCCTCGCGCGCGATCGCCGCGGCGGCCTCGTCGACGGTCGCGCGGATGGCGGCGGTCATGGCGGGGGAGGGACCGCCGGCCAGATCACCGAGCAGCCAGCCGCCGTTGCGCCCGGAGGCCCCGAAGCCGCACGCCTCGCGCTCGAGGACGACGACGTCGAGCGCTGGATCGGCGCGGCGCAGCTCCAGCGCGGTCCACAGCCCGGTGTAGCCGCCGCCGACGATCGCGACGTCGCACTCGATCGCGCGGTCGAGCGGATCGCGGGTGCGGCGCAGGCCGCCGATGGAGTCCCACCAGAAGGACATGGGCCCATCATTACGGTCTGCGACGCTGCCATGGTGATCTGCTTCGGCGAGGGCGACCCGCTCTACGAGCGCTACCACGACGAGGAGTGGGGACGGCCGGTGCGCGACGAGCGCGGCCTGTACGAGAAGCTCTGCCTCGAGGCGTTCCAGAGCGGCCTGGCATGGATCACGATCTTGCGCAAGCGCGACGCGTTCCGCGCCGCGTTTGCGGACTTCGACCCGGAGATGGTCGCGCGGTTCGGCAAGCGCGACGTCAACCGGCTGCTCGCCGACGCCGGCATCGTCCGCAACCGGCTCAAGATCGAGGCGACGATCGCGAACGCGCGGGCGACAGTCGACCTGCGCGACGGGCCGCAGGCCCTGCCCGAGCTCATCTGGGCGCACGCGCCGGCCAAGCGGCGGAAGGCACCGCGCTCCTGGAAGGACGTCGAAGCGCTGACCCCCGAGTCGACCGCGCTCGCCAAGGAGCTCAAGCGCAACGGCTTTCGCTTCGTCGGCCCGACGACCGCGTACGCGCTGATGCAGGCGTGCGGCCTGGTCAACGACCACCTCGCCGGCTGCCGTGTCCGCAAGATAGTTGAGGACCTCAATCATTGAGGCTACAATGAGTCTCTGCAGATGACCAACACCCGCCGCATCGCCCGCCTCTTCAAGCCCTACCGCGGCCGGCTGTTCGTCGTGCTCGCGCTGATCGCGCTCAGCGCCGTGATCTCGCTGGCGTCGCCGTTCCTGCTGCGCCGCATCCTCGACCATGCGATCCCCGAGCGTGACAAGGCCGAGCTGACGCTGCTCGTCGCCGGCATGATCGGCGTGTCGATCGCCACCGGTGCGCTCGGGGTGGCGCAGACCTGGCTGAGCAACGTCGTCGGCCAGCGCGTGATGCACGACCTGCGCAGCGCGGTCTACCAGCACCTCCAGCGCCTGAGCCTCGCGTTCTTCACGCGCACGCGCACGGGAGAGGTGCAGTCGCGCATCGCCAACGACATCGGCGGCGTGCAGAACGTCGTGACGAGCACCGCGACGTCGATCGTCTCCAACGTGACGACGGTGGTCGCGGTGATCGGCGCCATGATCGTGCTCGACTGGCGCCTGGCCGCGTTCAGCCTCGGGCTGCTGCCGTTCTTCGTCTGGCTGACGCGCCGCGTCGGCGCGGAGCGCAAGAAGATCACGACGCAGCGCCAGTCGCGGCTTGCCGACATGAGCTCGCTTGTCGAGGAGTCGCTGAGCGTGTCCGGCATCCTGCTCGGCAAGACGATGGGTCGCGGCGACGAGCTCGCGGCGCGGTTCAGCAACGAGTCGCGCGAGCTCGCCGACCTCGAGGTGCGCTCGCGGATGGCCGGCCGCTGGCGGATGGCGTCTGTCCAGATGAGCTTCGCCGTGATGCCCGCGCTCGTCTACTGGTTCGCGGGCCAGACGTCGGCGATCTCGATCGGCACCGTGGTCGCGTTCACCACGCTGCAGACGCGGCTGCTGTTCCCGATCCAGTCGCTGCTGTCGGTCGGGGTCGACGTCCAGACCTCGGGTGCGCTGTTCGTGCGGATCTTCGAATACCTCGACCTGCCCGTCGACGTGGTCGAGGGCGACGTGACGCTCACCGACGTCCGCGGCGACGTTCGCTTCGAGGGCGTCACGTTCGGCTATGACCCCGACGGCCCGCCGACGCTCGCCGACGTCGACATCGAGATCCCGCCCGGCTCCTACGTCGCGGTCGTGGGGGAGACCGGCAGCGGCAAGACGACGCTCGGCTACCTCGTCGCCCGGCTCTACGACGCGCAGGCCGGCCGCGTGACGATCGACGGCACCGACGTGCGCGACCTGACGTTCGCTTCATTGAGCGCGGCGGTCGGGCTGGTGTCCCAGGAGACCTACCTCTTCCACGCGTCGATCCGCGAGAACCTCGCGTTCGCCAAGCCGGGAGCGACCGACGCGGAGATCGAGGACGCCGCCCGCGCCGCGCAGATCCACGACCTGATCGCGTCGCTCCCGGCCGGCTACGACACGCCGGTCGGCGAGCGCGGCTATCGCTTCTCCGGCGGCGAGAAGCAGCGCATCGCGATCGCGCGCACGATCCTGCGCAACCCGCCGGTGCTGCTGCTCGACGAGGCGACCAGCGCGCTCGACACGGTCACCGAGCGCGCTGTGCAGGAGGCGCTCGACAGGCTCGCGGAGGGCCGCACGACGATCGCGATCGCGCACCGGCTCTCGACCGTGCGCCGCGCGGACCAGATCGTGGTGGTCGACCGCGGCCGGGTGTCGAGTCGGGGACGCATGTCGAGCTCGTCGCCCGTGGCGGGCGCTACGCCGAGCTGGCCGCGCGCGACGAGGAGGTTGCGGTCTGAGGCCTGCGGACCTGCGGGCGCTGCGAGCCGGCGCCCAGCTGCTTGCCGGTACGCCCGGGGCCAGCGCCGAGGAGGTGGCGAAGCGGCTGCTCGCGATCCAGACGCAGGACCTCGGCGCGGGCATGCTCTCGCTGCGGGCGCGGGTGCCCGGCCTGACGATCCCCGACGTCTACCGGGAGATCGGCGACCGGGCGGTCGTCGTCACGTGGGTGAACCGCGGCACGATCCACCTGATGGCGCCCGACGACATGCCGTGGCTGCTGGCATTGACCGCGCCGACGCAGGCGTCGGGGATCGCGCGGCGCTTCAAGGAGCACGGGTTCGGCATGGACACCGCCGACCGCGCCGTCGCGGTGGTCGAGCGCGCGCTTGGCGACGAAGGGCCGCTGACGCGTGAGGACCTCCGCGATCGCGTCAAGGCCGCCGGGTTCATGGCCGAGGGGCGCGCGCTTGTGCACCTGCTCTTCTACGCCTCCTACCGCGGGCGTGATCCTGCGCGGCCCGGTGGTCGGCCGCCAGCACCTGTTCGTCCGCACCGAGGACTGGCTCGGCAAGCAGCCGCGCGTGGACCGCGACAAGGCGCTCGCCGAGCTCGCGCGCCGCTACCTTGCCGGCTTCGGCCCGGCAACCGCCGCCGACCTGGCCTACTGGGCCGGGCTGCCGATGCGCGACGCGCGCGCCGGCCTGAGCGCGATCGCGAGCGAGCTGACCCAGCACGACGACGGCCTCGTCGACCTCACGCGGCGCGCGCCGGCGCCGGCGAAGCTGCCCCAGAAGCTGCTCCCGCTCTGGGACGACCTGCTCGTCGGCTGGAAGGACAAATCGGCGCTCGTCGGCTCAGACCACGTCGACCGCGTCTTCAGCGGCGGCATGATCGGCCCGGCGGCCACGCGGGCCGGCCGCGTCGTCGGGAAGTGGTCGGTCCGCCGGCGGCAAGGTCGCCGTCGAGCCGTTCAACGGTTCGTCGCGCGGGTTCGCGGCGGAGATCCGCGACGTCGAGCGATTTCTCGCATCGCGCCCCGAGTAGTACGTACGCTGCGCACATGCGGGCGATGCGGATCCTGCTGGTGACCGTCGTCCTCGTCGTGCTCCCGGCTGGGCGTGCGCTGGCCGAGCCGCACGTGGAGTTCACCAAGCCGATGCCGGGGGTCCAGACCAACGGCCAGCTCACGCCCGGCCCCGACGGCAACATCTGGGTGGCGCTGCACAACGCCGTCGCGCGGGTGACGCCGGACGGAACGGTCGAACGAGTTCAACAGTCGGCACTCGATTCGACAAGCTCGGCTCGCCCGAGGGCGGCATCGCCGCGGCGGATGGCGCCATCTGGGTCAGCCAGCCGCCGGTCGGCGTCCAGTCGATCCTGAAGATCACGCCCGGCGACCCGCCCGTCGCGACGAGCTTCCCGGTGACCGACATCGACGCGGGGGCGACGGCGATGACCCGCGGGCCCGACGGGAACATCTGGGTCGGGCGTGCCCGGCAAGCTCGTGAAGTTCCCGACGTCGGACCCGACCAACTCGACGGTCGTACACGTTCACCGGCTCGCGCCGAAGTGCATGGCCGCGAGCCCTGACGGAACGCTGTGGGTCGCCGATGGCGAACGGCCGGGCGCTGCTCAACGTCAAGACGAACGGCACGCTCGTCCACGACGGCGTACCCGACCGGCAGCGCGCCGCAATTCCTTGCGGCCGCGCACCAGCTGGCCAGGTCACGGTCGGCCTCCCGATCAACAGCCCGCAGCAGATCGGCCAGCTGATGCCCGGCGGCACCGTGCAGACGATCGACCGGCCGATGCCAGCGATCCGTTCGGTGTCGCGTTCGGGGCCGATGGCGCCTTCTGGGTCGCCGAGTTCGCGGGCCACCGGCTGGACTCGCGTGACCACCGATGGACAGCTGACGTCGCTACCGGCCATCCCTGACGCCGTCAGCACCCGCGGGCCGCGCCAGATCACAGCCGGACCCGACAACACGCTCTGGGCGACGCTCGACGATCCCTCGGACCCCGGCGAACCGAATTCCATGATCGCCAAGATCAGCGGCGTCGAACCGCCGCCGACCGGCGGAGGCGGCGGTGGCGGTGGCGGCGGTGGCGGCGGTGGCGGCGGGACCCCGCCACCAGACACAACGGCGCCGACAGTGACGGGCGTGAAGCTCGCGAAGACCAGGGTGCGCGCCGGCACGAGCACCGTGACGCTGCGCTTCAGCGTCAGCGAGGCCGGCACGGCGACGATCGTCATCGCGAAGCGGCTGCCCGGCAGGCGGCGCGGCAGCGCGTGCGTCAAGCCGACCCGCAAGCTGCGCAAGGCCAAGCGCTGCACGCGCCTGCGGCGCATCAAGACGGTTCAGGCGCCCACCGTCGCGGGCCTCAACGGCGTGAAGCTGCGCATCAAGACCCTGTCACGCGGCAGCTACGGCGTGGCGCTGACCGCCGCCGACGCGGCGGGCAACCGGGCGGTCCCGGTCACCCGCACACTGACGGTCATCAAGAAGCGCAGCTAGGCGCGAATCCCCACGGACTCGAGGTACTCGCTGGGGATGGCGATCGCCCCTTCGTCGGGGTCGAGCCGGTTCCACTCGCGCGCGAGGTCGATCAGCGCGTCGCGCAGCTCGCCGGCGGCGGCGACGGCCTTGAGCGTCGGGCCGTAGTACGTCACGAAGAAGTCCACGAACGCCTCGGGGGACACGAACCGGAAGTTGTGGATCCGCCGCTCGTGCGCCGTCCACTGCACCGTGTCGCCGAAGATCTCGGCGAGGTGGGCCTCGGTGCCCCAGAGCATCGGCGACGCCACCCCGGCCGGGGGTGGGACGTGCGCGGCGATGGTGCGGAACATGGCGCCGATGAAGCCCTCTGGCGTCCAGCTCACCAGGCCGATCCGGCCGCCAGGCCGGCAGACGCGCGCGATCTCAGCGGCGCTCTTCGCGTGGTCGGGCGCGAACATCGCACCGTAGACGCTCAGAACGCCGTCGAACGAGGCGTCCTCGAACGGGAGCGCCTCGGTGTCGCCATCGGCGAAGTCGATGTCCAGGCGCTCGGCGGCGGCGCGCTCGCGGCCGCGCTCGAGCAGGGCGGGCACGTAGTCGGCGCCGGTGACCTGGCAGCCCAGACGCGCGGCGGCGATCGCGGCATTGCCGCTCCCCGTCGCGACGTCGAGCACGCGCGAGCCTGCGCGCAGGTCGGTCGCGTCGGCGAGCCGCTCGGCGACGAGGACGATGGTGGTGGCGACCTCGGAGAAGTCGCCGCTGGCCCAGGTCGCCTGCTGGCGCTCCTTGACGGCGGCGAGATCCGGGGCGGGGGTGGTGGAGGGGCTGGAAGACATGTGAATAAAGTACGACCGATCGTGCTAACTTGTCAAGGATGAGCGCCGCGAACACGGAGCGCCGCCGCCGCAGCGACGGCGAGCGAAGCCGCCAGGCGATTCTGCGCGAGGCCGCGCGGCTCGCGACCGTCGAGGGCCTCGAGGGGCTGTCGCTCGGCCGCCTTGCCGACGCCGTCGGCATGAGCAAGAGCGGCCTGTTCGCCCACTTCCGCTCCAAGGAGGAGCTCCAGCTGGCGACGGTCGCGACCGCCGACGAGGTCTTCGACGAGCTGGTCATCGATCCCGCGAAGCGGGCGGCGCCGGGCATGGCGCGCCTGGCGGCCTACGCCGAGGGTTTCGTCGGGCACGTGCGCGAGTCGGTGTTCCCCGGCGGCTGCTTCTTCGCCTCGGTCGCCGCCGAGCTCGACACGCGACCCGGGCCGGTGCGCGATCGTGCGATGCAGGTCGTCATGCGCTGGAGCGGGCTGCTCCAGCAGGAGGTCGCCGCCGCGCAGGCCGCGGGCGAACTCGACGCGTCGCTGGACCCGGCGCAGATCGGGTTCGAGCTGAACGCCTACCTGCTGCTCGGCAACGCGCAGTTCGTCGCTGGTGGTGACGAGATCGCCCTGGAGCGCGCGACGCGGGCGTTCACCGCGCGGCTCGAGGCCGCGCGGGCGCGCTGATGCTCACCGCCGGACCACGCGGAACGTGACCCGCCTGGCCTTGGCGCGGTTGCCCGCGGCGTCGACGGCGCCCACCGTCGCGCGGTAGCGGCCCGGCTTGAGCTTGCGCGCACCGATCCGGCCGCTGAACGCGATCCGGTTCGCTCCCTGCTTGGTCTTCGTTCGTGTGAGCGTCGACACGACCGTGTAGCGCGTGCAGCGCCGCTTCAGACCCTTGCGCGGCTTGACGCAGCGCTTGCCCGACCGCCGCCCGGGAAGCGCTCGCGCGATCGCGATCGACGTGCGCGCGTCCTCGCTGAGCGTGAACAGGAACGCGCTCCCGCGCTTGGCGCGCCGCGCGCTCTTCGCGGTTCGCTTCTTGGCCACAGCGAAGCGCTTGCGCAGCATGCGCAGACGGCTGATCGCCGGGGCCGTCGTGTCGCCGCCGCCGGGGCCGCCGCTGGGCGGGACCGGCGGGCAGTCAGCGCCCGCGCCGATGAGGTAGACGTGGTCGAAATCGGGGCTGGGGTTGCCGGCGGGCAGCACGTCGGGTGAGTTCGAGGCGATCGCGACGCAGTGGCCGTCCGGGCTGATGCTCGCGTCGAACGGCGGCCGGCGACGCCCGGGCAGGAGATCCACGGTCGTGCCCGTCGCCAGATCGCGCACGAGCACGGCACCGCCCCCGTCGTCGAATCGCCGCAGGAACGCCAGATGCATGCCGGTGCGATCGAGGCTGCCCGCGGCCTCCGATGCGCCGGCGCCCGACGGTCCCCCGACCGAGGCGAGCGTCGTCGTCGCGGTCGCAAGGGTGCGGACGAAGGTGTGCGGGTGTCCGTCGGACCCGTAGCCGAAGCCCGGGTTGTTCTCGCTCCATGCCACCCGGCTCGCGTCGCCGCTGAGGGACAGCGTGCTCGCGTTGGCGGAGGGGGTGCCGCTCTCCGGCGCCGAAGCGAACGTCAGCGCGCCAGACGCGACGTCCTTGACGAACACGCGGCGCTCGGCCGTCGCGAAGCCGCCCAGGTTCTTGGCGTAGGAGATGAACGCAACGTGCGAGCCGTCCGCCGAGACATCCACCTCGGTGACGTCGTCGTCGCCGATCGTCCCGTCCGCAGCGCGGTCGACGAGCGTGATGGCGCCGGTCGCGAGGTCGGTGAGATACGCATGGTCGTTCGTGGTCGCATCGGGCAGGTCCGGGCTGTTCGAGATGAAGGCGACCTTCGTGCCGTCGCCCGAGATCACGGCGTCATGCGCTCCCTCCGCCGGCGCGCTGCCGTCGGCCTTACGGTCGATCCGCTGGAGGGTGCCCGTGGCGAGGTCGCGCACGTAGACGTGCAGCGTGTCGAGCGTCGGCCCGGGCACGAGGTTCGACGCGCCGGACTCGAACGCGACGCGGTCGCCGAGCGCGTCGATCGTCGGCTCGGCGGCATAGCGGTCGGCCGCTGCGCCGCCCGCACCGGCGCTCGCGTTCGTCGTCACGCCGCCCGCAACGTCTCGCACCACGACCTGCCCGAGGAAAGGGCGCCCTGGTGCAGGGCTCACCGCACCGAGGCCAGGGCTGTCGGTCGACATCACGACGAAGCGTCCGCTCTCCGACACGGCGTGGCGCGGATCGATGGAGGTGTGGTCGGTCGCGCCGCGCCTGGTCTCCCCGTCGGGCAGCGACAGAAGCGTCGTATTGCCGCCGTCGTCGTACGTGAACACCTGGGGATAGATCCCGCCGTTGGTACCGGGCAGCGCCGGGTCGACCGCCATGAACGCCGTGGCGTCGCCGGGATGGACGTCTCCTGCCCGCACCCCGCCGGCGTGGTGGGGGACGAACCTGAACACGCTCGTCGCGCCGAGGTCGTAGACGTAGGCGTCGTCCTCGGTATCGGTGTCCGACGGCAGGAGGCTGCGGTCGGTCGTCCAGAACACGAGCTTCGGCGCGCCGGCGTCCGTCGGGAAGCCGACGCCGACGATGTCGACGTTGCCACCCGGGGGCGTGGAGCTGTCGACCGCGGCCGGCGCCCCGCAGGTCGTCGCGCAGTCCGCCAGCCAGACGCGGTCGTCGGTGAAGGCGACCTGCTTCCCGTCGCCGGAGATCGCGACGCCGCGCGGTTCCTGCCCCTGCGACACCTTGTCGATCTGCACGGTGCCGAGCAGGTTTCGGGCCAGGTAGGCGCTGTCGTCATCCGAGTCGGCGGGGTCGAGCTGCGCCGTCGTGATGAGCGCGACCTCGATTCCGTCGTAGCTGATGTCGAAGTCGCCGTCGGCCCCCCCGCGCTCGTTGAGCGTCTTCGTGACGCTGGCCATCCGCGTCTCCCCGGCGAGGAGATAGCGGACGTAGATGTCCTGCTCGCCGGCGACGCCCGTCGCGTTCGACGCCTCGATCGGGCCGCGACCGCGGAAGGCCACCGCGTTGCCGTCGCCCGAGATCACGCCCGCCTGAGCGTCCGCCACGGCGCCGGCGGATTGATTCGAGCGACTCGCGACCGTCACGGCACCGGTCACCATGTCCTTCACCACGACCGCATCGCCGGCCGTTGTGCCAGGCGGCAACAGGTTGCGCGCTGTTGTCGTGAACGCGACCTTGGTGCCGTCCGCGCTGATCGACGCGCCGAAGCTGTCGCCGTCGGCGGGAACCCCGGCGGATGTCGCGCTCACCAGCGTCGCTGGATGACCGGGCGAGCACCGGTCGACACGGAAGATGTCGGACCCGTCGTCGTCGTCGAGCGTCGACAGGACGTCGTTGTTCGACGTGATCACGAGGAAGCAGCCGTTGGCGCTGAACGCATGGCGCCCGACCGACGCCTCGCTGATGCCGTCGAACGGCAGCGGTCCGAACCCGGACGGTCGGTCGACGAGCTCGATGCCGCCGTCGGGCGCGGCGAGCGCGGTCGCCGGCGCAATCAGCCCGGTGGCCAGCAGCGCCAGGACCCGCCGCTTCATTGCGCGACCCTACGCGGGTCGCCAGGACGATTACCAGGCTTGGCCGGTGCCGCAGTGCGGGCAGGTGACCGAGGTGGAGACGTCGGCGTCGAACGCGTAGCCGCAGGCGCACGTGTAGAACGCGCGATCCTCGGGGCCGCCGGACTCGCGCGCGCGCTTCTCCGCCTTGAGCTCGGGCGGGGCGGGGACCGACGTGAGATGGGCCCGGCGGGGGGCCGGGGCTTCACGACGGGTGACTTGGCGGAGAGGGCGGACTCGCATGATGCTTACCCTTCAACTAACGCCGCATAGCGGTGAAGGTTTCCCTTCCAATGTCGGAAATCCTGTCGGCGGCCTTGAATGGCGCATCGCCACCCATGCCCGTGCTGCGATAATTCGCCGCCGCCGATGGACCCCAGCCGCAAGCGCCGCATTCGCATGGGGGTCGCGCTGAGCACAGCCGTCCTGCTCGCCGCCGCCCTCGTATATACGTCCTTCAGCGCCTCGAGCGAGGCGGTGAAGCCTTCGCAGCTGGTCGCACACGCCGATCCCGGCCGCAGCTACCACCTGACCGGCAAGGTCGTGAACGGCTCGATCCACAAGGCCGGCGGGGCCATGTACTTCAAGGTCCGCGACCGTGACGCGACGTCGGCCGCCAAGGCGGTGGAGATTCGCTACACGGGCTCCGTGCCGGACCCGTTCCGCGACGGCCGCGAGGTCATCGTGGACGTCAAGAAGGGCTCGGGGACGACCTTCGTGGGAGCGCCGGACTCGCTGATCACGAAGTGTCCCTCGAAGTTCTCCGCCAAGCAGAAGACCTGAGCGTATGGCGGTCGTCGGTCGTGCCTGCCTGATCATCGCGTTTGCGGTCACGCTGTACGGGATCGGCGCGGCGGTTCATGGCGCGCGGCCCGGGAACCGGCGCTTCGCTGAGTCCGCACGGCGCGCGGTCTACGCCACGGCCGGGCTGATCACGGTCGCGTTCGTGATCCTCGAGATCGCGTTCCTGCGCTCGGACTTCTCGTTCGCGACCGTCGCGACGCACTCGTCGACGACGACGCCGTTCTTCTACAAGGCCGCCGCGGCGTGGTCGTCCCAGGAGGGATCGCTGCTGCTGTGGGCGTTCCTGCTGAGCGTCTGGTCGAGCGTCGTGCTGACGCTCACGCGCGGGCGTCTGCGCGATGTCACGCCCTACGCGACCGCCGTGCTGCTGGGCTTCGGAGCGTTCTTCCTCGGGCTGCTGCTCTTCACGGCGTCGCCGTTCGACTCGGTCGCGGGCGGCGCGCCGGCCGAGGGCTCGGGCCTGAACCCGCTGCTGCGCCACCCGTCGATGATGACCCACCCGACGCGCTGTACTCGGGCTACACGCTGGCGGCAGTGCCGTTCGCGTTCGCGATCGGCGCGCTGATCGCGCGGCGGATCGACGCCGAATGGATCGCCGCGACGCGCCGCTTCGCGCTGGCGAGCTGGCTGGCGCTCGGCATCGGCCTGCTGCTGGGCGCGCGCTGGTCCTACGTCGAGCTGGGCTGGGGCGGCTACTGGGCTTGGGATCCGGTCGAGAACGCCGCGCTGCTGCCCTGGCTGACGGCGACCGCGCTGATCCACTCCGTCCAGATCCAGGAGAAGCGCGGGATGCTGAAGATCTGGAACGTCTCGCTGACGCTCGCGACTGGCACGCTGGCGATCGTCGGCACGTTCCTCGTGCGCAGCGGGATCCTCGACTCGATCCATGCGTTCGTGGAGGAGGGCAACGGGATCGCGTGGGCGTTCACCGCGCTGATCGCGGTCCTGTGCGCCGCCTCGATCGGCCTCGTGGTCTCGCGGCGCGCGCTGCTGGCCAGCGAGCACCGGATCGAGTCGCTGCTGTCGCGCGAGGCGGTCTTCCTCGGGAACAACCTCGTGCTCGTCGCGATCACGTTCGTCGTCTTCTGGGGGACGTTCTTCCCGCTGATCTCCGAGGCGATCACGGGTGACAAGCACGCGCTCGGGCCGCCCTGGTACGGCAAGTACATCGTGCCGCTGGCGATCATCCTGGCGGTGCTGTCGGGCATCGGTCCGCTGCTGTCGTGGCGCAAGGCCACCGCCGCGAACGCCCGGCGCAACTTCGCGCTGCCGCTCGCCTCGCGGCGGGGGCGGTGGCGGTGTCGCTGGCGCTCGGCGGTGGACGCCGGCCGGCCGCGGAGCTGATGTTCGGCGCCTGCGCGTTCCTGCTCGGCTGCGTCGGCCAGGAGTTCTGGCGCGGGGCGCGCGCCCGGCGCGCGATGAGCGGCGAGGCGCTGCCGGTCGCGCTCGTGGCGCTGGTCCGGCGCAACCGCAGGCGCTACGGCGGCTACCTCGTCCACGCGGGGGTGGCGCTGTTGTTCGTCGGGATCGCGGCCTCGTCGGCGTTCCAGCACGTCACGACGCCGCGCTTCAGGTGGGGCAGACCACGAACGTCGGCGGCTACGCGATCCGCTATGACCGCCCGACCGCCGACATCTCCACGCGCGACGGGCGGCTGGAGAAGATCAACCTCGGCTCGGACCTCACCGTGCGCAAGAACGGCCACCTGGTGACGCGGCTGCACACCGAGCGCGGCTACTACCCGACCGACGACGGCTCGCTCGGGCCCGTCAGCCGCTACTTCGAGGGAGAGCAGACGAGCGAGGTCGGCCTGAAGGCGGGCGCGCGGCGCGACATCTGGACCGTCATCAGCCCCGACACCGACCCGCTGAAGTCCGTCATCAGCGAGGGCGACAAGGTCTTCGGCAACGCGAAGAACCTGCCGCCGCGCATGAGCGCCGCCCTGCTCGGCCAGGCGATCACCGGCATCGTCGACCGCTACAAGAACAACCCGCCGCCGGCGCAGTTCCGCTTCATCGTCTCGCCGCTCGTCACGTGGATCTGGCTCGGTGCGCTCGTGATCCTGTTCGGCGGCGTGATCGCCCTGTGGCCGCCGCCGGGCGGCGCCACCCGCCGCGTGCGGGCCGCCTACCTGGCGCGCGTCGGGCGCGAGTCGGCCGCCACCAGCTCATAGGTGGAGGCACTGCTCATCATCGTCGCCCTCGCCGTGGTGGTGTGGGTGGTCAGCGGGCCGCTGCGCCACGGCGAGGATCCGGAGCTGGCCGAGGCGGGCAGCCGGGCCGCGCTCGAAGCCGCGAAGGAGGCCAAGTACCGCGAGATCCGCGATGCCGAGCTGGACTGGCGCACGGGCAAGCTGTCGGACACCGACTACCGCGAGCAGGACCGGCGCCTGCGCGCCGAGGCCGTCGAGATCCTGCGCGAACTCGACGAGCTATCCTGAGCGGACATGGAGCTGCTCTTCTCGATCATCCAGATCGGCCTGTCGATCGGCCTGATCCTCCTGGTGCTCATGCACTCGGGCAAGGACGCAGGCCTGTCCGGCGCCTTCGGCGTCGGCACCGGACAGGGCTCGCTCGGCGGCGGCTCGCTGGTCGAGCGCAACCTGAACCGCTGGACGATCGGCTTCGCGATCGCGTTCACCGTGAACACGATCATCCTGCTCAAAGCGCCCTTCTGGTAGGCGGCTCCTAGCTGCCGAAGCCGCTCGCCGCGATGTAAGCGGCGTCGTTGCCGTTGGGGTGCACGAGCACGGCGGGTGCCAGGCATTTCGCGGGCAGCGTCACGCGCTCGTCGATCGATGCGTCGCCCTCGCGTGAGAGCGGCACGGTCGCCGTCGTGGCCGCCGCCGTCGTGTCGGCGCCGCAGTACAGGCCGGCGGAGATCGTCGTGACCGGCCCCGGCGTGCCGTTGCCCGGGATCACCAGCCCGCGCACGTTCAGCGTCAGTCGACCGTCGTGCCGGAGCCGCACCTGACCGCTGTCCAGCTGCCACGGCACACCGCCGCGCGCGACGCCATGGATCGTGGGATCGCTGAGCACGGTCGGCGCCAGCGTGGACCGGAACAGGGTCTGACCGCGGTGCTGACCGTGGTCGTCATGGCCGAATGCGGCCAGCGCCCCTGTGATCGCCGACCAACCCAGCGCCGTCGCCGACAACAGGCCCACCGCATTGCGCTTCGTCACTTGCATGACGTCCTCCCTGGTTGCGTACACCAGTTCCGACTCCGGGCCACCCGAGATCCTGCCCGCCCCGCACGACCTGGCGTGACGGCGCTGCCCCGCTCAGATCGGTTTCACGCCGGTGACGCGGAAGCCCTGCGCTCGCAGCGCAGGGCAGACGACGCCGCTGGCGAAGCGGCGCCCGTAGAAGTCCGCGTCGCTGACGAACCGCTGCGCGCTGGTCAGCGCCTCGGTCGCCTCGAGGATCCGCAGGATCGAGTCGGTGAAACGCACGTCGCGCACGGGCCGCGTGACCTGCCCGTCCTCGATCATGTAGGTGCCATCGCGGGTGGTGCCCGTGAGCAGCGTCTTCTTGGGATGGACCGGGTTGACGTACCAGACGCGGGTCACGTAGAGCCCGCGCTCGATCGGCTCGGCCAGCTCGGCGCTGTCGGCCGCGCCGCCGCCCGCGAGCACGAGGTTCGTGGGGATCGCGCCGTGCGGCGAGCCGCCGGGCTCGATGGCGTGGCCCGTCGTCTCGGCCCCGGCGAGCTTCGCGGAGCGCAGGTCGTAGGCGACCGCGTGCGCGACGCCGTCCTGGATCAGCGGCAGCGGCGCCTTCGGGATGCCCTCTTGGTCGAACGCGCGCGGGAGCGTCGCGGCGAATCCCGGCGCGTCCGCGAGGTTGATCGCCGGTGCGGCCGACGCGCGTGCCGAGCTTGCCGTCCAGCGCCCCCCGTCCCTCCGCGTGGGCGAGGCCATCGAAGGCCAGCCAGGACAAATACGTCAGCAGCTCGCCGACCGCGTAGGGCTCGAGGACCACCGGGTACTCGCCCGGCCCGAGCTCGGCAGGCTCCTCGCGGGGGACCCGCCCCGCGGCCTCGGTCGCGATGGCGCCGGCGTCGATGGTGCTCACGGAGCTGCCGCCCGCGGCGCCCCAGCCCGAGCGGCCCGCCGGGTCGCGGCAGATGACCTTCATGTACGCGTCGGTCACGAGGTCGCGCGCGCGCAGTCCCGTGCTCGACGCGATCACGGTCTCGACTTCGCCGGCGGTCCAGATTCCGAAGGCTTCGACGTCGTGCTCGGCTGCGGTCGCAAACGCGCGCCCGAGTGCCGCGCCGGCGAGCGCGGGATCCAGGGCCGCGGTGGCTTCGTCCCAGCGGTCGTGAGCCGGGATAGTCGCTCGGGGGCTGTGGCAGCCCGGGGTGGTCACCCGCCTCCCGACGCGGCCGCCACGCGGGCAGCGGCATCGGCGCGGTCGAACGCGGCGCGCACCGCTTCGTCGGACGTCACATTCGTCTCGGCGCTGCCCGCCTGGCCGTCGCGCAGGACGAGCACGTTGACGGTGAGGTCGTCCACCGCCGTCGCCTGAGTCGGCCGCGAGCGGGCGAAGCGCGAGAGCAGCGAGCGTTCGCGGGTGATCGTGATCTGCGTCTCGCCGTCGCACAGCGCGAGCGCGTGCTCGGCCAGCTCGGTCGTGTCGAGGGTCACGCGACGCCCACCTGCACGTCGCGGAAGCGCGCGGGCGCCGCGCCGTGGGAGACGTGCATCAGCTGGCCGGGCTCGCCCTTGCCGCAGTTCATCAGCCCGTAGAGTCGCCACTCCGCCGGCGAGCAGACCGCGTCGAGCGACCCCCAGAACCGCGGTGTGATCCCGGCGTAGGACGGATTTCGGACACAGCCGGCCGAGCTCGCCGCCGCGGATCTCGCGCCCGGCCTCGCACGCGAACTGGAACTGCAGGCGGCGGTCGTCGATCGACCAGGAGCGGTTGTTCTCGACGTACAGCCCGTGATCGGTGTCGGCGATCAGGTCGGCGAGCGAGCCGGCGTCGCCGGGCTTGAGGTTGACGTTCGTCATCCGCACGATCGGCTGGCGGGCGAACCCGTCGGCGCGCGCGCAGCCGCCGCTGGCGTCGAGGCCGATCGCTGCGGCGGACTCCCGGTTGGACAGCGCCGCCTGCAGCGTCCCGCCGACGATCAGCGGGGTGCGCCTGCCGGCGACGCCCTCGTCGTCCCAGCCGAACGAGCCGAGCCCACCCGGCGACGTCGCGTCTGCGGTGACGTTCAGGTGCTCGGAGCCGTAGCGCAGCGAACCGAGGTCCGCGGCGCCGACGAAGCTCGTGCCCGCGTATGAGGCCTCGCCCAGCAGGATGCGGTCGAGCTCCAGCGCGTGGCCGATCGACTCGTGCACCTGCAGTGCCATCTGCTCGGCGCTGATCACGAGCGTCGTGACGTCCTGCGGGCAGACCGGCGCTGTCAGCAATGCGATCGCTTCCTCGGCGACGCGCGGGGCATGGGCTTTGAGATCGAGCCCCAGCAGGTGCTCCCAGCCGGCGGCTGCGATATGGCCGCCGTGCGAGCTGGGGTACGAGCGGATCTGCAGCTCGCCGTCGCCGACCGCCACGGCCTGGATCCCGCCGCCGCATTCGGTGAGCACCTGCGTGCAGGCGGCGCCCTCGGTCGAGGCGAACGCCTTCGTCGTGCGGATCGCGGTGCAGCCGGCCCAGGTCCGCGCGATGCGCTCGTCGCCGCGCATCGGCGCTTCGGCGGCGAAGAGGTGCGCGAGCCGGTCATCGAGCGACACGGCGAACGGGTCCTGCTCGCACAGGCTCTCCCAGTGGCCGCGCGCGGGGTCGCCCGCCGACGCGAGCGGGGTCGCCGGCGCGGCGGGCTGCGCCTCGGCGATCGCGAGGGCGCGGGCCAGTGCAGCCTCGGCGCCGGCGGCGGACGTGTCGCGGGTCGCGGCGAAGCCCCAGCCGCCGCCGATGCGCACGCGGACGCCGACGCCCTCGGACTCGCCGGCCGTGACCTCCTCGACGTCGCCGCTGCGCACCGAGACGTGCTCGGACCGCGTGTGGACGTGCCGCGCCTCTGCGTACGCGCAGCGGCCCGCCGCCTTGCCCATCAGCTCCTGCAGGAGGTCGATCGTCACCAGGCGCTCTCGTACAGGGCGAGCAGCTCGGCCTCGTCGGCCGGCGGCGGGGTGAGCTGCAGCTCGGTGCGCTGCGCGGCGGCGCGGGCGCAGTCGGCGAGCCTGCCCTCGTCGACGCCGAGCTTGCGGATGCCATCGGCGCCGGCGCGGGCCGCGAGCGAGCGCGCGAGCTGCCGCAGCGAGCCGTCGGGATCGACGTAGCCGGGGCGCCGCCGTTCGAGCGCCTCGATCGCGCACGGAAGGACGGCCGCGTTCGCGGGCCCGTGGGCGGCGCCCCCGACGCGCACGAGCGTCTGCGACATCACGTGGCTGAGCCCGTAGCCGGAGGCGTCGATCGCGTAGCCGCTGAGGAGCGCTGCGAGCGCGAGGTGGTCGCGCTGGATGTCCTCGATGTCGCCGGCGTAGGCGGCGTCGATCAGCCGCGCCGCCTCGCGCGCCGCGAGCGTCGGAACCGGGCTGGCCATCGTGGTGCACTGGGCCTCGACCGCGTGCGCAAGCGAGTTCGCAGCGCTGGCCGCAAGCTCCTGCGGGGGCTGCGACGCGCACAGCGCGGGGTCGTTGAGCACGAACGCCGGGCGGATCCGCTTCGCATCGGTGGCGCCCGCGGGCATGCGGTGGATCTTCGTCATCTCCGCGGCGCTCAGCGTCGTCGGGATCGCTCCGGCGGGCCGGCCGGTCGCTCCGCCGATCGCCTTTGCCGTGTCGACCACGCGGCCTCCGCCGAGCGCGACGACCATGCCCTCGCCGCCGACCTTCGGCAGCAGCTCGGCGCTCAACTCGTCGACGAGCCCGGGCCCGACGAGGTGAACCTCGGCCGCCGCCTCGACGACCGCGGGCGCGTCACCCTGCGCGCGCTCGGTCGTCAGCAGCGCGTAGCCCTCGGGGAGCAGGCTCGACCGCCTCGGCGACCCGCCCGCGCCCGAAATGAATCGCCCGCTCGCCGTCGTGCCAGGTGAAGCCGCTCACCGGCGGCAGGCTACGCGATGGGCCCGGTCGCCAGGGGAAGGGTGGACCTGCAGCGTGAGTTCGATGCGACGTTGACCGCCATATACGCGGTCAACGTCGCACGCAACTGGTCGCCGCCCGCGCCGGTCCCTGCGCGTGCCTGCGCTGCGCCGCGGGCGATTTGTTCCTCACGCGGACGGACCCGTGACCGCGGCGCTCTCGGCCGACGCGCCGTTCGTGCTCGCCTGGGCCGGGCTCTTGTCCGGGTTCCAGGAGAGCGCGTACTCCGGCTTGTCGTGCGCCTGCCACAGCGTCGTCAGGCGCAGCGGGCGGAACGTGTCCCACATCACCGCGAGCTCGTTCGTGGACGTCGCGCCCAGCGCCTTCTCGACCGTCCCCGGCTGGGGGCCGTGGGGGAGGCCGGACGGGTGCAGCGTCAGGCAGCCGATCTCCACGCCCTTGCGCGCGGCGTAGTCGCCCTCCGCGTAGAACATGACCTCCTCGGACTGGATGTTCGAGTGGTGGTAAGGCAGCGGCACCGCCTCGGGATCCCAGTCGAGCATCCGCGGCGCGAACGTGCAGATGACGAAGTTCGGGCCCTGGAACGTCTGGTGGGCGGGCGGCGGCAGGTGGTAGCGGCCGGCGCGCGGCTCGAAGTCGTCGGCGTTGAACGTGTACGGGAAGACGTAGCCGTCCCAGCCGACGACGTCGAACGGGTGGCGGTCCAGCACGTAGCGCTGGAAGCCGTCGCGCACGCGGACGGTGACGTGGAACTCGCCGGAGTCGTCGCTGGTCTCGAGCTCGACCGGGCCGATGGAAGTCGCGCTGCGAGAACGGCGAGTGCTCCAGCAGCTGCCCGTAGCGGTTGCGGTAGCGGTTGGGCGTCTCGATCTCGCCGGGCGTGTGGAAGCACACCCAGTACTGCTCGGCGCCGTCCTCGAGCTCCCAGGTGTGCGTCGTCCCGCGCGGGATCACGACGTAGTCCTTCTCGCGGAACGGCACGCGGCCGAACATCGTTCGCAGCACGCCGCCGCCGCGGTGGACGTAGATGACCTCGTCGCCCTCGCCGTTGCGGTAGAAGCCGTCGAACTCCGCCGTCGGCTTGCAGATCGACACCTCGATGTCGCCGTTGAACATCAGCAGCCGGCGGCCGGAGACCGGGTCGCCGCCCGCCTCGACCGGGTTCGCGTCGGCCAGCCGGTGCACGTGCGCGTCGGGCACCCACTCCTCGCGCACGATCGGCGTGAAATCGCCGACCGAGTCGAGCCGGCACGGCGAGTGCAGGTGGTAGAGGATCGTCTCGTTGCCCGAGAAGCCCTCGTAGCCGAGGACCTCCTCGGTCAGGAGCGGCGAATCCGCTCCGTCGCGCCGGACCTGGACGTGCCGCTTGCGCGGGACCTCACCAAGGCTCTCGTACCTCACAGGTTGCCTCTCCGATCCTGTTCGCGCTCGATCGCCTCGAACAGGGCCTTGAAGTTGCCCTCGCCGAAGCCGCGCGCGCCGTGTCGCTCGATGATCTCGAAGAACACGGTCGGACGGTCGCCGACCGGCTTGGTGAAGATCTGCAGCAGGTAGCCCTCGTCGTCGTGGTCGACCAGGATTCCCTGCTCGCGCAGGTCGGCAAGCTGCGGCTCGACCTCCGGCACGCGGGCCGGAACCTCGTCGTAGTAGGAGTCCGGCACGCTCAGGAACTCGACGCCGCACTCGGTCAGCGTCTTCACGGTGCCGACGATGTCGCGCGTCGCGACGGCGATGTGCTGCGCGCCCGGGCCCTCGTAGAACTCGAGGTACTCGTCGATCTGCGACTTGCGCTTGCCCTCGGCCGGCTCGTTGATCGGGAACTTCACGCGGCCGTTGCCGTCGGTGACGACCTTCGACATCAGCGCCGAGTACTCGGTCGAGATCGCCTCGTCGGAGAAGTGGATCATCTCGGTCATCCCGAAGACGCGCTCGTAGTACTCGACCCACTTCTCCATCGCGCCGAGCTCGACGTTGCCGACGATGTGGTCGATCGCCAGCAGCCGCTCCTCGGCGGGCGCCGCGCTCTCCACCGGCTCGTAGCCGGGAAGGAACACGCCGTCGTACTTGGAGCGATCGACGAACGTGTGCAGTGTGTCGCCGTAGGTCTCGATCGAGGCGAGCCGCGCGCCGCCGGCATCGTGGGGCTCGGTGACGCCGATGCGCGCCGAGGTCGGTGGCGTGCTTGAAGGCGTAGTCGACGTCCGGGACGCTGAGCGCGATGACCTTCACGCCGTCGCCATGGTCGTGGTGGTGCTGGGCGATGGGGGAGTCCGAATGCAGCGCGCCCGTGATGACCAGGCGGATGCGGCCCTGCTCGAGCACGTAGGAGGTGCGGTCGCGCACGCCGGTCTCGAGGCCCGCATAGGCGGTCACGCGGAAGCCGAACGCGCGCTGGTAGAAGAACGCCGCCTGCTTGGCGTTGCCCACCCAGAGCTCGACGTGGTCGATCCCGTTGAGGGGCATCGGGTCGGTGGCCGCCGCGGTCGCGGCAGCGGAAGTCTGCTGATCGAGAGCCATGACGACATGATCCGCCGCAAATCGGCGTCCATCAATGGCAAAACGTTGTGCGGGTCGGCATCCTTACCGCCAAATGGACGAGATCGACCAGCAGATCGTTGCGTTGCTGCGTGACAACGCGCGGCGCTCGTTCCAGGACATCGGCGGGCGCGTCTCGCTGAGCGCGCCGGCGGTCAAGCGCCGCGTCGACCGCCTGCAGTCCGACGGCGTCATCAAGGCCTACGCGGCGGTCGTCGATCCGGCCGCGATGGGCTGGCACACGCACGCGTTCGTGGGGCTGTACTGCGAGGGCCGGATGAGCGCCGGCGAGGTGCGCGCCGCCGTCTCGGGGCACCCCGAGATCGTCGCCGCCTACACCGTTGCGGGCGAGGCCAGCGCGATCCTCCACGTGCACGCCCAGGACACCGCGCACCTGGAGCTGGCGCTCGAGCGGATCCGCGACACGCCGGGCATCACCCGCACGCAGACCCAGGTCGTGCTCTCCACGCTCTTCGAGCGCCCGTCACCTGATCAGCCGACATGGTCCCCGCGCCCTGCGGCGGCACAGTCCTACGGATCGGTCACATGATCAGGCAGGTGCTCGTCCCGTGGGCGAGCAGCCGGCCGTCGCGCGTCGGTCAGCCGCGCCTCCGCCGTCGCGACGCGCCCGCCGCGGTGGATCACCGAGCCGGTCGCGACGACCCGCCCGGTCGCCTCGGTGACCGCACGCACGTAGTTGACCTTCAGCTCGAGCGTCGTGTAGCCCTCGCCCTCGCCAAGCGTCGTGTGCACCGCGCAGCCCATCGCGCTGTCCAGCAGCGTCGCGGCGATCCCGCCGTGCACCGTGCCGAGCGGGTTGTAGTGCCGCTCGGCCGGGTCGAGCTCGAAGCTCGCATGGCCCTCGCCGACGTCGATCAGGTCGAAGCCGACGAGCTCGGCGATCGGTGGCGCCGGCGCGTCGCCCGCGACGATCGCGTGCATCGCCTCCAGGCCGGTCATGCCGTCACCGCGGCCGGGACAGGCGCCGTCGCGTGGCTGCGCCCGACGGCGAGCATCGCTCCGCCGGCGGCGAGGGCCGCGAACAGCTCGACGCGCCACACGGGCTGGAAGGCCTCGACGACGTGCCCCGCGGACGGCGTGCCGATGACGGCGACGAGGAGCGCGATGCCCAGCGCGGCGCCGACCTGCCGCGCCATGGTGATCTTGGCCGTGCCGGTCGAGAACAGCTCGGGGGAAGCGTCGCCATCGCCGCGCCCTGCACCGACGGCAGCACCAGGCCGACGGCGATGCCGCCGAGCGCCATCGCCGGCAGGAAGTCCGTCGCAAAGTTCGGCGTCTCGCCGGCGCTGACGGCGAGCAGACCGACGCTGGCGGCGAACAGCAGCGTTCCCGCGAAGCCGACCAGGCGCGGGCCGACGCGTTGTGCGAGCAGCGAGGCGGGCACGGCGGTGAGCGCCGCCATGGCGGGTCCGGGGGCGAGCTGCAGGCCCGCGCGCAGGATCGACTCGTGCCAGCCCTGCGTGAGCAGCAGCACGTTTGACAGCAGCATCGCGGCGAAGGCGACGCTGAACAGGAGCATCGCGACGGCCGACAGCGAGAACGCACGGACACGCACCACGGCAAGCTCGATCACCGGCGCCGGGTGGCGCGTCGACCGTGCCGCGACGCCGGCGCCGAGGGCGATCGCGGCGGCGAAGAGGCCGATCGTGCGCCCGCCGCCCCATCCCCACACCGGGGCTTTGACGATCGCGAGCGTGAGCGCGCCGATGGCGCCGGTCAGCAGCACGGCTCCGAGGGCATCGGCGCGCTCGGTCGCGGGCTCGCGCAGCTCGCGCAGGGTCCGCGCGCCCGCGACGATCGCGGCGATGCCGATCGGGACGTTGACGAGGAACACCCAGCGCCAGTTCGCCTGCACGAGCAGGCCGCCGAAGAGCGGCCCGGCGGCAGCCGCGGCGCCACCGACGGCGGCCCAGATCCCGACGGCGACCTGGCGGCGCTCGGGTGGGAACTCGGGCAGCAGCAGCCCGAGTGACGTCGGCATGAGCAGCGCAGCGCCACCTGCCTGCACGACGCGCGCGGCGACAAGAACGCCGACCGACGGCGCGGCGGCGCAGAGGGCCGACGCCAGCGTGAACACGCCCATGCCGAGTAGGAATGCGCGCTTGCGCCCGGCGCGGTCCGCCCAGCGCCCGGCGGGAATCAGCAACGCGGCGAAGACGATCGCGTAGGCGTTCAGGATCCACGACAGCGACGAGAGTGACGTGCCGTGGAAGTCGCGCTCGATGTCGGGGAACGCGATGTTGACGATGAACAGATCGAGGCTGGCGACGAACACCCCGACGGAGACGATGGCGGCGACCTTGGTGCGTTGCTTCATGCAACGCAAGCTACCAGGTTCGTAGTATGATGCAACTGTGCTAGGGAACACATACAGCGACCAGAACTGCTCGATCGCCGGCGCGCTCGAGCTTGTGGGCGAGCGCTGGACGCTGCTGATCCTGCGCGAGGCCTTCCTCGGCACCCGGCGCTTCGACGAGTTCCAGGCCAACCTGGGCATCGCGCGCAACGTCCTGCAGTCACGGCTCGAGCGGCTGGTGCAGGAGGGCGTGCTGCGGCGAGAGCGCTACCAGGAGCGCCCTGAGCGCTTCGAGTACAAGCTCACGCGCAAGGGCGTGGACCTCTGGCCGGTGCTGGTCTCACTGATGAAGTGGGGCGACAAGTACACCGCCGAGAACGGACCGCCCGTCGTGATTCGTCACGTCGGCTGCGGCGGCGAGATCGACGACCGCCGCATCTGCACCGCCTGTGGCAAGCAGCTCGAGGCCAACGAGTCGATGCCGGAGCTCGGGTCCGGGCGCGCTGCCGGGTCAGGAGCGCCCCGGCGCTAGCGTCGCTGTCTGACGATCACTGCGACCGACCCGACGATCACCGCGGTGCCGACCACGGTGATCGCGCCGACGGACTCGTTGAGGATCAGCGCGCCGAGGATGACCGCGACGACGGGGTTCACGTACGCGTACGTCGAGACCAGCTGGATCGGCGCGTTGCGCAGCAGCCAGGTGTAGGACGTGTAGGCGACGAGCGCGCCGATCACCACCAGGTAGACCCAGGCCCAGATCGACTCGGCCGACGGCGTCCCGATGTGCTCGCCCGCGATCGCGCCACCGAGCATGAGCACCGTGCCGCCGAACAGCATCTGCCAGCCGGTCGTCACGAGGCCGTCGCGGGGCAGCCCGATCGATGGGAGATGAACGATCCGAAGCCCCAGAGACGGCCGCGCCGATGATCACCAGCGACGGGCCGAGCGGTACGCCGGACGCCGTTGCCGGGAAGCAGCAGTATCGCGACGCCCGCGAACCCGGCAAGGACGCCGAACAGCGTCCGCGCGCGGGATGCGGTCGCGCGCGGCCGCGCGAAAGACGACGATCCACAGCGGGACCGAGGCGATCAGGACTGCGGCCAGCCCCGACGGGACGTCCTGCTCGGCGACGGTCACGAGCCCGTTGCCCCCGCCGGCCAGCAGCGTGCCGATCACCGCGCACGCGAGCAGCTCGCGGCGGTTGACCCTCAGCGATCGCCGCCCGAGGAACGCGAGCATGAGCGACCCCGCGACGACGAAGCGCGCACCGGCGCCGTACAGCGGCGGGACCGTGCGCACCAGGACGCGGATGGCGAGGTACGTCGAGCCCCAGATGACGTAGACCGACGCCAGGTTCGCCCACACAGCGACGCCGCCGGTGAGGGAACCGGCGGCGTCGCGCGAGGAGGAGGGAACGGAGGCGGCGGTGGAGCTCACGCGGCCGGCAGCAGCCTCCGGGCCAGGATCCGGCGGCGCGGCGCG
The DNA here is from genome assembly GCA_963794105.1 of uncultured Actinomycetes bacterium. GTDB lineage: Bacteria > Actinomycetota > Thermoleophilia > Solirubrobacterales > Solirubrobacteraceae > AC-49. Next base: position 22,159 of record CAWCEB010000149.1, on the reverse strand, counting down.
TGCGACGTGTCGATGCGCTCGGCGCGGGAGCGCAGCAGCGCGACGAGGTCGGCGGTCGGGAAGAACGGGTCGGCCACGACGCGCCCGTCCTTCAGCGAGATCGCGGCGAGGACCAGCCCGGCGGACTCGGCGACGAGGACGGGGCCGGCGAGCGGGCGGGAGGAATCCAGCATCGCGAGGAGCTTGAGCGCAACGCCGTCCTGGGAGCCGGCGCGGCGGATGGTGACGGTGTCGGTTGATGTGCTCATAGGTGGATTTTCCCTTGTCGTGGTCATCAGATCAAATGACATTCCGGACTCCTTGCGATAAGATCGGCTTATGCTCGATGTCAAGCGGCTCAAGGTGTTGCGCGAGGTCGCGGCCCACGGTTCCTTCTCCGCGGCTGCCGAGGCTCTGGCCTATACGCAGTCCGCAGTCTCACAACAGATCGCAACGCTGGAACGTGAGGCGGGAACCGTGCTCGTCGATCGCAGCGCGCGTGGCGTGAGCCTCACCGACGCCGGCGAGGCGCTGGTCCGTCACGCCGACGCGATCCTGGCGCGCCTCGCGGAAGCCGAGGCGGAGCTCGAGGCGATCGCCGGCCTGCGCGGGGGACGGCTGCGGATCGTCGCGTTCCCGACCGCGGGCGCGACGCTCGCGCCGCGGGCGATCGCGGCCTTCCGCGAGCGCCATCCGGCCGTGGACCTCACCCTGATCCCCGGGGAGCCCGAGGATGGGATCGCTGCGCTGAAGTCGGGGGAGACCGACATCGCGCTGCTGATCGAGTCGGGCTTCGAGACCTGGCACGACGAGGCGATCGAGCGCACGCCGCGTGATGGACGACCCGATGTACGTCCTGCTGCCCGCGGGGCACCCGCTCGCGGAGCGCCGCGCGGATGCGTCTCGAGGACCTTCGCGACGACCCGTGGATCGTGGGCTCGTCCAGCAGCACCTGCCCGGATGCGCAGATCCTGTTGCGGGCCTGCCAGTCGGCGGGCTTCGAGCCGCGGATCGAGTTCAACAGCGACGACTACCTGGCGATCCAGGGCTTCGTCGCCGCCGGCATGGGCGTCTCGCTGATCCCCGACCTGGCGCTGCTCGCGCTGCGCGACGACGTGGTCGTGCGCTCGCTGCGAACGCGCCCGCCGATGCGCCACATCCTCGCCGGCACGCTCGCGGGCGGCTTCTGCTCGCCGGCCAAGCACGGCGATGCTCGAGATCCTCTGCGAGGTCGGGCGGGAGTTCGAGTCGAAGCGCGAGACGCTCGCCCTGGCCGTCTAGATTCCCCGTGGTGGACGACCCGCTTGTCGAGACCACCCGCCAGATCTTCGAGCGCTTCTCGCGCCGCGACATCCCGGAGTTGCTTGCGCTCTGCGATCCGGACCTGGAGTTCCTGCCGGTGACCGCGATGGTGGCATCCGACGGCCAGCCCTATCGCGGCCACGACGGGATCAGCGCGTACATGAGCGATGTCTCGCGCGTGTGGGAGGAGCTCACCGTCGAGCCGTCCGAGTTCCACCGCGCCGGCGATGACACGGTCGTTGCCATCGGTCGCGTCTACGCCTGGGGAGTCGGGCGCGTGATCGACGCCCCGGTCGGATGGCTGTGGCGGTTCGGGCCCGACGGCCGCGCGGTCTACGGGCGCGTGTACGAGAGCCGGCGCGAGGCGCTCGAGGCGGCCGGGCTTCAAGCCGGCGGCTAGGGCGCCGGGTCGTCCGGGCCGCGCAGGCCACCCGGCTCGATGTCGTGTGGCAGGAGCGCCTCGATCGCGTCTCGCGTGCGCACGGTCGCTCGCTCGAGGTGCGTGCTCGTGGACTGGTGGTCGCGGCGGTCGATCGCGTAGCGCGTGAGCACCAGCTCCTGCAGCACCTCGCGGTACAGGTCGATCGCCTGGGCGCGGTCGCGCTCCAGCTGGTCGAGCTCGGCGAAGCGCTCGCGCAGCTCCGTGCGCTCGAGCTCCGCGGCCAGGACGCGCGCAAGGACGTGCATGAACCGCACGTCGCGCTCGGCCAGCTCCGGGTGGGTCCTGCCGCTGGCGGCGCACAGCGTCCCGAACACGGCGCCGTCGTGGAACTCGAGCGGGACGCCGACGTAGGCCGTCGGCCCGGCCACGCCCTCGAGCTCGGGCTCGGCGGCGGCATCGCGGACGATGTTCTCGATGCGCCCGCTGAGCATCCGGTCGCAGTAGGTGTCCTCGATCGGGACGACCATTCCCTGGCGCACGCCCGCGGCCTCGCCGTCGCCGACGACCTTCGAGCACCTCCTGGCTGGTCGGATCGACGCGCGAGACGTACGCGATGTCCATGCCGAGGATCTCGCGCACGACCTCGAGCGCGTCCTCGATGGACTGAGGGACGTGCGGACCGGACAGCATCAACCGTCGTCCTGACGAAACGCCCAGCGGACCTCGTCGATCGACAGCCCGGCTGCCAGGCATGCGAGGAGCTTCATCCGCGCGGCCTGCGGGCTGAGGAAGCCGGCGGGGATCACGGCGGTCCCGCGAAGATCCCGCTCCGAGCCGGGATAGCCGTAGGTCGCGCTGAGGATCACGCCGCGCTCGGGCCGGCAGTACGCGACGACCGGGATCCGCTCGGCGGCCTCGCCCCACAGCTCGAGCACCTCCGGGGAGAGGTGTCCGGCGCCGAGCGTGCCGATGATCACGCCGTCGGGCTCGGTCGCGAGCGCGGCGCGCGCGAGCGTCCCGTCGTCGCCCGAGGTCGTGGGGACGATCAGGACGTTGCGGTCCAGGTCGGGCGGGTCGAGCGGCGGGTTGCGCGGCAGCCGGCTCCAGATCGTGGGGTGGCCCTCGGTGACGCGCCCGAGCGGCCCGTTCTGCGGGCTGCTGAACGCCACCAGGCTCGTCGTGTCGGTCTTGCGGACGGTGCGCGCATGGTGGATCTCGCCGCCGAACACGACCAGTACGCCGAGGCCGCCCGCGGCGGGCGCGGCGGCGACGCTGACGGCGTCGACGAGGTTGGCGGGCCCGTCCGCGCCCGGCGCCGTCGCGGGCCGGATCGCGCCCGTGAAGACGATCGGCGCGTCGGCGTCGTGCAGGACGTCGCAGAGCATCGCCGTCTCCTCGAGCGTGTCCGTGCCGTGCGTGACGACCACGCCGATGCCCCGGCGGCTCGCGTCGCGCGCCTCGCGGCAGATCTGCAGCTGGTCGGCGGCGGTGAGATGCGCGCTGGGCTTGTTCATCAGCGTGCGCGCCTCCAGACCGTCGAACTGCTCCAGCCCCGACGTGCCCGCGACGATCGCCGCCGCGTCGAGGTCCGGCTGGGCACCGCCCGTGCCCGTCATCCCGATGGTGCCACCGGCCGACAGGATCAGCACACGGCGCGTGGGGGCGAGGCGGTCGGGCGGCATGCCCGCGCATCTTGCCAGTGCTGGGTCCGGACACGAAAAACCCCGCCTGAGCGGGGCTTTCCTGCGATGCGCCGAAGAGGACTCGAACCTCCACGGGCCATACAGCCCACAAGGCCCTCAACCTTGCGCGTCTACCAATTCCGCCACCGGCGCGTGGGGCGGCGGAGTATAGCCCGGCTTGATTCCGTCCTCGGGGCGCGCTAGCTTGCGAACACATGTTCGTTCCCGCGCACGCCACGCCCACCCGGAGGAGCCCGCAATGGACCTGACGAAGCGCCAGCAGGAGATCTTCGACTTCATCAAGCGCTACTCCGCCGATTTTGGCTACCCGCCGACGGTCCGCGACATCGGCAAGGCCGTCGGACTGGCCTCGTCGTCGACGGTCCACGCGCACCTCGCGAACCTCGAGAAGCTGGGCCTGTTGCGGCGCGATCCGAGCAAGCCGCGCGCGATCGAGATGCTCGACCGCGCCCGCGAGGGCGTCGAGCAGGCGGTGGAGAACGTGCGGTCGCTGGTCAAGCCCGACGGGCTGCCGCTGGTCGGCCAGGTCGCCGCCGGCGCGCCCATCCTCGCCGAGGAGAACATCGAGGAGTACGTCGCCGTGCCGCCGCTCGCCGGTGGCGAGAGCGGGGAGTACATCCTGCGGATCCGGGGCGAGTCGATGAAGAACGCCGGCATGCTCGAGGGCGACTACGTCGTGGTGCGCCCGCAGGAGGACGCCACCGACGGCGAGATCGTCGTCGCGCTCGTCGGCGAGGAGGCCACCGTCAAGCGCTTCTTCCGCGAGAACGACCACGTCCGCCTTCAGCCCGAGAACGAGACGATGGAGCCCATCCGGTCCAAGGACGTGCGCGTCCTCGGCAGGGTCGTGGGGCTCTTCAGGAGCGTGACATGACCGCCACAGCACTTCAGTTCGACTTCGACTCCGACGCGCCGGCCCGCCGCCGGCCGGTGCGCCGCCTCGCCCCGCTCACGCTCGTGAGCTCGGATAGCCCGGCGGCGGCCGGCCGGGGGATGACGCTTGACGACGTGCTCGTCGAGCGTTGGGAGCTCCTCCGCGCCGGCCGCTCCGCCGGCTGCATGGTGTGCGGCGAGCCCATGAGCTCGCCGGGCGCGTGCGGCGCCTGCGGCTCGTCGCTGTCCTAGCCGGCGGCCGCGAGCGCGGCCGCGAACAGCCACACCAGGTGCGCGCTCTGGTCGATGAAGATCCAGAGCGGATGGTCGGGCGGTGGGTCGGCCTTCTTCACGGTCACCGTGTAGCGGTACAGCAGCCGGCGATCGTCCTGGACCAGGTGGGTCAGGACCACGATCGCGATCGCGGCGATCACCCGCCCGGCCGATTCCTCCGACGCGATCCACACGAACGCGGGCACGAACGTGAGCGAGTACGTGAGCAGGTGCGAGAACAGCGCACGCCGAGCGACCGGGTCGGACCCGAGTCCGCCCGACTTTCTGACCGCCTGAAACTCCGTCTGGAGCAGGAAGTCTCCGACGCAGTGGCAGACGAGGTACACGGTGAAGACCTCGACCCAGGGCACGCGGGCGCGAACCTAGCAGCCCTTCCCGACACCCACTCAAGCCGCTACCGTGATTCGTGCAAGCCAGACAGCCGCGGAGGGAGAGAAAACCCTTCGAGGAAAGTCCGGACACCGCAGGGCAAGGTGGTCGGGAAGCCGACCCGGGGAAACCCGCGGGAAAGTGCCACAGAAACACACCGCCGATGGCGCCCGTTCACGTGGCGGGCGCACAGGCAAGGGTGAAAAGGTGCGGTAAGAGCGCACCAGCGTCGCGGTGACGCGGCGGCTCGGCAAACCCCACCCGGTGCAAGGGCGAGCAGGACCGATGACGCGGCCCGCCGAGGTCCAGGTAGCCCGCAAAGATGGATGGCTGTCCAACGACAGAATCCGGCTTACCGGCTTGCTAAGGAAGGGCCCCGCTCCGGCGGGGCCCTTCTACGTTGCGGTTCGGCCGGTGCGGGTACGCCAGGGACGTGCCCAAGGACGCGCTGGACATCTACCTCAACGACCATCTCGCGGGATCGACGCTCGGGAGCGATCACGCCCACCAGCTCGAGAAGCTGGCCGCCGGCACCCCGTTGGCTGACGTGATGACGCGCGTGGCCGCTCAGATCGACGAGGACCGCGACGAGCTCATCGCGCTGATGGAGCGGCTCGGGGTCTCGCAGAGCACGGTCAAGAAGGCCGGCGCGTGGGTGATGGAGAAGGCCGGCCGGCCGAAGTTCAGCGGGACGACGTCGCGCGACGAGCAGCTCGGCAGGTTCCTCGCGCTCGAGACGCTGTCGCTCGGGGTGGCCGGCAAGCTGGCCCTCTGGGAGGCGCTGGCGCGCGTGCAGGGCTCGCATCCCGAGCTGGCCGGAACCGACCTCGATCGCCTCATCGCCCGCGCGCGCGAGCAGCGCGCGACGCTCGAGGAGGAGCGCCTGCGGGCTGCCGAAGCCGCGTTCGGCTGAGCCTTCTACGTCTCTGCCGTCGTGTGTGCGGGCACCGGTCCCTCGTGCTCGAGCACCAGCCGCGGCAGTCGCCGGTCCAGCCAGGCGGGAAAGGCCCAGGTGCGCTCGCCGAGCAGCTGCAGGACGGCGGGCAACAGGATGCAGCGGATGACCAGCGCGTCGAGGAACACGGCGCCGGCGAGTCCCAGCCCGAACATCGCGATGACGCGCTCGCCGCCCAGGATGAAGGACGCGAACACGACGACCATGACCGCGGCAGCCGCTGTGATCACGCGGCCTGTCTCGATCAGGCCGTCGCGGACCGCGGCGGTCGTGTCGCGCTGGCGCGTCCACTCCTCGTGGATGCGCGACACCAGGAACACCTCGTAGTCCATCGAGAGCCCGAACACGATCGCGAACATCAGCACCGGCAGGAACGCCTCGATCGGGCCGCTGGAGACGCCGGGGAACCAGCCGAACTGGAAGACCATGACGATCACCCCGAGGGCGGCGCCGATCGACAGCAGGTTCATCAACGCGGCCTGGATCGGGATCACCAGGGAGCGGAAGACGACCGCGAGCAGCAGCGCCGACAGCGCGACCACGACCGCGATGAAGAGCCATAGCTTGCTCGAGAGCACGCTCGAGAAGTCGATGAAGATGGCCGTGCTCCCGCCGACGTAGACGGCCGCGTGCGTCCGCTGCGCGACGGGCGGGATCACATCGTTGCGCAGGTGCTTGACCAGCTGGGTCGTCTTCTCGCTCTGTGGCGAGGAACGCGGATAGGCCGTGATGACCGCCGTGTCGCCTGCGGGGTTCAGCCCCGGCGCCGAGACGGACGCGACGCCGGGCGTGCGCTCCAGCGCGCCGCGCAGCGTGGCGAGCGTCTGCGCGCGGCCGCCGGCGGGGAGCTCGACCACGACGCTCAGAGGTCCGTTGAAGCCCGGGCCGAAGCCCTCCGCCAGCAGGTCGTAGGCCTTGCGCGACGTGAACGACGCCGGGTTGTTGCCCGCGTCGCTGGCGCCGAGCCGCAACGCCAGTGCGGGCGCGGCGAGCGCGAGCATCAGCACCGTCGCGCCGACGGCGGCGAAGACCGGCCGGCGCTGGATCCCGCCGATCCACCGCGCCCAGAAGCTCGTCCGCGCGGCGCGCCCTGCGCGACGGCGGCGCGCGGCCCGGCGGGTGAGCCTGCCCGGCTGCCCGACGCGATGCCCGAAGAACGTCAGCAGCGCCGGCATCAGCGTCAGCGAAGCTGCGAGCACGAGCAACACGGCGATGACGGCGGCGACCGCCAGTCCGTAGAGGAAGCTCACGCCGAGCGCGAACATGCCCATGAGCGCGATGACGACGGTCGCGCCCGCGAACAGCACGGCGCGACCCGAGGTGTCCATCGCCAGCAGGACCGCCTCGCGGACGTCGCCGCCGTTCTCGCCGTAGATCTCGCGAAAGCGGGTGAGGATGAAGAGCGCGTAGTCGATCCCGACGCCCAGCCCGATCATCGCCGCCAGCTCGAGCGAGAAGTCGGCCATGTCGATCACGTGCGTGCCCAGCCCGATCAGCCCCGCACCGGTGCCCAGGCCGAACAGCGCGGTCACGATCGGCAGGCCCATCGCCAGGAAGGACCCGAAGCTGATCAGGAGCACGACCACCGCGGCGAGCACGCCGATTCCCGTCAGCGAGCCCGGCGGGGCCACCTCGGTCTGCTGGATCGCCTGACCGCCGAGCTCGACCTGCAGGCCGTCCGTCCTTGCCGCCTTCGCGGTGGAGACCACCTTCTTGATCGCGTCGAGTGGGAGCAGGTCGGCCCGCTCGTCGAACAGGACCGTCGCGAACCCCGTCTTCCCATCGGCTGAGATCTGCCCGCGCCCGTCGGCGCGGTAGGGACTGACCACCTGGCTGACGTGGGGGAGCCGGGCGACGCGCGCCAGCATGCCCGAGACACGCGCGCGCACCGCCGGGCCCGCGACGCCGCTCGTGGCGCGCACGACGATCTGGTCGCGGTCGCCGGACTGGGCCGGGAAGCGGCTCTCCAGCAGGTCGACCGCTCGCTGCGAGTCCGTGTCTCCCAGCGAGAAGTTGCTCGAGTACGCCGACCCCGCCGACTGCCAGCCGACCAGGACCCCGCCCAGGACGACGAGCCAGAGAGCCACGACGGCGCGGCGATGGTCCGAGCACCAGTGGGCGAGTCCGAGCATGTCCGCGATGGTACACAAACGGACTCAATACTCCGCTTCTCGCGAAGAACCGTGCTGACGCAGGCATGTTCAGGCACTCGTCAGGTTTCGAAGAACATCCTGCCCGGGGTGCTCGTCGCGTGACCGGCGCATCCGGTGAAGCCCCTCATCGGCGGCGCCGGGATGGGTGCCACCCCGGGCGAGGCGGTGCGCTCTGCACCCCGCGCCGCTTCGCGCCCGCGCCGGCCGAGCAGGCCGGCGCGGGCAACCGGTCCGCTTGGCGCGCTCGTTCGTTCAGGAGCAATTCAGGCAAGGGACTCGACGATCGGGTTCGTGCCCGGCCGCCTGATCGCCATCGCCTGCGTGACCGCCCTCGCGGGCTGCGGTGGCAGCGCGGATCGCACGGCGACACGAGCCGTGCCCACAGACGGGCAACACGCCAGGGGAGCGGCGCGCCCGCACCCCGCGCTGCTCCACGTCCGCGCCGCGCCCGCTGGCCGCCTCCCTGTCCCCGTGCAGGATCCGGCGACCACGCGGGCCGGCGCGGGGGCGCGCGCGATGGGCGGGCTCAACGGGGCCGACGTCTCGGTGGCCGACGTCCTCGCGGTCAGCCGTTCGGGCCGGGCATCGGCAGCCGGCCGGCTGCCGGCCGCCGTGCACGATGCCGCCGCGGCGACCATCGGCGGCACGACCTACCTCTTCGGCGGCGGCGATCGCGGGGCCACGAGCGATCGGATCGTGGCTGTTCGCGGCGCGCCCAGCACCGCGGGGCGACTGCCGCGCCAGGCGTCCGACGTGTCGGCCACGACGGTCGGGGGCACCGCGTACATCGTCGGCGGATACGACGGCGTCCGGCCGCTGGACACGATCGTCGCGTGGCGCCCCGGGGCACCGGCGCGCGTCGTCGCGAGGCTGCCGCAGCCCGTGCGCTACGCCGCCGTCGGCGCCGTTGGCGGTCGCGTGCTCGTCGCCGGCGGCACGACCGGGACGGGGGCGTTCCCCGACCTGGTCTCGTTCGATCCCGGCACGCGCCGGGTGCGGCGCCTCGGGCGCCTGCCCCTGCCGCTGAGCCACGCCGCCGGCGCGTCGCTGGACGGCTCGTTCCTCGTCATCGGCGGGCGCAACGCTGCCGGCGCGCAGCTGCGCTCGATCCTCGCCGTGAACCCGGCGACAGGCGGCGTCCGGGCGTCGGGACGGTTGCCCGTGCCGCTGTCGGACATGGGAGCGGCGTCGCTGCCGGGCCGGGTGCTCGTGGTCGGCGGCCGCGACGGAGCCGGACAGGCACAGCGCGGCGTCCTTGCGTTGACGAACCCGCCGCCCGCGCGCAACGTGTACGCCGCCGACGGCCCGACCGCGATCGCGGCGTCCGCGCGGCGAGCGCTCGACCGCGTCTACGTCCCCGAGACGCAGGGCGACGCCGTCGACGAGATCGATCCGAGCACGTTCAAGGTCGTGCGACGCTTCAGCGTCCCGGCTGAGCCGCAGCACGTCACGCCCTCGTGGGACCTGCGGACGCTGTGGGTCGACAGCGACAGGGGCAACGCGCTGACGCCGATCGACCCGCTCACCGGTCGCCACGGCAAGCCGCGCCCGGTCGCCGACCCGTACAACCTCTACTTCACGCCGCGCGGCGATCGCGCGATCGTCGTGGCCGAGCGCCTGCAGCGGCTCGACTTCCGCGACCCGCACACGCTGGCGCTCAGGCATTCGACCCCGGTGCACTGCCCGGGCATCGACCACATGGACTTCACGGCGGACGGGCGCCGGGCGCTGGCGTCGTGCGAGTTCTCGGGCAAGCTCGCCGTGCTCGATGTCCGCAGCGAGCGGATCGTGCGCTACGTCCAGCTGCGCGGCGGCGCGGCGCCACAGGACGTCCGCCTCAGCCCCGACGGACGCTGGTTCTACGTCGCCGACATGGCCAATGGCGGCGTGTGGCGGGTCGACGCCCGCAGCATGCGCCAGGCGGGGTTCCTGAAGACCGGAGCGGGCACACACGGGTTCGTGATCAGCCGCGACGCGCGCCGGCTCTTCATCTCCAACCGCGGCGAGGGCACGATCTCCGTGCTGGACCTGCGCACCAACCATCTGGTCGCGCGCTGGAGGATCCCGGGTGGCGGCAGCCCGGACATGGGCGGCGTGTCCGCGAGCGGCCGCGTGCTCTGGCTGAGCGGGCGCTGGAACAGCGAGGTCTATGCGATCTCGACGCGCACCGGGCACCTGTTGCGCCGCATCCGCGTCGGCCCCGGTCCGCACGGGCTGTCGGTCTGGCCGCAACCCGGGCGCTACTCGCTGGGGCACACCGGTACGTTGCGCTGAGTGCCGCTCGGCGAGGCCATCTTCCAGCGCTTCGTGCGGCGCGCGTCCGACGCGCGGCTCGAGCGCACGCTCGGATCCGACCGCGGGCTGCGGGTCATCTTCCGGGCGATGGCGAAGGCCTACCGGCCCGATCGCGCCGCCGGGTGGAGTGGCGACATCCGCTACGAGCTGGCCGACTCGCGCGGCGCCGTGCGGACCTGGACGGTCACCTGCGGCCCCGCCCAGGCGCACGCGCGCGGGGTCGCTGCACCGGGCCCGGACCTCACGGTCAAGGTCGGCGTCGCGGACTTCATCCGCGTTGCGGGCCGCGACCTGGATCCCGCCAAGGCACTGTTAACCGGCCGCATGGATCTCGAGGGCGACTTCGCCGTCGCGACAAGGCTGGGGGAGATGTTTGGCCAACCCCCGGCTGACTAGATAGGTTCCCGCCATGGACCCGAACCGCCTCAAGGCCATCTCGCTGTTCAAGGACATGTCGGACGAGGACCTGCGCGCGCTGGCGACGCTGGCGGGGGAGACGTCCGTGCCGGAGGGGCAGGAGCTCGTCCGCGCCGGCGACTTCAGCTACCAGTTCTTCGCCATCGAAGAGGGCAACGCCGACGTGGAGCGTGACGGCGAGAAGGTCGCCGAGCTCGGCGCGGGCGACTTCTTCGGCGAGATCGGGGTCCTCGAGAAGGAGCTGCGCACCGCCACGGTGCGAGCGACGACGCCGATGCGACTGATCATCCTCAGCCGCTGGGATCTCAAGCGCCTGGAGCGGCGCGACCCGGAGGCGTTCGACCAGATCCGCGAAGTGATGCAGCAGCGCCGCGGCTAGGAGCCGCAGAGGCCTCTAGGCGTCGCTGGACTGCTGCCAGATGTTGATGCCGGAGTCGACCGCGTCGCGGTCGATGGCATCGATCTCGTCCGGGGTGAACTCGATGTCGTCGATGGCCGCGACGTTCTCCTCGAGCTGGGCGACGCTCGAGGCGCCGATCAGCGCCGAGGTGACGCGCTCGTCGCGCACGGTCCACGCGACCGCCATCTGCGCGAGCGTCTGACCGCGCTCGCCCGCGATCTCGTTGAGCCGCCGCACGTGCGCGATGCGCTCGGGCGTGATCATGTCGGACGTCAGGAACCGGCCCTCGGCGGCGCGTGAGTCGGCCGGAATGCCGTCGAGGTACTTCGATGTCAGCATCCCCTGGGCCAGTGGCGAGAACGCGATGGCGCCGACGCCCTCGCGGTCCAGGACGTCGAGCAGGTCGCGCTCGATCCAGCGGTTGAGCATCGAGTACGAGGGCTGGTGGATGAGCAGCGGGGTGCCCATGCTGCGCAGGATCGCGACCGCCTCCTCCGTGCGCTGCCCGGAGTAGGACGAGATCCCGACGTACAGCGCGCGCCCGCTCCTCACCGCGGTGTCCAGGGCGCCGAGCGTCTCGTCGAGCGGCGTGTCGGGATCGAACCGGTGCGAGTAGAAGATGTCGACGTAGTCCAGGCCCATCCGCGCGAGCGACTGGTCGAGGCTTGCGAGCAGGTACTTGCGCGAGCCCCACTCGCCGTAGGGGCCCTCCCACATGTCGTAGCCGGCCTTCGTCGAGACGATCAGCTCGTCGCGGTGTCCGGCGAGGTCCTCGCGCAGGATGCGCCCGAAGTTCTCCTCCGCGGAGCCATTGGGCGGGCCGTAGTTGTTGGCCAGGTCGAAGTGGGTGATCCCCAGGTCGAACGCGCGGCGGACGATCGCGCGCTGCCCGTCGATCTCGCGATCGTGGCCGAAGTTGTGCCACAGCCCGAGCGATACGAGCGGCAGCTTCAGGCCGCTGCGGCCGCAGCGGCGGTAGGTCATCTCGTCATAGCGGCTCACGCCTTCGAACCTAGCAATCGGGCACTTGACGATGGTGCGAACATATGTTCGTGTCCATCGTCTGCGTCCTGCTCCCGCGCTTCGAGCTTGCGGTCGCCGCCGGTGGACGCGACGCGCTGATGACAGGCCCTGCCGCGCTGGCGCCCGAGCCCGGCAGGGAGCAGCTGGTCGGGGAGGTGTCGGCGGCCGCGGAGGCCTTCGGCGTCCATCCGGGGATGCGGCTGGGGGAGGCGCTCTCGCGCTGCCCCACCCTGGCGCTCGTGCCGCCCGACCCCGTCTCGGTCAACGACGCCTGGGAGGAGATGCTCGGGCGCCTGGAGTCCGTCGGGGCCGCGGTCGAGCCCGGCGCGCCCGGCCTGGCGTGCTTCGACGCGCGCGGCCTGCGCCGCCTGCACGGAGGAACGCTCGACGGCGTGGTGGCTGCGACGCGTGCGGCGCTCCGGCGCCCGGCGCGGATCGGCGCGGGGCCGTCGCGGTTCTGTGCGCTGGCGGGTGCGGCGCGCGCGCGGCCACGGCGTGCGGAGATCGTTGCCGGCGCGCACGATCTGGCGGGCGAGCCGGTGGCGCTCCTGCGCCACTGCGAGGCGACTGCGCAGCTGCCCGCGACGCTCGAGCGGCTGGGGATCCTCACGCTCGGCGCCCTGGCGGCGCTGTCGCCGGCTGCCGTGGCGGATCGCTTCGGCCCGCCCGGCATGCGGGCGCGGGAGCTCGCCCTCGGTCGTGACACACCGCTTCGCCCGCGCGCGCCGGGCGAGCGCGTCGAGGAGTCCCTGACGCTGCCGGAGTCCGCGTCCGGGCCGCAGCTGGAGCGCGCGCTGGCGCTGCTGATCGACCGGCTGCTGGCGCGCCGCGACCGTCGCGGCCGGACGGTCCGCGCCGCCGTCGTCTCCGCGGTGCTGGTGGAGGGCGGCACCTGGCGCGAGCGCGTCGTCTTCCGGGAGGCGACGGGCGACGCCGCACGGATGCGCCTTGCCCTGACAGGACGGCTGGCCATGATGCCGGCGCCCGCCGAGGCGCTGCGCCTGGCGGTCGATCGCTTCGGCCCGCCGCCCGCAGCGAGCGGCGCGCTCTTCAGCGACGGGCGCAGCAGCGCGCTGCCCGGCTGCGGGAGGCGATCGGCCAGGCGCGAGCGGCCGCGGGCCCGGACGCCGCGCTGCGCGTGCTGGAAACCGACCCGACCTCGCGTGTGCCCGAGCGCCGCGCTGTGCTGACGCCTTATGAGTGATGTCCTCGGCGGCTGAACCTTCCCGCGGCCCACCGCTGTGCACGGCCGGGTCCGACGGCCGGCCGGTGGTGGTCGGGGGCCGCGAGGTGGAGGCGGTGCGCGAGTCGTGGCTCGTCGAGGACCGCTGGTGGACCGACGCGCCGCTGCGCCGGCGCTACTGGGAGGTGCTCGTCGCGGGGGGTCGCAACACGGTCGTCTTCCGCGACCTGATCGAGGGTGCCTGGTACGAGCAGGCCTCCGCCTAGTGACGAGCTGGCAGTCTCCTCGGAACGATTGACGCCGGGCGAACGTCATATCTGCCATGACCGATGTCGCCCTGCAGTCGCTGATCGGCGAGTTCTTCGCCGCCGTGTCGTTCCCTGAGGGAGGGGCGCCGCAGTACGACCGGATCCGCGACGTCTTCATACCCGAGGGGCTGCTCATCAAGAACAGCGGCGAGCCCCGGAGATCAGCGGCCTCGACGCGTTCATCGCGCCGCGCCAGGAACTGGTCGACACCGGACGGCTGACCTCCTTCGACGAGGTCGAGGTGGCCGCGCGCACCGAGGTGTTCGGCAACGTCGCCCACCGGCTGAGCACCTACGAGAAGCGCGGCGTGCAGGACGGCGTCGCCTTCTCGGCCATCGGGATCATCACCACGCAGTTCATCGCGACGCCCGCCGGCTGGCGGATGACGCGATGGCCTGGGACGACGAGCGACCGGGCTGGTCGTCCCGGAGGACGTACCGCTAGGGCGAGGCTCAGCCGTCGCGGTAGTGCGCAAGGACGTGCACGATGCGGCCATCGGGGCCGAGCGTCATCACCTCGGCCGCGCGGCGGTTCCCGACGCTGACGTATGACAGCGTGACCGAGTTCACGCCGAGCAGGACGTCGAGCGGCTCGAAGCGCAGGTCGGGGAAGCGCTCGAACGCGCGGGCGAAGTAGGCGCGCAGTTCCTCCTTGCCGCGCACGACGCCCGCCGGGTCGTCGTTGAGGACGGCGACGAACGGCGACACGAACTCGATCTCGTCGGCGTAGTGGCCCAGGATCGCGTCGAGGTCGTGCGCGTTCCAGGCCGCGAACCACTCGTCGGCGAATCGGGCCGCGTCCTGCGTCGTGAGCATCGCGGCGACCATATCGGCCTGGGTCGCAGATCTGGCACGCCCACGTCCTGATCCGTCACAGGCCGGGGCGCATGGTGGTGGCATGCGCCCCCGCTCCACGTCCGGCCAGGCCTCCATCGAATACGTCGCGCTCGTCGCGCTCGTCGCGCTGGTCTTCGTCGTGGTCGGAGGCTTCGTGCTCAACGGCCGCGCGATCGCCGCAGCAACCGTCGCGCAGATCAAGCGCGGCTTGTGCATCGTCGAGGGTCACGATTGCGTCGAGGTGCATCCGCCGTGCGCGGTGTCGAGCCGCGGCGAGTCGGATGACTGGCACGTCGACATCGCGGTCGTCCGGATCGGCGGGGGGAAGTCGGCGATCGTCGAGCACATGTCCGACGGGGGCATCCTCGTCACGCTCGCGGACCACATGGACATCGGCGCGACCGGAGGCTTCGGCGCCGACCTCAAGCTCGGCGACAAGCTCGCCATCGGCGGCGAGCTTCGCGCGGCAGCGCTCGCGAGCCTCGGGCACGGCGCGACCTACAGGGTTGCCGACGACCGCACGGCCGACGAGCTGATCCGGACGATGCGCCGCGAGCGGACCGACCCTGACTTCTGGCGCGGGCTGCAGGCGCTTGCGCCGCGCGTCTCCGCGCCGGTCTCGCGCTACAGGCAACTGGACCTCACGGGCTCGGCCGGTCTCGGCCTGCTGGCGGGAGCGGTCGGCGGAGGTGGTCGCGAGGACCTCGTCACCGGCAGGCGCACCTTCTATCTCAAGGGTTCCGTGTCGCTCGACGCCGAAGGCGAAGTTGCGTCGGCTGGCGGTTCCGGGGAGGGGAAGGTGGCGGTCACGCTCGATCGCCATGGCAACCCGATCGACCTCATGGTGCTGGGCGCGGGCAACCTGCACGGGTCGAGCGACCTCCCGGATCTGCTGGCGCCCATCGCCGGTCATCTGCCGTCAGGAGCAGCACGCAGCTGGCAGGTCGAGGCGCACCTGGACCTGACCCAGCCCGGCCGGGCACAGGCGGTGCTCGGTTCGCTGACGCACCCGTCCCAGCTCATGCGGATGGTGCTCGACGAGGGCACCGTGCAGGCGAACACCTATGCGACCGGCGAGGACTCTGTCGCGCTGGGAGGCCACGTGAAGGTGGGTCTGGCCGTCGGCGGCGAGATCTCCCACACGGCATCGAGCCGGCGCCTCGTCTCTTCCATGGAGCACACGCCCGAGGGCTTCTGGGTCCCGCGCTACGACTGCCTGTCACCGGCGTGACGGCGTCCGCTCGCCATGCGAACATGTGTTCGCATGGCCTACGTCGAGCTCCACGCGCACTCCGCGTTCTCCTTCCTGGACGGCGCATCGCTGCCCGAGGAGCTCGCGATCGCCGCGGTCGAGCGCGGGCACACGGCGCTGGCGCTGACCGACCACGACACGATCTCGGGCTCGATGGAGTTCGCGCAGGCGGCGCGGACGTTCGGCCTGCGGGCGATCCACGGCTGCGAGCTCACCGTCGACGGCGACCGCCACGTCACGCTGCTGGTCCGTGACGACCACGGGTGGCGCAACCTCTGCCGGCTGCTCACGCGAGCGCACGCGCACACGCGAGACTCGGGGCGGCAGGACGATCGAGAAGCCGAGCGTGTCGCTCGACGCGCTGCGAGGAACACGCCGCGGGACTGGTCTGCCTGTCGGGCTGCGCGCGCCACGGGATCCGCGACGAGCCGACGATGCGGCGGCTGCTCGCGGCCTTCGGGCCCGACGCGTTCAGGGTCGAGCTGCAGCGGCCATTCGCCCGCCATGACCGCACGCTGAACCGGGGGCTGGCGGCGCTGGCGGCACGACTGGGCGTGCCATGCGTGGCGACCGGCGACGTGCACGCCCACTCGCCGGCGCGCGCCCGGCTCCAGGACGCCTTCGTGGCGATCCGCGAGCACACGACGCTCGACGCCTCCGAGCCGCTGCGGCGCGGCAACCACGCCCACGTGCTCGCGACCCCGGCGGCGATGGCCGCTCGCTTCGCCGACCACCCGGACGCGGTGGCCGAGACCGAGCGCCTGGCCGAGACGCTCACGTTCGACCTCTCGAGCGACCTCGGCTACCGCTACCCGGGCGCCGAGGACGACACGGCCGACGCGAAGCTCGCCGAGGTCTGCGCGGCGGTGTTCGCATCCCGCTACCCGCGCGGCAACCAGCTGCACGCACAGGCGGCGGCGCGCCTGGACGAGGAGCTGCGCGTCATCCGAGCGCTCGGCCTGTCGGGGTTCTTCCTGCTGCATCGCGACCTGCTCGAGCTCGCACGCGAGGTGGCGGTCGAGGTCCGCGGGGCGGACACGGTCCGGGCGCTGCTGCCGCCCGGGCGCGGGCGCGGCTCGAGCGTCTCGTCGATCGTCTGCTACCTCACCGGCCTCTCGCACGTCGATCCGGTGAAGAACGACCTGTTCCTCGGGCGCTTCCTCAACGAGGAGCTCACGTCGCTGCCGGACATCGACCTCGACTTCCCGCGCGACATTCGCGAGGTCCTGATCCCGCGCGTGCACGAGCGCTATGGCGCCGACCACTCGGCGCTCGTCGCCGCCTTCCCGACCTACCGCGCGCGCGGTGCGATCCGCGAGCTCGGCAAGGCGCTGGGCCTGCCGCCGGGGGAGATCGAGCGCGTGGCGCGCTCGTCGGAGGCGTTCTCGGCGCGGGCGGTCGACAAGGACATCGCGACCGCGCTGGGGGAGGGGCGCCAGGCCGAAGGCCGCTGGGCCTGGCTGCACCGCCTGGCCGACGAGGCGCACGGGCTTCCGCGTCACCTGAGCCAGCACTCGGGCGGGATGATCGTCGCCACCCGCCCGCTGATCGACTGCTGCGCAGTCGTGCCGGCCGCGATGGAGGGCCGGCAGATGGTCATGTGGGACAAGGACTCCTGCGCGGACGCGGGCTTCCTGAAGATCGACCTGCTCGGGCTCGGGATGCTGAGCGCGGTCGAGCGCTGCGTCGAGCTCATCCACACGCGGCGCAACGAGCGCGTGGACCTCTCGCGCATCCCCTACGACGACAAGCCGACCTACGACGCGATCCAGAACGCCGAGACCACCGGCGTCTTCCAGATCGAGTCGCGCGCGCAGATGGGGTCGCTGCTGCGCACGCGGCCGAAGACGCTCGAGGACCTGACGATCCAGGTCGCGATCGTGCGGCCCGGGCCGATCCAGGGCGGCGCGGTCAACCCGTACATCGCGCGGCTGCAGGCGCTGCGGGCGAACCCGAGCTACGAGGTGCCCTACGACCACCCGTGCCTGAAGGAGGTGCTGAAGGAGACGCTGGGCACGATCATCTTCCAGGACCAGGTGATCGAGGTCGCGATGGCGTTCGCGGGCTTCTCGCCGGGGCAGGCGGAGGGGCTGCGCCGGGCGATGAGCCGCAAGCGCTCGGCGGAGGCGCTCGGCGCCTTCCATGACGACTTCGTCGAGGGCGCGCGCGTGACCAACGGCGCGGACGCCGAGACGGCGGAGCGCGTCTGGACGATGATCGTCGGCTTCTCGGGCTTCGGCTTCCCCAAGGCCCACGGCGCGGCGTTCGGCCTGCTGGCCTACCAGTCGACCTGGCTGCGGGTGCACTACGGGCCCGAGTTCCTGTGCTCGCTGCTCGACGAGCAGCCGATGGGCTTCTACCCGCCCGACGCGCTGGTCCACGACGCGCAGCGGCGCGGGATCGAGGTGCTGGCGCCGGACGTGAACCACAGCGCGGTGGGCTGCACAGTGGGAGAGGACCCCACCCACCCCGCGGTGCGGATCGGGCTCGGCTACGTCCTGGGCGTGCGTGCCGACGAGGTCGCCGCGCTGGTGGCCGAGCGCGAGTCCGGCGGTCCGTTCGCGTCGCTGGGCGACCTCGCGTCGCGTGCCGGGGCAGGCCGCCCGGCACTCGAGACGCTGGCCTGGTCGGGCGCCTGCGACGCGCTCGCCGACGGCGACCGGCGTCGCGCGCTGTGGACATTGGGCGTCGCGACTCCTGCGCACAGGGTGGGGTCGGCGCTCGGCACATCCCCGGTGGGCACGCCGCTCGAGGTCGGCCGTGCGACCCAGGTCGAGGGGCGCCATGCCGCCGACGTTTCGCCTCGGCCGCTGCCGCCCGGCGCGCTGCCAAAGCTGCGGCGGCGCGGGGAGAAGGGACGCAGCTCTCGCTGCCCCTGGAGCTGCCCGCCGCGCCCGGGCTCGATCGCCTCAGCAGCTGGGACGCAATGATCGCCGACTACGCGACGACCGGCCTGACCACCGGCCCGCACGCGCTCGGGCTGCTGCGCGACCGGCTGCGCGCCGAGGGTCAGGTGGCGAGCGACGACCTGCGCGCCATGCGTCACGGCGCCCGCGTCGTCGTCGCCGGGATCGTCGTGGCCCGCCAGCGCCCCGGAACCGCGAAGGGCATCGTGTTCATGCTGCTCGAGGACGAGGCGGGCACGATCAACCTGGTCGTGCCGCCCGCGGTCTACGAGCGCGACCGCACGATCGTCCGCACCGAGCCGCTGGTCGTGGCCGAGGGCCGGCTCGAGCGCCATCCCGCCGGCGGCGGCCAGATCAACGTCGTGGTCGCGCGCACTCGAGCGCTCGACGGCGCCGAGCGGCCCGCCGCCGAGGTCAAGGACTTCAGCCCGCTGGACGAGGCCGAACTGGAGCGCCAGCGCGCCGCGGCCGGGGGTGGGGACTTCCGCGCCGTGGCGCCCGCGGTCCAGAGTTTCGCCTCGGGTCGGCGCCGGTGACGCCCCGCCTGCGCGTGGCTGTAGGGTTCGCGCCCGATGGTCGCCTCAACCGTCTTCGTCCTCGCCTTCATCGCGCTCGGGCTCACGGTGCTGTTCCTCGCATTCGGCGGCGGGCCAGGGGCGCGCGCGAGCAGCTGCACACCCAGTCGCGCGGTGGCAATCGGGCCGTTTCGATCGGCGTCGCGGTGGTCGCGCTGCTCATCGGCATCGGCGTCCCGGCGCTCGTGATGGCGTCCAACAACAACACCGAGTCCAAGAAGGCGCCAGGCGGCGTGAAGCTCAACGACGCCGAGCAGCGCGGCCGCACGCTGTTCGCCAAGAACTGCAACACGTGCCACACGCTCGCGGCCTCGCACGGCGCCGGCAAGGTCGGCCCGAACCTCGACGCCCTGATCTCCGGCATCAACGGCGCATCGCCGGCCGAGACGACCAAGAACCGCGTCACGTTCATCAAGGACGCGATCACCAACGGCCGCGCGCGCGGCTCGGGCCAGATGCCCGCCGAGCTGCTCGACGGCCAGGACGAGCAGGACGTCGCCGCCTTCGTGGCGAAGGTCGCCGGCCGCTAGCGACACTAGAACGCCGACGACAGCGGCACGCCGACGATCTCCAGGCGATTGCCGAAGGGGTCGGACGTGTAGAAGCGCCGCACTCCCGTCGACCTCGCCGTTCCAGCTCACCGGTGCGCCCGAGGCCTGAAGCGCGTCCGCAAGCGCGTCGGGATCGACGCACGAGAACGCCGGGTGGGCCTTGAGCGCGGGGCGGAAGTCCTCGCTCGACGCCGACGTGCAGCTCCTGGCGCCCGAGGCGCGAACCAGACGCCGCCGCGCGCGGCCAGCGCCGGGGGCTTCGGATCTCCCTCAGCCCGAGCACCTCGCCGTAGAACATCCGCGCGGCTGCCTCACAACCGGGGGGTCCGGCCACCTGGACGTGGTCGATGCTCCGCAATTCCATCCGGCCACCAGCCTACGGTTCTTCCCGCAGTTTCCGTAATAAGACCGTATGTGCAGGAGATTTGCGCATTGCTACGATGGTGCTCGCCAGTACCGCTGAATCTCCGCCATCAGGCGGGGAGCGGGGGACCCACAGTGTGGGGGCGAATCGCCGGATCCGTACCCGGTGTAGCGCGACTCTTTCTGCGCGAGCCCGACAGCTAACCCCGTAGGCCCAAGAAAGAGGAACCAGACCCTCATGTCCCAACAGGCCGAGGCCCGCTCGTGGTGGGCCGATGTCGAGCACCTGCGTGAAGCCGCCGAGGCGCCGTCACGCCACCCCGGAGGACTCGATGCAGGCGCGCTACGAGCGCGTCCACGGCCAGGAGCGCCGTACCGTTCAGATCACCGGCCGCCCGGTGTCCTCGCTGCGCCTCGTCGAGGTGGAGCGCCGCCGGCCGCCGCGCTCGCCGGTGGAGCGCCTGGGACCACGGCCGGACCGGATCGCCATGTGGGCGGTCCTGCTCGGGATCTTCTGCTGCATCGTCGCGCTGACCACGGCGCACCCGTAGCTCGCACGTGCCAGCATCGGTGAGCGGCTCACGCGCCGCATCCTTAAGTCCGCTGAAGCGTTCCCTGCGTAGATAGGGACGATGTCCCCTGGGCGCCGCAATTCAGGCCTTGACGGCCGGATATACTTACATCGGGTAAGGAATACGCCCAAAGTGAAGCAGTAGGGCACGGATTGCCGCCAAACCACCGTCCCAAGGCACAGCTGATGAAGACACCGATGAGCCGTTTCCAGATCCACGACGACCTCACCGCGCCCGAGGGCTCGGTGCCGGTCCTTCGCGGTGCGCTGGCCACGGGCGGCCAGCTCCCGAACTTCCTTGGCGTGATCGCCGGCTCGCCGGCGGTCCTGCGCGCGCTACGCGCGGTTCCGCTCGGAGCTGCGTCACGGCCGCCTGAAGATCGCGACGCTCGAGCGGATCGCGCTCGCCGTCGCCGACCACTTCGATTCCCAGCCGGGCCTGGCCCTGCACTCGCGCACCGCGCGCGCGGCGGGCCTGAAGCTCGACGACATCGCGCTCGCCCGCGAGTGGGACTCGCGCGAC
Organism: uncultured Actinomycetes bacterium; assembly: GCA_963794105.1. GTDB lineage: Bacteria > Actinomycetota > Thermoleophilia > Solirubrobacterales > Solirubrobacteraceae > AC-49. The sequence goes on along the minus strand of CAWCEB010000149.1, from coordinate 946 downwards.
GAGCACGAGGCCGCGCTGCTGCGCTACCTCAAGGCCGTCGTCGCCGAGGCCGGCACGCCGGCGATGCACCTCCACGAGGAGGCGCGCGAGGCGGGCTGGGACGACGAGGAGATCCTCGAGGCCGTCGCGTACGCGTCGCTCGAGGCCTTCACGGCATGGATCAACGTCGCCGGCGAGGTACCCGCCGACGGCTCCGTCGAGGAGACAAGGCAGCTCAAGGCCGCGTAGAGGGCCACGGGAGCGCTACGCTCGTGGCCATGGGCGAGGAGCCCCCCTGCTGCCCCCTCTATCACGAGGCGGTTGAGCTGATCGGGCGCCGCTGGACCGGAGCGATCGTCGAGGTCCTCCTGAACGGCGGCGCCATGCGCTTTTCCGAGATCGCCGCTGCGGTCCCGGAGCTCAGCGACCGCCTCCTGTCAGAGCGGATGAAGGAACTCGAGGCGCGCGGCGTCGTCGAGCGCAGCGTCGAGCCCGGGCCCCCGGTCAAGGTCACCTACGAGCTGACCGCGATGGGCCGCGGGCTCGAGCCCGCGGTGCAGGAGCTTCGCACTGTGGGCGCGGCGCTGGCTGGACCACCGCGAGCAGTTCTCCATCTAGTCCAACGCGACTGGACCAGCGGTCCAGCGGCCGTCGGCTAGGGTCCCGCGCATGAGCGACCAGCCGCGCACCGCGCAGGACGTCCAGGCCCTGGTGGAGGAACGCCAGATCCGGTTCATCCGGTTCTGGTTCACGGACATCCTCGGCCAGCTGAAGTCGTTCTCGATCGGCGCGTCGGAGCTCGCCGACGCCTTCGAGGCGGGCATGGGCTTCGACGGATCCTCGATCACGGGCTTCAACGCGATCGAGGAGTCCGACATGGTCGCCATGCCCGACCCGACCACGTTCGCCGTGCTGCCGTGGCGCCCGGACGAGCAGGGCGTCGGGCGGATGTTCTGCGACGTGCTCA
>CAWCEB010000148.1:0-52188 GCA_963794105.1 uncultured Actinomycetes bacterium | reverse complement strand
GACGTGCGCGGCGCGGCCCGCCGCTATGGTGGTCACGCGCGCCGCCGCGCCGCGCTGTTCTGCCCCGGCCCGCCGAGCGCTCCCAGCGTCCAGCCGGCCGCCGGACGCATATGGCCTGAAGGCGCGGTTCACGATGCCGCGCAGCCCGTTCGTGACCGGCTACGTCACGCGGGTGCGGCGCGGCTCCTGCGCGTCAAGACCCGGACAGCTCGGCCTCTCGGGGTTCGCGAAGCCGGGCCAGACCGTGACGACCGACGTGATCCCCGAAGGCGATCCGTTCGCCGGCGCCGCGGGCGACTACTGCCTCAGCGTCTGGTCCCAGGGCGACTTCGACCGCGTCGGTTCCAGGCCCTTGCAGGTCCGTTTCCACTGGGCACCCGATGCGATTCCCGCACCGGCGTCCTTCAGCGCCCAGCAATCAGAGGGCGCGGTCACCCTGACGTGGCCCGAGGTCCATCACGAGGAGCTCGCTGGGTTCAAGGTTGACTGGGCCAGTGGGACGACGTGCCCCGCAGCGCCCGGCGCGACGGTGACGTCCGCGTCGTCCGGCGCCACCGGCGCCCGGGTCTACCCCTGAGGTGCGCGGGCCGACCTGCTTCGCGATCTGGAGCATCGACCGCAACGGCCACCTCAGCGCCACACCGGCGACAGTCGTCCTGAACCTCGCCGGATACCAGGCGCCCTACGCGACGTTCACGCCGGACTACGCCTACGGTGTCGCCGGCGACCCCTCGGCGACGATCCAGTTCGCGGACACGTCCACCGACTCCGACGGCCACGTCGTCAGCTGGGCGTGGGACTTCGGCGACCCGGACTCGGGCAGCGCCAACGCGTCGACGTCGCCCTCGCCGGCCCACACGTATGCGCAGGTCGGCGACTACACCGTGACGCTGACGGTGACCGACGAGGACGGCCTGACGAGCCAGGCCGTCGGCGGCGTGTCGATCAGCTCACCCTAGGCGCTGCTCGAGCGCGTCGAGCTGCGCACGCACCGGCGCCGGCAGGTGGTCGCCGAACTTGGCGAGGTGCTCGTGGACCTGCGGGAGCTCCTCCTTGACCTGCTCGGTGTCCACCGTGAGCAGCTCCTCGAGCGACTCGGGGGCCAGGTCGAGGCCCTCGACGTTCAGCGCCCCCGGCGCGGGGACCAGGCCGACCGGCGTCTCGACCGCTTCGGCCTCACCGTCGACAGCGGCGGAAGATCCACTCGAGCACGCGCGAGTTCTCGCCGAAGCCCGGCCAGATGAACTTGCCGTCGGCGTCCTTGCGGAACCAGTTGACGTAGAAGACCTTGGGGAGCTTGGCGCCGTCGGTCTCGCCCGATCTTCAGCCAGTGGGCGAAGTAGTCGGCCATGTTGTACCCGCAGAACGGCAGCATCGCGAAGGGGTCGAACCGCAGCTGGCCCACCGTGCCGAACGCGGCCGCCGTCTGCTCGGAGCTCATCGTCGCGCCGAGGAACACCGCGTGCTCCCAGTCGAACGCCTCGCGCACCAGCGGCACGCTGCTCGCGCGGCGCCCGCCGAACAGGAACGCGTCGATCGGCACGCCCGCGGGGTCCTCCCACTCGGGCGCGGCCGACGGGACCTGCGCGATCGTGACCGTGAAGCGCGCGTTGGGGTGCGCCGCCGGCGTGTCGGCCGTCGGGCGTCCAGTCGTTCCCCTGCCAGTCGATCGCGTGCGCGGGCGGCTCCGGGGTCATGCCCTCCCACCACACGTCGCCGTCGTCGGTCAGGGCGCAGTTGGTGAACAACGTGTTCTTCGGACGCGGCCGCGATCGCGTTGGGGTTCGTCTTCTCCCCTGTGCCCGGAGCGACGCCGAACATGCCGGCCTCCGGGTTGACGGCGTACAGGCGGCCGTCCTCGCCGAACTTCATCCACGCGATGTCATCGCCGATCGTCTCGACCTTCCAGCCGGGGATCGTCGGGATCAGCATCGCCAGGTTCGTCTTGCCGCACGCGCTCGGGAACGCCCCGGTGATGTACCTGACCTTCCCCTCGGGCGAGGTCAGCTTGAGGATCAGCATGTGCTCGGCCATCCAGCCCTCGTCGCGCGCCATCACCGACGCGATGCGCAGCGCGAGGCACTTCTTGCCCAGCAGGGCGTTGCCGCCATAGCCGGAGCCGTAGGACCAGATCTCGCGGCTCTCGGGGTAGTGGACGATGTACTTGACCTCGGCGTTGGTGGGCCATGGCACGTCCTGCTCACCGTCCTCGAGCGGCGCGCCGACGGAGTGCACGCACGGCACGAACGCGCCGTCGCCGCCGAGCACCTCCAGGGCCGCGGCGCCCATGCGGGACATGATCCGCATGTGCACGACGACGTAGCCCGAGTCGGTCAGCTGCACGCCGATCTGCGACTTGTCCGAGCCCAGCGGGCCCATGGAGAACGGCACGACGTACATCGTGCGGCCCTTCATCGACCCCGTGAACAGCTCGTCCATCGTCTTGCGCATCTCGTCCGGCGCACGCCAGTTGTTCGTCGGCCCGGCGTCCTCCTCGCGCTCCGAGCAGATGAACGTGCGGTCCTCGACGCGCGCGACATCGCTGGGGTCCGACCACGCCAGGTACGAGTTCGGGCGCTTGGCGTCGCTCAGGCGCTTGAACGTGCCTGCATCGACCAGCTCCTGGCAGAGCCGGTCGTACTCCTCGGCAGAGCCGTCGCACCAGACGACCTGGTCGGGCTGGGTGATCTCGGCGATCTCATCCACCCAGGCCAGCAGCTTCTCGTTGGTGGTCGGGACAGCGGTCGCACTCACGTGATGTTCGGCTCCTGAGGGTTTGTTCACGGCGGGAGAAAGGTGGTGATCCTGCCAGAAGTACCCGGACGGCGCCGCCGGGTTGCGTGACCGTTCCGGCGTCCGTGGGAACATGACCTTCCCATATGAGCCCGCCCGAAAGCGACCGCCTGCGCCCTTGAGATGAGGCTCGTCGCCCAGCGCGCCGCCGCGCTGGCCTGACTACTCGACGTTGGCGTCGGGCGGCGGAGCGGCCTGACCCGGGGTCTTGCGGGGCACCAGCACGAGGCGCTTGAACTCGGCGACGAGCGTGCCGTCCTGCTTGTAGACCCGTGTGTGCACCTTCACAGTGCCGCGGTCCGGCTTCGAACGCGATTCCTTCTTCTCGAGCACCTCGGACTCGACGAACAGCGTGTCGCCGTGGAAGACCGGCGCCGGGTGGCTGAGCTCCTCGGTTGCGAGGTTGGCGATCGCCTTCCCGCTGACGTCGGACACGCTCATGCCGAGCGCGAGCGAGTAGACGAGCGGGCCGACCACGACGTTCTGGCCCTGCTGGCTCTGCGACGCGTAGACGTCGTTGAGGTGCAGCGGGTGGTGGTTCATCGTGATCAGGCAGAAGAGATGATCGTCGGACTCGGTGACCGTCTTGGCGGGCCAGTGCTTGTAGACGTCGCCGACCTCGAACTCCTCGAGGTAGCGGCCGTACGGATGCCCGCCGGACGCTTCGCGCGCGGCCTGGTCGGTTTCAAGCTGATGGGTGTCGGTGCTCATAAGGGGGTGGATTCTCCCTGAACGATGGGTGTAGCGTCGCATCGTGCGCTGGTCGTCGGCTACCGCAGATGGTCATGCTCCTGGGCGGCGCTGCCGGCTTCCGCGCCGGCGACGGCGATCCCTGGGCCGAACGGGAAGATCGTTTTCGCGAGCGGCCGCGGGAACAGCGATGTGCCGAGCCCGGCCGACAACGACGACAACAACGCGAGGCTGTGGGTCGCGGACAGTCCGTTCGGGACGCCCGTCCAGCTCACCACCGACCCAGTCGGGACGCAGCACCGCCACCCGAATTGGTCGCCCGACCACAAGAAGGTCGTCTACGCCGCGGGCGTCGCGTTCAATGTCACCGGAACCTACGCGCTCTACATCAAGGATCTCGTGACGGGGCAGCAGACGCTGTTCGCCGCGGCAGCTGCCGGCCAGGACCGTCCGACCTGGTCCCCGGACGGGACTCGTATCGCGTACGGATCCGGGGGCAAGATCATGGTCAAGGGCGTCGCGCCGGGGTCGACCGCCCAGCCGGTCACCAACGGGACCAACGACGAGCGCGCCGTGTGGAGCCCGGATGGCAACACGCTCTACTTCAACCGCGGGCCGAAGTACAACGGAACGCCCGGCTCCGGCGACAAGGCCATCTACAAGCTGAGCCCGGTGTCGCTGTCGGCCACACCGACGCTCGTCGTGAACCAGGCGAACATCGACGACTGGCAGCCGGCTGTCTCGCCGGACGGGCAGGAGCTCTGCTTCCTGAGGGGGCCGCAGAGCGACGGCGCCGACCTGTGGATGGTGAGCGTCGCCGGGGTGAGCCCGCGCGCCGTTCTCGGCTGACACGCGCAACGGGGATCTCAACTGCGTGTGGTCTCCGGACGGGACCCGCGTGCTCTACACACTCGGGGCGTTCTCCGCCGGCGATCTCGCGCTGCGCGAGGTCTCGCGGCGATCCCGTCGGCCCGCTGAACGTCGATCAACGTCGACAAGCACTTCGACGGCAACGCCGACTGGGCGACGAACTTCTCGCCGCTCTGCGACAACAAGGCCGCGAGCATCGCCTTCAACTCGTTCGTCTCCATCGCGCTGTCGTGCACCGACCCGGACGCGGGCTTCGGGGCCGCTGCGCCCGCGCCCGAGCCACTCGACAACAGCGCGCTCGAGATCGTCGACGGGCCCAAGCACGGGAACATCGGTGCGCTGACGACGGCAAGGTGCTCTACACGCCCGCGAAGGACTTCACGGGCACCGACACGTTCACCTACACGCGGGAGCGACAACGCGTCGAACTCCGCGCCGGCGACTGTCGACGATCCAGGTCGCGGGCCCGGCGGCGGAGGCGGCGGCGGTGGCTCAGCTGACCGCACGCGCGCCCGCCGTCTCGCAGATCACGCTCTCCCGCAAGACCTGGCGGCGCGGAAGCGCCCTTCCGAGCGCGGCGCGCGCGAAGGTCGGCACGACGATCGGCTTCTCACTCGACGAGGCCGGCACGGCGACGATCTCCTTCGCCCGCGCGCGCAGCGGACGCCGCGTCGGCGGGCGGTGCGTCAAGCCGACGCGGGCCAACCGCAGTCGCCGGCGCTGCACGCGGTTTGCTGCCGCCGGAAGCTTCCACCTGCCGGCCAAGCTGGGCGCCAACCGCGTGCGCTTCCAGGGCCGCCTTGACGCCACACGCCGGCTCGGGCTGGGCAGCTACCGGGTCAGCGTGAGCGCAAAGGACGCCGCCGGCAACGCGTCGCAGCCACGGATCGGCCCCACCTTCAGGATCGTCCGGCGATGAGAAAGAGGAACTTCATGCGTGCCATGCTCGCCGCGTTCGGCGTGCTTCTGCTGGTCCCGGCCGCGAGCCCCGCGGCCACGATCTTCGGCAGCCGGCTCAACCACGATCCGACGACGCGCGGCTGCACGGCGACCGATCCCTGCACGCTCATGTCGTTCATCGTCCCGACCGACCCGAACGGCGACCCCGATTCCAGTGGCTCGCCCGTCAGCGGCGTCATCACGAAGTTCCGCGTCCGGGCCTACGCGGTCGACCAGGCCGGCACCGTGACGCTGCGCGTCGGCGACATCAGCCGCCCGAACCCGTCGGACCAGACCACCGCCGTGGCGACGGTCGCCGGTACGGGCCCGACGGTTCCGATCCCGCTCAGCAACGATCCCGAGACGCCCGTGCGGCAGTTCGACGCGCACCTGCCCATCAAGCAGGGCCAGCACCTCGCGCTCGACCCATCCGCGACGGTGAACGCGGTCTACGCCTCCAGTGGCAACAAGTTCACGTACATCTTCCAGCCGCCGCTCGTCGAGGGCCAGGGCCCCCGCGGATCGTCGGACGTGACCGAGGAGCTGCTGGCCCAGGCGACGATCGAGCCCGACGCCGACGGCGACGGCTTCGGCGACGAGACGCAGGACCAGTGCCCGTCGCAGGCCGGCACGCAGGGCCAGTGCGTCTCGAATCCGCCGCCGCCCGCGCTGACGCTCGGCGGCGCGGGTGTGAGCGCCGGCAACATCGCGTACACGCTGTCGCGCGAGGCAAAGGTGTCGCTTGCCCTCGCCAAGCGCGTGGCCGGGCGCAAGGTCAAGGGCCGCTGCGTCAAGCCCACCCGCAAGAACCGCCGCAAGAAGCGCTGCCAGCGCTACGCGAGCATCAAGGTCAGCTTCGCCCCCGCGCCCGGCGCGGCCGGGACGAACACGCTGCCGCTTCCCAAGCGCAACGGGCGCAGGCTCGCCCGTGGCAGCTACCGCCTCACGATCACGGCGACGCTCGACGACGGCACGAAGGCCAGCGCGACGGTGCGGTTCCGCGTGACGTAGCGTTCCCGGGCGTATGCGCAACCCCCGAGATTTCTTCAAGCCGCTCGCGATCGGCGCGCCGGACCCCATTACCGAGGTCCCGTTCCTGCCGTCGCGGATGATCCATTTCCTGGACTTCTCCAACGAGAAGATGGTCGCCAAGGTGCCCGACATCGCACCGACGGTGGACATCCTGCTCGGCAACCTGGAGGACGCCGTCCCCGTCGACCGCAAGGAGGCCGCGCGGCAGGGCCTCATCACCGTCGGCAAGGACATGGAGCTCGGGGAGACCCAGCTCTGGACGCGCGTCAACTCGCTCGAGTCGCCCGTGGGTGCTCGACGACATCGAGCAGGTCGTCGGCGAGATCGGCGACAAGCTCGACGTGATCATGGTCCCGAAGGTCGAGGGCCCGTGGGACATCCACTACGTCGACCGCCTGCTCGCCCAGCTCGAGGCGAAGGCCGGGCTCGACAAGCCGATCCTCATCCACGCGATCCTCGAGACCGCGCAGGGCGTGACGAACCTCGAGGAGATCGCGGCGGCCTCGCCGCGCATGCAGGGCATGAGCTTCGGTCCCGCCGACCTCGCGGCGTCGCGCCGCATGAAGACCACGCGCGTCGGCGGCGGCCACCCCGGCTACCGCACGATCGCCGACCCGGATCCCAACGATCCCGAGGCGCCGCGCGACTCCTACCAGCAGGACCCGTGGCACTACTCGATCGCCCGCATGGTCGACGCCTGCACGGGCAACGGGATCCTCCCGTTCTACGGGCCGTTCGGCGACATCAAGGACGTCCTGGGCTGCGAGGCCCAGTTCCGCTCGGCGTTCCTGCTCGGCTGCGTCGGCGCCTGGTCGCTGCACCCCGTCCAGATCGGGATCGCCAAGAAGGTCTTCTCCCCCGACCCCGACGAGGTCGCGTTCGCCAAGAAGGTCATCGAGGCCATCCCCGACGGCCGCGGCGTGCACATGATCGACGGCAAGATGCAGGACGACGCGACCTGGAAGCAGTGCCGCGTCATGGTCGACCTCGCCGAGATGCTGGCCCGCAAGGACCCGGAGCTCGCCGAGGCCTACGGGCTGCAGCCGGCCTAGCGCTTGCGCGTGAACGCTCACCGTGCGGGCGGCCGACGACAGGCCGTCCGCGCGTCGCGGTGATCGCGATCCGGTAGCGGCCCGGCGCGAGGCCCTTCGCCTTCACGACGAGCGTGTTGGCGCCGGCGTTGCCCTGCGCCGTCAGCGTGCGCTTGCGGAGCGCGCGGGTGCACTTCTTCGCGCGCTTGAGCTTCTTGGTCGGCGCACGCAGCGGCCCTTGGACTTGCGGCCGGCGACGAGCTGCGCAACCAGCGCCCGGATGCCGCGGCACGGTCGAGCCTGACCGTGAGCTTGAGCGACCTGCCGTTGCGCAGGACCTTGCTGCTCAGCGACGCGCTCCGATGGCCGGAGCGAGCGGTGTGCCACCGGTGCCGCCCGTACCGCCCGTACCACCGGTACCGCCGGTGCCACCGGTCCCGCCGGTCCCGCCGGTTCCGCCAGGCGCCTGGAACACGCTGATCCCGTAGACGGCCCCGACGTACAGGGATGTGTTGTCCGGACTCAGCTCGACGCTAGCGGATGTCGTCGAGCCCGGCGAGCTCGTTCGCCTGGCCGCAACCGTGGACCGAAGTCGTTGATCGACCTCACGCAGCCCACCGGCGTCAGCGCACCGGTCGTGCCGTCGCGGGCGAACGCGGTGACCGCGCTCTGCTCGTGACCTGCGACGAACACCTGCGTGTTCGTCGCCGGCGACCGACTGCGCGGCACCGATCTCGTGCCACCTGCCGCCCGTCGCCGCAGACGGATGTGCGCGTCGGGTCGGTCCAGCACTCATGACCGGTCAGCGAGTTGTCGGCGCCGCAGCTCGAAGTGATGCAACTGAGCCTCGAGCGTGGCCGCGGTCGCGACATAGACCGAGTGCCCGTCGGGCGACATCGGCGAGCCCGAGCGGCTCAGAGAACGACGTGGCATCAGTGCGTGCACGGCGACGGGCCCATGACAGCCGCCGTACGTGACGAGCCCGTCGCGCTGGAGCGCGCGAACCACGCGATCGAGCCGTCGTGTGATGGCGTTCGCCGACGACGTAAACGCCGGTGCCGTCGGGCGTGACCGCTCACGCGCCTGGCACCCGCGATGCCCGGCGCGCCGGTGGCAACGCCGCAGCCTGTGTTGTTGCCACGCGTCCCGTCCACCTGCGTGAAGCACCCGGCAGGCCGTGAGCGATCCGCCGGCGAGCGCGGTCGAACGCCTGCAGGTAGCCGCTGCCGACCCGCCAGGTCTCTGCGAGGCGACGTAGACGTTCTCGCCGCCCGGACTGACCGCGACCCCGGATGGCGTCGAGATGCCGGCGACGGACGGTGCACGCACGTCCAGCTCCCGACGCTCCGAAGCAATCGCTGATACGTGAGCGCCCCGGTGGACGTGTCGCGGTTCGAGGATCACGAGCCGCCCCTCCGTCGACCTCGTAGACGTTGGCGCCGTCGGGGCTGACGACGATCTGGTCGCCTCGCCCCACGGGCTCGTCGACGATGCATGTCGCTCGTCGCATGCCCCGTCGGGGTCATCGCGCCCGGTCGTCGCGTCGCGGGCACTACCAGGCGATCGCCGCCGCCCCCGACGCTCGAGTACACGGTCTTGCCGTCAAGGCTGACCGCGAGCCGCAGCGGGCTCTTCAGGAAGACTGCTGGTGCGCCCCGTCCCCGCAGTTGTTCTGGTCGCTCCAGCAGCCGATCGAGACGTACGGATCGAGCGGACCGGCGTTTGCGTCGGGCGCGAACGCCGCGCCGATGAACAGTGCGAGGGTGACAACCCTGCGGCGCATTGCGCGACGCTACAGACGGCGTGGGACCCGGCGCAACTGCCGCCGCCGGGGGCGAACGTCGGCCGTGGGCCGGATATACCACCGTATGGGTGGCAAATCCGGCCCGGAACGCGTGGGGCGAGCGGTCGTCGCGCTCGCCGAGCGGCAGACGCGGCGTCGCCAGTCGGGCGCAATTGCGCGACCTCGGGCTCAGTGACCGACGGATCGACCGGCGCATCGAGGCCGGCTGGCTGATCCCCATCCTTCACGGCGTCTACGCCGTCGGCCACCGCGATCGCCTCCGCAGCAACGAGATCACCCTCGCCGGCTGGACCCACCTTCGCTTCACGAGACGGCGAGTGGTCCACAGGGCCAAAGACGTCGAACGCGACCTGATCAGGGCGTTGCGGTTAGGGTTCCGCGCCCCATGAGGTTCTTCGAATACGAGGCCCGCGAGGTCGTGAAGCGGGCTGGAATCCCCGTCACGGACTTCGGGTTCACCAAAGACGCGGCCGAGGCGAAGCAGATCGCGCAGCGCATCGGCGGCCCCACTGTCATCAAGTCCCAGGTGCTCACCGGCGGGCGCATGAAGGCCGGCGGCGTGAAGTTCGCCGACACGCCCGAGGAGGCCGAGCAGCACGCGGCGGACATCCTGAAGCTCGAGATCAACGGCCACCAGCCGCGCGGCGTGCTGGTCGACCCCAAGGCCGAGGTCGAGCAGGAGTTCTACGCCGGCGTCGTCTGGGACGGCATCCGCAAGCAGCCGGTGATCATCTTCAGCCCGGTCGGCGGCATCGACATCGAGCAGGTCGCCGAGGAGCAGCCCGACAAGGTCGGCCGCCGGCACTTCTCGAACATCCTGCCGTTCAGCGAGTTCCAGGCCAAGGAGGTCATCGCCTCCACCGGCGTGACCGGCTCGGACCTCAACAAGCTGGTCCCGATCGTCACGCGGCTGGCGAAGCTGTTCGTCGACCTACGACATGACGCTGGCGGAGATCAACCCGCTCGGCAAGCTCAAGGACGGCTCGTTCGTCGCGCTCGACGCGCACATGGACATGGAGAACGAGGCCCGCGGCCGCCACAAGGCGCTGCTCGCAGACCTCGGCGTCGGCGACGAGGAGACCCGCCAGGCGCGCGAGGCGACGGAGTTCGAGCTCGCCGGCGAGGCGGTCGACGCCGCCAGCCACCGCGGCGTCGCCGGCAACGTCACCGAGTTCGACGGCGACCTCGGCCTGGTCATCGGCGCCGGCGGCGGCTCGCTGACGCTCTTCGACGCCGTGCGCAAGTACGGCGGCAAGCCGGCCAACTACTGCGAGATCGGCGGCAACCCGTCGGTCGAGAAGGCCTGCGGCCTCGCGAAGCTCGTGCTCAGCAAGCCGGGCGTGGACAAGATCGCGGTGATGATGTCGATCGTCTCCAACACGCGGGTCGACATCGTCGCCCGCGGCGTCATCAAGGCCTGCCTGGAGCTGGGCATGGACCCGGCGGAGAAGATCTCGATCTTCCGCATCCCGGGCGCCTGGGAGGAGGAGGGCTTCAAGATCCTCGAGCGCTACGGCGTGCGCTACGCCGACCGCTCCACCTCCATGCACGAGGCGGCCAAGATGGCCGTGGAGGGGGCATGCGGCATGAGCATCCTCATCGACGAAGACACGACGTTCATCGTCCAGGGCATCACCGGCCGCGAGGCCGTGAACCTGACGCGCGAGTGCCTCGACTACGGCGCCGGCGCGAAGGTCGTCGGCGGCGTCACGCCGGACGCCTCGGCCGCGAGGTCCACGGCGTGCCGGTGTTCGACACCGTCGCCCAGGCGGTCGAGCACCACGGCGGCGCCGATCGACGGCTCCGTCGTCACCGTGCCGCCCGCGTTCACCAAGGACGCCGTCTTCGAGGCGATCGAGAACGGCATCAAGCTGATCGTGATCGTCACCGAGCGCATCCCGCGCCGCGACGTGGCGCAGATGGTCGAGCTCGCGACGCTGCGCGGCGCGCGGATCATCGGCCCCAACTGCCTCGGGATCATCGTCCCGGACGTCATCAAGATGGGCGGCATCGGCGGCCCGGCCAAGGACGCGGCGAAGGCCTACTCCCCCGGCCCGATCGGCGTCATCATCCGCAGCGGCGGCATGACGACGGAGATGTCCTCGACGCTGACGGCGGCCGGCCTCGGCCAGTCGACCGCGGTGTCGATCGGCGGCGACGCGATCATCGGCTCCTCGTACGCCGAGCTGATGCCGCTGTTCGAGGCCGACGAGCAGACCGAGGGCATCGTCATCTACACCGAGCCGGGCGGCCGCATGGAGGCCGAGCTGGCCAGGTGGGTCGCCGAGAACGACTCGAAGCTGCCGATCGTCGCGTTCATGGCGGGTCGCTTCATGGACGAGATGCCCGGCATGAGCTTCGGCCACGCCGGCACGATCGTCGAGGGCAAGGAGGACACCGCCGCGGAGAAGATCGAGCGCCTCGCGCAGGCCGGCATCACCGTGGCGGAGGAGATCTCCGAGATCCCGGAGATCATGAAGTCCAAGCTCGCGGAGAGGAGCCCGGCGAATGCGTAACGACGCGATCTTCATCGGCATCGAGGTCGACGACGCCGTCACCGGCGACGCCGCGCTGGCGGCGAAGCTCGAAGAGGTCTGCCCCGTGTCGATCTTCACCGCCGCCGACGGGCGGGTCGAGATCGCCGACGAGAACATCGACGAGTGCATCCTCTGCGCGCTGTGCGTGAACGCGGCGCCGCAGGGCACGGTCAAAGTGCACAAGCTCTATAGCGACGAATTGCTCGACGCGCCCGCGTAAGAGGAGCAGAATGCCCCCGACAAAGAGGGGGCTTTACATGCGCAGGTCTCGGTCAGTGTGGGTGGTCACGGCGTTGGCGATCGCGGCATCGCCGCCGTTGGCTCACGCGGCGGTCGGATGGACGAAGATCTCCACCGACGACAAGAGCTCGAGCGACTCTCCCTCGCTCGCGCTCGCAGGCGGCTCCGTCGTGGCGGCGTTCCCGCGCGTGAACAACGGCATGACGGACGCCGAGACGGACGCGTTCGCACCCACCGCCGATGCGGGCGCCCTGCAGAGCTCGATCAAGCGCACCAACGCCGCCACCGGGTGGACCGGCTTCACCACGCCGTGGCTGATCCCGTCAGCAAGCGCGCCCGGCGGCCTGCAGATCATGCTGTCCGGCACCAAGGACAACACCAGCAACCCGCTGAACGGGACGAGTTTCGCGCAGCGCAACGCCGACGGGACGTGGGCCGACCCGGTCCCCACGGGCCTCGCCAACGGCGCGACGAGCGGGAGCGCGATCACCGCGATCGCGGGGCCGGACAACCAGACACCGATCTATGTCTTCGACTACGGCGGCAACCTCTGGCTGCAGGTCGGCGCGACCGGCCGTACGAGCGGGACGGAGGTGCACCTCGGCGACACGCAGCTCGGGGGCAGCGTCGAGGGCAACGGCCCGCGGTTCGGCCACGACGCCGCGGGGCGCTACTGGCTCACCTGGTACAACTCGCGCAACCCGCTCGGGGTCTACCTGCTGCAGTTCGATCCCACCAGCGGGCAGCCGATCGGTAGCGCCGCACTCGCGCCGAAGTCGACCGATCCGCTGAACTTCGGCGACGGCCGTATGGCGCTGGCATGCGCCGCGCAGTGCCGCGTCGTCTACCACGAGGCCGACGCGCAGGGCAACAACACGCCCTACCTGGACTCGTGGGGCGCCGGCGACGCGGACGCGACGAGGGTCAGCGGGCCGTTGCAGCCGAACGTCAGCATCGCCGCCAGCGCGGTGCCCAACGGCGGCATGTGGATCGTCTGGCACGAGGACGGCACCCCGGCCTACCACGCCGAGCTCGCCAGCGCGAGCGGCGCCGGTGGCGTCAACCACAACATCGGGCAGCCGACGAGCACCGGGCTGCCGGTCCTGAACACCGCGATGACGGCGCCCGACGGCGGCCTCGTGTTCGTCACCAACTGGCTCGACACGGGTCCGAGCACCGATGCGTTCTGGGCGCGCGTGATCCCGGGGACCGCTCCCGTCTACACCGGCCCGACGAAGAACACCTCGACGAAGGTCGGCACCACCGTTCTCACGCTCGTCTCGCCGAAGAACTGCGTTCCCGCGGGCGACCGGATCGTCGCGAAGCTGCTCGTCAAGGCCGTCAAGAAGCGCCATCGCAAGATCGGCAAGGGCCAGGTGTTCATCAAGGTGAAGTCGGTCGACTTCCTGATCGACGGCAAGCGCAAGAAGCGTGACAAGCGCAAGCAGTTCAAGGCCACGCTGGTCCTCGCCGGGCTGCTCCCGGGCTCCACGCACCAGCTGGCCGCGCGCGCCCTGCTCAAGACCCATCCCGGCCAGCCGGCCATCCACCGGACCGTCCGGGTGAAGTTCACGATCTGCGGCTAGGGGCTAGAGCTTGGAGCGGTAGATCTCCATGTCCCTGTGCACCCAGTCGCCGTGCGTCTGGGTGCGCAGCCGCTTCACCCGCTCGTGGTGGTACGGGCTCGACAGCGACTCGTTGTGCCCGATGACGTTCCTCGTCGCGATGCCGAACTTCGATTGCAGCCAGCGCGTCAGCCGCAGCGACGCGCGCAGCTGCTTCGCATTGCCCAGCACCTGCGCATCGCTCGTGCCCACGTGCTCGATGCCGATCGCCGTGTAGTTGAGCCCGACGGTGTGGCGGCACATCAGCCGCAGCGGCACCAGCTGATGGATCTTGCCGCCGCGGTCGACGACGAAGTGCGAGCAGACGCCGGGCAGCTCGTGCAGCTCCGCGTCCGGGACGTCGGGCGCGAACGTGTTGTAGGTCGCGCGGAACGAGTTGGTCACTGTGACGTGCTCGACGATGACCTTCGGCGCCTTCAGCAGCGCGGTGTCGAGCCCGTAGTGACGCCGGGCATACGCCCGCATCTCGGCCTTCCGCTTGGCGCCGTACGGGATCGGGTTGTGGACGATCGGTGGCGCGTCGGCCGCGATCATCGACCGGCGAGCGAGCTGTAGGCGTCCGGCCTGCGCGTCTCGAGGAACGGGAACAGGGTCAGCCAGTCCTTGCGCTGATCGAGGTCGAGGTCGGCCACCAGCACGGCGGGCTCGTCGCGCGGCGCCTGCACCAGGATGCGACCGTACGGATCGGAGATGAAGCTCGACCCGTAGAACGTCAGCGGATCCTCGGTGCCGATCCGGTTCACGGCGATCATGAACGTGCCGTTGGTGATGCCGTTCGCGACGATCACCTGCTGCCACAGCGGCTGCGTGTCGAAGTCCGGATGGTCGGGCTCGGACCCGATCGCAGTCGGGTACACGAGGACCTCCGCGCCCGCGAGGCTGTACGCGCGCGCCAGCTCCGGGAACCACTGGTCCCAGCACGTTGGGAAGCCGAAGTTCGCCTCGCCAAGCCCGACGACCGGGAAGCCGTTCTCGGGCGGCCCGGGGCGGAAGTACTTGTCCTCGTAGTAGCCCGCGGTGACCGGGATGTGCAGCTTGCGCGTGCGCGCCGCCAGCGCCCCGTCGGGCCCCACGACGATCGCGGTGTTGAACCCCAGCCCACCGTCCCCCGCGCGCTCGTACAGCGACGCATGCACGAACACGCCGGTCTCGTCCGCGAGCCCGGCCGCGAACGCGTACGTCGGCCCGCCGGGGATGTCCTCGAGAGCCGAATCCCAGCGCTCCGGCCCCTCGGGCGTGATGGCGAAGTACGGCGACAGCGTGAGCTCCTGGAGGCAGACGATCTTCGCCCCCTCCTGTGCCGCCATCCGGACGCCCTCCGCGAGCGCCGCCTGGTGCTCGGCCGGATCCGGATGCCAGCGGTGCTGCACTGCGCCCACACGGAACGGAGGGCGCCTGGGCTCCTCCACGCGCGCGGGCGAGGCCGGGACGCCGTCGATTGCGGTGATCAGGCGCACGCCCGAGAGTCTAGGCGGAGGCCTCGAGCCCGGGCGTGTCGAGCGCGCTCACGCCGTCGCCCCGCGGGAGGCCGTAGCGCTCGACCACGATGATCGTCGCCTCCGCGACCGCCGGGTCGAACTGGCCGCCGGCCTGCGCCCGCAGCTCGGCGATCGCGTACTCGCGGCCGCGCGCGGCGCGATAGGGCCGATCCGTCGTCATGGCGCTGAACGCGTCCGCCGCGGAGACGATGCGTGCCGCGATCGGGATCGCCTCGCCGGCGAGCCCGTCGGGATAGCCCGTGCCGTCCCAGCGCTCGTGGCTGGCGCGCACCACCGCGCCCACGTCCTTGAGGGATCCACCCACCCGGTCGAGCATGCGCTGGCCGACGACCGTGTGGCGGCGCATCACGTCCCACTCCTCGTCGTTGAGTGCGCCCGGCTTGTTCACGATCTCCTTCGGAACGCTGATCTTGCCGACGTCGTGCAGCAGCGCGCCGAACTCGACGAGCCGCCGCTGCTCCTCCCCCAGGGCGAGCTCGTCGGCGATCGCGACCGACAGCGAGACGACGCCCTGACTGTGCGCGCCCGTGTACTCGTCGTCCTCGCCGATCAGCTCGCCGAGCAGGAGCGCCGTGCGGCGGTAGGTCGAGCTCGTCTCGATCTGCTGGTCGAGGCGAGCGCGGCGCTCCTGGGCGAACACCCACATCAGGAGCGCGAGCGGGAACAGCAGCGCGAACGCGAAGCGGCCGTTCTGGCTGGCCAGCGCAGCAGCCATGCCGACCGGACTGAGCAGGACGTCGACCGTCCAGATCGGCATGAGCTCGCGGAAGTGGACCTCCGGGGTGACGCCCGTCCCGAGGCGCTCGCGTAGCGACGACACGACGAGGTCGAGCACGAGCTGCGCGAGCAGCGCCAGGATCCACCACGGCCAGTCGCCCCAGAATGCGCCGTGATCCACACCGGCCGCGGTCAGCACGACGGCGGGGCCGAGCGAGTACCACGAGTCCGACAACCGGCTGATGACGCGATCGCCCGGGAGCTTGCCCGTGAGGAACTCAGGCAGGCCGCTTCCGACGCGGCCGGCGGCGACGAGCGCCGGAACGATCTCCGGCGGCAGCACGAACAGCATCGGCACGAACGCGAGCTGCGTCGCAATCGCGTAGCCCGCACCTGTCTCGAACTCGAATCGCGACAGCAGCGCGAAGGCGATCGTCAGCACGAAGGCGGCGCCGATGGGGATGTGACCGGGGTCGCCGATCTCGATGAGCGCGATCGCCGCAATGACGAACAGGGCAGCGACGATCGACTCCGTCACCAGCAGCCGGTCGCTCATCGGCTCCGGGCGCTGGCGCCGAGCGCGCTGCACGAGATCCTCGGTGGTGGGCGAGACGGCGCCGAAGCCGGACAGCTCGTTGACGCGCCTGCGGTTTCCCATCGCGAACCGGCAGCGTATCTGTCGCGCAGGCGCCGATCGCAGGCTGAGGACGATCGTTCAGATCTGGACGGATGTTCTACTCAACTGTGGCTACTCAGTTGCCGATATCGCGGCCAGGAGCGGGAGGCGCTCCGAGGGTCCAGGTCAATAACCGAAGGGAACCACCCCCGTGCAAGTCGTCTCCAATACTCGTCGTGTTGTCGCTCCGCTGGCTCTCGCCGTCGCACTCCTGGTGCTCGGCGCGGGCAGCGCCCAAGCATCGCTCCTGCCGGATGACGGCGCGAACTGCGACGACTACTCCTATAGCCAGGTGTTCCTGCCGTGGGCCGATCCGGCCAACTACACCGTGGCGCCCGGGGGCAACTTCGAGAACAACGGCTCGCACTGGACCTTGATCGCGGCTTCGCGCGACACGAACGACAACGAGCCTTGGAGGATCGGCGGCGCGAACGACCATTCGTCGCTGAAGATCGCCGACGGGGGAACCGCGCTGAGTCCGGCGATGTGCGTCGGTCTCGGGGAGCCGGACTCGCGCGTGTTCTTCAAGCAGGCCGGCGGCCTGCCCGGGGCGATGCTCCAGGTGGACGTGCTGTTCGATGACGCTTCGGGGACGACCCAGGCACAGACGATCGCCGAGCTGGGCGTGGCGCAGCAGTGGAGGCTCTCGCCGCAGCTGCTGACGATGGCCAACCTGCTGCCGACGATCGGAGCCGGCAGCAGCGCGATCGCCTTCCGCTTCACCGCCATCGGCGGCTCGTTCAAGATCGACGACCTCTACGTCGATCCCTGGAATCGCCCGTAGCACCAAGGCCTCTGTGGGACGGGGATCGGGCGGGCGGCCTTTCAGGCCGCCCGCCCCTTTTCATGCCTTGGCCGGGACCTGCTGCGTGATGCAGTGCGGTCCCCCGCCACCCCATGCGACCACCGCGCCGGGCACAGGCACCGCTTCGCGCCCCGGATAGCACTCGGCGATGCGCGCGAGCGCGTCCACGTCGGTGTCCGCGCCGCAGACCGGCACGATCACGCCGTCGTTGCAGATGTAGAAGTTCATGTACGAGCACGCGACCGTGTCGCCTTCGACCTCGGAATACGGCAGGTAGGGCAATTCGACGACGTCGATTCCGGCCTCCTGGAGCCGCCGCACGTTCTCGCGACAGTTGTCGAAGTTCGGGTTGCCCTCGGGTACGGTCTGGAGCAGCACCTCGCCCGGCTTCGTGAACGCGGCGATGAGGTCGACGTGCCCGTCGGTGTCGCGGTCCTCGACCAGCCCCTGGCCCAGCCAGACGACACGCTCCAGGCCGAGCTGGTCGATCAGGTGGCCTTCGATCTGCTCACGCGAGAGATCCGGATTGCGGCTGGGGTGCAGCAGGCACTGCTCGGTCGTGATCAGCGTGCCCTCGCCATCGACGCAGATCGAGCCGCCCTCGAGGATCAGGGGCGCCCGGCAGCACGGATCGCCCACGAGCTCGACGAGCCGACCCCCGATCGCCGCATCGCGGTCGTAGGGATGGAACTTCTCACCCCACGCGTTGAAGCCGAAGTGCACGCCGCAGCGGCGGCCGTTGTCGCCGGTGACGAAGATCGGCCCGCTGTCGCGCAGCCACGAGTCGTCGATCGGCTCGACGACCACCTCCACCTCGCCCGGCAGCGCGGCGCCGGCCTCGGCCGCCGCTGCCTCGTTCGCGCAGACCATCGTCAGCGGCTCGAAGGCCGCGACCGCGGTGGCCGTCGCGGCGTAGTCGGACTTGGCCTGGGCGAGCTGCGCCCCCCACAACTCGGCGCGAGCCGGCCACGCCATAAGCGTGCGCTCGTGCCGCGCCCACTCGGCGGGCATGCGCAGCCCGTCCTCGCGGGGAGTACTCAGCCTCTGGCCCTCCGCAGCCGAGCGCGCTCCTGCTGGCGCTCGACGACGCGCTGGATCAGCTTCAGGTACTGATCCACGCCGGTCGCCTTCGCGCGGCCCTCGTGGAACGCCTGCTCCCAGTCGGCCACCTTCGCGCCGTGCTCGACCATCAGGTTGAAGAAGTCGCGGCGCATCTCGATCCGGATCTTCGCGTCGGTGCCCATGTCCTTGCGGATGTCGAGCTGGGGCATGTCGATCCGGAACTGCTGGGTGTCGCCGCCGCGGCCGTTGAGGTCCACGCCGATGACGAGCTTGAGGTCCTTGAGCGCCGGAACCTCGTCGAGGAACCCCCGCGCGGCCCGGTCGAGCAGCTCGATCGCGTCGGACGCCATTAGATGCGGTACCGCTGCAAGAGCTTCTTGCCGATGACCATCTTCTGGATCTCGGAGGTGCCCTCGCCGATCAGCAGCAGCGGCGCGTCGCGGTACAGCCGCTCGATCTCGTACTCCTTGGAGTAGCCGTAGCCGCCGTGGATGCGCAGGCACTCCTCGGCGCAGAAGTGGGCCGCCTCGGACGCGAACAGCTTGGCCATGCCGGCCTCCATGTCCGACCGCTCGCCGGCATCCTTCAGCCGCGCCGCCTTGATGGTCAGCAGGCGCGCCGCCTCGACCTGGGTGGCCATGTCGGCGAGCTTGAACTGGATCGCCTGGTGCTGGGCGATCGGCTTGCCGAAGGTCTTGCGCTCCTGCGAGTAGCGAAGGCCCAGCTCGAGCGCGCGCTGCGCCAGCCCGACGCCGCGAGCCGCGACGTTCGCGCGCCCGACCTCGAGCGCGTCCATCATCTGCGCGAAGCCCGCGTTCAGGCCGGCGTCCTCGCCGCCGAGGATGTTCTCCGCCGGGCATTTGTAGCCATCGAACACGAGCTCGGTGGACTCGACGCCCTTGTAGCCCATCTTCTTGATCTGCGGCGGCACGACCAGGCCGGCGTAGTCGCCGGTGTTCTCCGACGCGCCGGGCTCCTTCTCGGCGATGAAGCAGGTGAAGCCCTTGTGGCGCGGGTCGGCGTCCGGGTCGGTCTTGACGAGCACGAACACCATGGCCGAGCGCAGGCCGTTGGTGACCCACATCTTCTGGCCGTTGATCTCGTACTTGCCGTCGTCGAGCTTCTTGGCCGACGTCTTGATCGCCTGCACGTCGGAGCCGAGCTCGGGCTCGCTGAGCGAGAAGGCGGCGCGGATCTCGCCGGTCGCCATGCGCGGGAGATACTTCTGGCGCTGCTCTTCGGTGCCGTACTTCATGAGCAGGTAGGAGCCGATGAAGTGCGTGTTGATGACGCCGCTGATCGAGATCCAGCCGCGGCTGAGCTCTTCGACGATCATCACGTAGGTCGTGAGGTCCAGGCCCATCCCGCCGTACTCCTCCGGGATGGTCACCCCGAAGAGCCCGAGCTCCTTCATCTGCTCGACGATGTCCTCGGGGAACGCGTCCTCGTGGTCGAAGTGCTCGGCGTTGGGGATGATCTGCTCGTCTGCGAACTGGCGCACCATGTCGCAGATCGCGCGCTGCTCGTCTGTCTTGTCAAGCGGGTTGGCGGCAACGGCCATTGAAGGTCTCCGGCGTATTCGTGGTCAGGCCCAAGGGGGCGAATGAACATTACCCCCGAAGTTGTGCAATGGCGTTACCGGATAACTCCTCAATCAGACGTCGAACTCGTTAGGCGGTTTTGCTTGCGGGCCTGATTCTTCGCCGCATGAGCAACGACAGGTTCGCAGTGTCGGTCAAGGATGCCGCCGGTGCGTACGTGAGGGCCAACGACGCCTTCACCAACCTCCTCGGCGTGTCGCCCGAAGACCTCCCGGGCCTCACCGACGAGCAGGTTCAGCCTCGCGACGTCGCAGAGACCCTCGTGGCAAACGACCGCTCCGCCCTGGGCGCGAGCGGAACGCTCCTCACCGAGGAGCAGGTATTCGACCGTCTCGGGCTGCGCAAGGTCGCCGCCTGCCGGTTCGTCACCGAAGAGGACGGGCGCACCCTGGTGTGGCGCGTCAGCGGCGTCCCGGCGCAGGCCGCCGAGGTGGCTGCCGAGGCCGAACGCCTGCGGCTCGCCGTCACGGCCGTCGTCCCGGAGCCGGCGCCCATCGCGCAGGACCCTGTCGCTGCCGAGCCGCTCGCGCCGGAGCCCATCTCCGTCGAGCCTGTCGCTGCCGAGCCGGTCGCGCCGGTCGCGCCGGAGCCGCGCTTCGACCGCGAGCGTGAGCTGGAGCGCGCGGCGGCGATCGAGGACGCCCGCGTGCGCATCGCCCGGCTCGAGGCCGAGCTCGCCGAGGCCCGCACGCAGGCCGCGCTGCCCGACCCGCGCACGCAGGCGGCGTTGCGCGCGCTCGCCGGCGTCGCCGAGGCGCTGGAGCACCCGATGCGCGTGGCACCGGCGTTCCGCGCCGCGGCCGAGCGGCTGGCCAGCGCGCTCGGGTTCGACGCCGCGGTGTCGTGGCGCCCGGCCCGTGACGGCGGTCTCACGTGCTCCTCGGTCTGGACGGCGATCCCGGACGGTCGCGCGTTCGAGGACGAGTGCTGGCGCCTTCGGCGCGCCCCGCTCGGCGAGCTCGCCTGGAACCCCGACGCGGCGGAGTCGCACGGGATGCGGACGGTCGTGACCGTCCCGATCGGTGACGCCGGCGCGATCGAGCTGCTCGCCGTCGATCGGCGCGACCTCGAGCCCGAGACGCTCCAGGCGCTGGACACCGCGGCGCGCCAGCTCAAGATCGTGGCCAGGCTCACCGAGCTGGCCGACCTGCCGCGCTGGGCGTCGGTCGCGGGGAACGCCACGACCTGAAATTCCTACAATCGCGCGCATGAACCTCCGGTCCAGCGCATGCGTCGCTGCTCTCACCGCCGCGCTCGCCCTGATCCCCACAGGATCGGCGAGCGCAGGCTCCTGCAACATCCGCGGCCAGGAGCGCGACTTCGGCCCGACCTACATCACATCGCTGCGCGTGACCGGAACGTCATGCAGGCGAGGCAAGCAGGTCGTCCGCGCGTTCCATGCCTGCCGGCGCGCGCACGGCGGCATCAAGCGCGGCCGCTGCCCGTACAGCACGTCGCTGCTGGGCTACCACTGCCGCGAGAAGCGCGGCTCGATCCCGACGCAGACGACGGGCAAGGTCACCTGTCGGCGCGGCAGCGCGACGGTGGTCCACACCTACACGCAGTTCACGTAGTCAGGCGGCGGTAGGTCACCTTCAGGTCGTCCTTCCAGTCGCCGGGTGTCTCGGCGACCTGCGACAGGCCCTCGAAGGAGTCGCGCCCGAGCGTGGCGGAGAAGCGCTGATCGAAGCCCGGGTGATCGCGCCAGTAGCGCAGCACTCCTTCCTCGAGCGAGACGCCGTACGTCCGGCGCACGCCGCGCGAGTCGAAGTACT
Organism: uncultured Actinomycetes bacterium; assembly: GCA_963794105.1. Classification (GTDB taxonomy): domain Bacteria; phylum Actinomycetota; class Thermoleophilia; order Solirubrobacterales; family Solirubrobacteraceae; genus AC-49. The sequence goes on along the minus strand of CAWCEB010000148.1, from coordinate 30,492 downwards.
CCATGACCAGCCCATCGCCGGCCTCGGGGGCGCCGATGACGCAGATCGCGTCGGGGAACAGCTCGTGGTCGTTGTGGGAGCGCTGCACGAGGAAGCGGCCGCCCTCGAGCCACTCGAATGTCACGCGCCCAGGCACGACGGCGTCGACCAGCGGGTGCGTCGCCTCGGTGGCCCATGTGCCGACCAGGACGTCGAACGGCTCAAGGGCGGGATCGCGCTCGTTCATCGCTACGGACCGGTGAAGTCGCCGCGCAGCGCCTGGATCACGTCGTCGGCTGCCACACGGGAGCCCGTACCGTTGAGGTGCACGCCGTCGGACTCGCGGACGAGCTGCTCGCGGCCGTCGACCGTCATCGCGTCACGGTACTTGTCGCCCGGTGTGAAGATCGCGCCCATGTTGAGGATCCGCACCTGCGCCCGATACGGGCTGGCGGCCGCGTAGATCGCGGCGTTCACGACGTGGGCGATCGTGTTGCGCGCCTTCGAGCGGTAGGTCGGCAGCAGCAGCCAGAACACGCGCGCGGCGCCGCGCCGGCGGTACGTGTCCATCATCCGCCGCGCGCGATAGGCGTACTCCGCGGCCCAGTCGGCGCCGCAGCACTTCACCTCGCGCGTGCCGATCTTCATCGCGAAGCCCTCGTTGGCGCCCATGAACATGACGACCGCGTCGGGCGTGTGCTTGGCGACCTGCGAGATCGAGAGCTTGCCCCAGTCGACGATCGTGGTGTCGGAGATGCCCGTGCCGACGTGAGCGTCGCGGACGACCTTGATCCCCTTGGGCGCGAGGCTCCGAGCGATCTCGGCGTCAAGTGGCTGGACCATCGAGTCGCCCGTGACCAGGACGGTCTTGAGCGGCCGCGGCGGTGGCGGCTTCTCGCCCAGCGCGCGCGGGTCGAACGCGTCCGGCGTGACCGGCGGCACGCCGCCGGCGGCCGCGGGGGTCGCCGCGGTCGGAGAACGAACCCGCTCCGCCGCCGCTCAGGTCGTCGCCGGACTTCAGCGCGTCGCCGAGCGAGTTGGCCGCGTTGGCGAGCGGCGGCAGCCGGTCGGCGAGCCAGCCCGCCGGGTTGCCGACCGCGAGCACCAGCGAGCGCTCCCAGCCGACCGGCATCTCGCGCCCGGCATGGCGGACCGACCGGCCCTCGGCGAAGGTCAGCAGGATCACGGCGAGGCCGCAGCAGATCAGGAGGTCTCTCGGTCGGTGGCGCATCAGAACTGGAAGTAGATGAACGGTGGCACGGCCTGGCCCGGCACGGTCGCGCCGACCACGGCGATGCACGTGGCCAGGCCGAGGCCGAGGGCGGCGGGGTTGAGGCCTTCGAAGCGCTCGCGCAGCACCCGGATCGGGCGCTCGGGCACGAGCTGCAGGCCAAAGACGAGCACGAGCGAGATGACGACGCCAGGGCTGAGCAGCGTCAGACGCGCCCGGGTGGAACAGGCGCCCGAAGAACGCGCCGGCGACGCCGAGGTCGGGGGCGCGGAACGGGATCCATGCAAGGACGACGAGGTTCAGCACGATCAGCCAGCCCACCCAGGTCGGGGGGGTCTTGACGCGGTCGCGGAGGAGCCGCTCGGCAGCGAGGTAGAGGCCGTGCAGGCCGCCCCACAGGACGAAGCCCCACGCCGCGCCATGCCAGAGGCCGCCGAGCAGCATCGTGATCATCAGGTTGCGCGCCCCCTTCCACGGGCCGCCGCGGTTGCCGCCGAGCGGGATGTAGAGGAAGTCGCGCAGGTAGCGGCTGAGCGTCATGTGCCAGCGGCGCCAGAAGTCGCGGAAGCTCGACGCGCGGTAGGGCGAGTGGAAGTTGCGCGGGAAGACGTAGCCCATCAGCAGCGCCAGTCCGATCGCGATGTCGGTGTAGCCGGAGAAGTCGCAGTAGATCTGGGCCGCGTAGCAGTAGATCGCCAGCCACATGTCGGGCGCGCCGTAGGCCTCGGGCACCGCGAACGTCGGGTCGACGACGTGACGCGCCAGGAAGTCGGCGATGACGACCTTCTTCACCAGGCCCAGCCCGATCAGGAAGACGCCAGTGCCGATCTGGACCTGCGCCGGGTCGCGCGGCGAGGCCAGCTGCGGCAGGAACTCGCGGGCGCGGACGATCGGGCCGGCGACGAGGTGCGGGAAGAAGCTGAGGTAGAGCGCGACGTCGATCGTCTTGGCGCGCTCGCACAGCCCGCGGTACACGTCGACCGTGTACGAGATCGCCTGGAAGGTGAAGAAGCTCAGCCCGACGGGCAGGGCGATCGTTGCCAGCGGGATCGGCAGCCCGAGGTGGACGCTGTCCAGTAGGTCGTTCACGTCCTGCGCGAAGAAGCCGTAGTACTTGAAGACCCCGAGGGTGAGCAGGTTCAGCGTGACCGCGATGGTCACGATCGCCTTGCGGCGCTGCTGCGAGTCGCTGCGGTCGATCAGCGTCGCCGCCGCCTGGTTGCCCAGCGTCACCCCGCCCAGGAGCAGGCAGAACTTCGGGTTCGCAGCCGCGTAGAAGACGTAGCTGCACAGCAGGATGAACGGCTTGTGCAGGCGCGGCCTGGGCATGAGCAGCCAGGACAACGCCAGCACTGGCGGGAAGAAGACGGCGAACTCGATCGACGGGAAGACCATGGCGACGGCGGGCGCGAAGGGTAGAGTCTCCGGCGGCATGAAACGGCGCTCCCCGGTCCTCGCCGTCGTCCTCGTCGGCCTGCTCTGGTCCAGTGCGCCCGCGGCCCATGCCGGTTGTGGCGGCACCCAGATCCGCCACACGACGCACAAGCGCAACCAGGGCCGCGCGCCGCTGGTCATCGGCGACTCCGTGCTGCTCGGCGCGATGAGGGAGACGACCACCGCCGGCTTCGATCTCAACACCCACGGCTGCCGCCAGTGGGGTGAGGGGATGAACGTGCTGCGCGGCTACAAGCGCGCGGGCCGCCTCCCCCATCTCGTCGTGATGGAGCTCGGGACCGACTGGAGCGTGAGCGTGCGCCAGATCCGGGCGGCGGTGGCGCTCGTCGGCCCCAAGCGGGTGCTCGGGCTCATGACGCCGCGCGAGGTCGGCGGCTATGGCGGCTCTGACGCGTCGAACATGCGCAAGGTCGCCAAGCAGTTCCCCGATCGCACCGTGCTGCTGGACTGGGTCACGCATACCCGCGGGCGCGGCGGCTGGTTCCAGCCCGACGGCATCCACCTCACGCTCGCCGGCGCCGACGGCTTCGGGGAGTTCCTCAAGACCGCCCTGCCGTACGCCGACCCACCCGAGCCACCCGAGCAGATCGCCCCCGGTCCGGTCGAGTCGAACCCACCGCCCCCGCCGTCGCCGTAGGCGCGGCTTACGCCTTGCGGGCGAAGCGTGTTTGTCGGTGGCGCGCAGCGCGGTCGCTCGCGTGAGCGCTGCGCGCTGGTTGCCGTCATTGAGGGAGGGGGTGAACCCGTGGCGCCGACTTGGGCTGCCTACGTCGCTATATGCGCGAACTATGCCGCCCAAGTCGCGTCAGGTGGCGGCCGCGCCGCGGCTGCCGGCCCGCTTTCCTCAATGCCCGAACCGGGCCCCGCGCCCCGCACAACGCCCGAGCTGGTGACATTGGGGTCTGACCCTTTTGTCCCTGCGGGTGACATTGGGGTCTGACCCCTTTGTCCCCGCCAATGCCCGAACCGGGCCCCGCGCCCCGCCAGCGCCCGAGCGGGTGACATTGGGGTCTGACCCTTTTCGTCCCGAACGCCCGCGCCCCGAGCCGAGCGCCTGCATGCAACTCGGCCACAGCACGGCACCGCCGCCGGGCCGATCTACAAGTCCACGTAGCATCGCGCCGCATGAACCTCTCGCGCGACGTGGTCGACGCCGCCGATCCGCAGCGGCTCGCGCTCGTCGAGCTCGCGCGGGACGGCGCGCGGCGCGAGTGGTCATACGGCGAGGTCGCGGACCGCTCGGGGCGGCTGGCGGGCGCGCTCGCGGCGAACGGCATCGGGCGCGGCGACGTCGTGATGACGCTCATCGGCAACCGGCCGGAGTGGGTCTTCACCATGATCGCGTGCCTGCGGATCGGCGCGATCGCGCTGCCGTGCACCGAGCAGCTGCGCGCCAAGGACCTGCGCCTGCGCCTCGAGGTCGCGCAGCCGAAGCTCGTCGTGGCCGACGAGCGCAACCGCGAGCAGCTCGTCGCCGCCCAGCCCGCCTGCCCGGTCCTGTACGTCCCCGACGACGCGCTCTACGAGGCCGCGCCCGCGCCGCCCGCGGACCTGGCCGACGAGGACGCCGCGCTGCTCACGTTCACCAGCGGCACCGCGGGTGAGCCGAAGTGCGTCGTCCACGGCGGGCACTACGTCGCCGGCCAGCGCGTGCAGGCCGAGCACTGGCTCGGCGCGCAGCCCGGTGACCTCGTGTGGTGCACGGCGTCGAGCGGCTGGTCGAAGTCGGCGCGCAACGTCTTCATCGCGCCCTGGCTGCGCGGCGCGTCGGCGGTGCTGCACGACGCGCGCTTCGACCCGGAGGAACGGCTCGAGCTGCTCGCGCGCGAGCGCGTGAACGTGCTCTGCATGGCGCCGACCGAATACCGCGTGATCGCCAAGCGCGCGCAGCTGCGCGGCTTCGGCGACCTGCGCGGCATGGTCGCTGCGGGCGAGGCGCTCAACCCCGAGGTCCTGCATGCGTGGCACGAGGCGACCGGCCTGTGGATCCGCGACGGGTACGGGCAGACCGAGACCGGCCAGACGACCGGGATGCCGATCGGCGCGCCGTCGCGGCCGGGGTCGATGGGCAAGCCGCTGCCGGGCGTCCGGCTCTGGGTCGACGACGGCGAGCTGGTCGCCGACCCGACGACCGTCCCCACGTTCTTCCTCGGGTACCTCGGCGAGGAGCGCTGGGACCGCGAGGCGCCGTGGCACACCGGCGATCGCGTCACCCAGGACGAGGAGGGCTTCCTGCACTTCGAGGGGCGTGCGGACGACGTGATCATCTCCGCGGGCTACCGCATCGGCCCGTTCGAGGTGGAGTCGGCGCTCGTCTCGCATCCCGCCGTCGCCGAGGCGGCGGCGGTCGCCGCGCCCGACGACGAGCGCGGCGCGGTCGTGCGCGCGATCGTGGTCCTCCGCGACGGCTTCGCGCCCGGCGACGGGCTCGCCGCCGAGCTGCAGGAGCACGTCAAGGCGCAGACGGCGCCCTACAAGTACCCGCGGATCGTGGAGTTCGCCGCCGAGCTCCCGAAGACGGCGTCGGGCAAGGTCCGCCGCGCGTTGCTCCGAGCTACGTCGTGAGCTCCGCCGCCATCTCCTCGAACACCGCGACGTAGCGGTCGACGGACTCCTCGGTGTGCGTCACCGACAGGGTCCACTCCTCCTCACGCCCCGGCGTCATGAAGATGCCGCGGTTCATGTTGAACAGCCAGGCGAGATCGCTGAGCTGCTCGTCCTGGTTCTCCTTGAAGGTCAGGTAGTCGACGACCTTGGTCGGCGAGAACGTCACGCAGCCCTTCGACGAGATGCCCACGGAGTAGCCGGGCAGGTTGTGCCTGCGGATGACCTCGTCACAGCCCGCCATGATGCGGTCGTTGAGCCGGTCGAGGTGCGCGTAGGCCTCGGGCGTCATGACCTCGGTGAGGCTCGCGCGCGCCGCGGCCATCCCCAGCGGGTTCCCGTTGTAGGTGCCCACCTGGTAGACGCTCCCGTCGGTCACGACCTCGGAGACCTCGTCGGACATGCCGATCGCGCCGGTCGGCAGGCCGCCGCCCAGCGCCTTGGCCAGCGTGACCATGTCGGGCTCGACGCCGAAGCGCTCGACCGCGCCGCCGGCGGCGATGCAGATGCCGGTCTTGACCTCGTCGAAGATCAGGACGATCCCGTGCTTGCGCGTGATCTCGCGCACGGCCTCGAGGTAGCCGTCCTCGGGGAGGATCACCCCGAGGTTCATCATGGCCGCCTCCATGATCACGCAGGCGGGCTTGCGGTCCTCGGCGATCAGGCGCTCGATCCGGCGCTCCATCGCGTCGGCGTCGTTGAACGGCACCGCCACCGTCAGCTGGACCACCGCGTCGCGGGATGCCCGCGCCGTAGGGCAGCGACGCGAGGTTGTCGGGATCGCCGATCTTGTCGTACGGGACGCCGATGGAGACCATCACCGTGTCGTGGTGGCCGTGGTAGGAGCCGAAGATCTTCATCACCGTGTCGCGCTTGGTGAACGCGCGCGCGATGCGGATCGCGTCCATCGTCGACTCCGAGCCGGAGTTGGTGTAGCGCCACTTCGGCAGCCGGAAGCGCTTGGCGAGCTCCTCGCCCACGACGACGGCGTCCTCGGTCGGCGCGGCGAAGTGCGTGCCCTTCGCGTAGCGCGCGCTGATCGCACTGCCGATCGCCGGGTGCGCGTGGCCCTGCACCATCGAGCCGAAGCCGTTGTGGAAGTCCCACATCTCGTTGCCGTCGACGTCCCAGACCTTCGGGCCCGCGCCCGACTCGAGGTAGATCGGCCAGGGGTCGCGTACCTGATAGGACGACGCCACGCCGGCGGCGAGCGTCTTGTTGGCACGGCGGTACATCTCGGCCGACTTGCCCGTGCGCTCGTCGAGGACCTTCTCCTCGCGCTCGGTCAGCTCCTTGATGCGTTCGCGGTCGATCTGGGTCGGGGTGGTCGCTTCCATGCGAGCCATGGTGACAGCCCGTCAGGGGTCCGGCCTGGCGGGTTGGCCGCCCCGGCGACTAGCTGACGAGCTTGCGCTCCATCCGGGAGATCGCGATGCGCCAGACGATCAGGGCGAAGGCGAGCAGGAAACCGAAGTGCCACAGGTCCTCGGCTTCGAAGCCGAACACCGCGTGGCGGACGAGCTGGACGCAGTGGTACAGCGGGTTGAAGTTCGCCGCGATGCGCGCCCATTCGGGCAGGCCGGAGATCGGGAAGAACGTGCCGGCAACCAGGAACAGCGGCGTGATGACGGTCGAGGTGACGTAGGAGAAGTTGTCGATCGACTTCATGACGGCCGCGATCAGGATCCCGAAGCACGCCCAGCCCAGCCCGCTGAGGAAGGCGATGAACGGGACGGTGACCATCCCCACGGCCGGGTCGAGCCCGAACGCCATCGCCACGAGCAGCGGGACGCAGCCGAACACGCCCGGCGCGGGTCGCGATCCAGAGCGCCTCGCGCGGTCACGAGCTCCTCCGTGTCGACCGGCGCGGCCAGGATCGCGTCGTAGGTGTGCTGGAACTGGTACTTCACGAACGTCCCGAACATCGCCGGGAACACCGAGGTGAACAGCACCGCGGTCGCCACCGTGCCCGTCCCGACGAACTGGACGTAGTCGTAGCCCGTCGACCGTGCGACACGAGCGAGCCGAAGCCGAAGCCGAACGCCAGCAGGTAGATCGTCGGCTCGACGGTCGACGAGAACGTCGCTCGACCGCCAGAACGAGCCGAAGTTGATGACCTCGCGCACGAGCACGCCGGCGAGCGCCGGGCGCTCGAGGCGGCCGAGGCGCGGCGCTGCGCGGCGGCGCATCACGCGATCTCCTCGCCGGTGAGCAGCACGAACACGTCCTCGAGGTTGGCCGGCGCGCCGCTCGCCCTCGGGGAGCGTCGCCGTTGAGCGCGTCGACGCGCAGGATCGTGACGCTCGTGCCGGTGCGCCGCGTGCGCCAGCCGCGCTCGCGCGCGTCGGCCTCGACCTCGGCCAGGCGCGCGGGCGGCCCGTAGACCTCGACGCGCCTCGCGGCCCGGCGTGCTCGGCGACCAGCTCGGCCGGGCGGCCGTCGGCGACGGCCTTGCCGTGGCGACATGATCGTGACGGTGTCGGCGAGGCGCTCGGCCTCCTCGATGTAGTGCGTCGACATCAGGATCGACGTCGCCCTCGCGAGCGCAGCCGGTCGATCAGCGCCCACAGCTCCTGGCGCACCTGCGGGTCCAGCCCGACGGTCGGCTCGTCGAGCAGCACCAGCCGCGGCCGGTGCACGAGCGCGCGGGCGATCAGCAGCCGGCGGCGCATGCCGCCCGCTCAGCTCGTCGACCTTCGCGTCGCGGCGGTCGCTGAGGTTCGCGATCTCGCAGCGCGCGCTCGATCGCCGCCGCGCCGCTCGGCCGGCGGCACGCGGTAGAGGTGGGCGAACACGAGCAGGTTCTGCTCGACGGTCAGCGTCGACGTCGAGGTTGTCGAGCTGCGGCACGACGCCCATCTCGCGCGCGCGCCTCTTGGACTCGCCGGGCAGCCCGTAGCCGAGCACCTCGATCTCGCCCTCGTCGGCGATCGCCTGCGCGGTGAGCAGCCGCATCGTCGTCGACTTGCCCGCGCCGTTGGGCCCGAGCAGGCCGACGCAGTGCCCTCGGGCACGTCGAGGTCGAGGCCGTCGACCGCGGTGATCGGCCCGAAGCGCTTGACGACGCCGCGCAGGCGGATGGCGAGGGCGGACACCCCGCCGACGCTAGCGGATGCGACTGCGGGGACCGCCCCTGCAGTCGCGTTACGCGGCGAGGGCGAGCGCGCCGCGCGTGCGCACGCAGTTGCGGCCCGCGTGCTTGGCCTCGTAGAGCGCCACGTCGGCCTCGGCGAAGACCGACTCGTAGTCGAAGTCCCCGGGCGAGGAGGCGGCAACGCCGAATGACATCGTCGCGTGCAGGCCGGCGACGGGCATGCTCTCGATCGCGGCGCGCAGGTCCTCGGCGACGATGGCGGCATGGTCGGCGTTGGCACCCGGCAGGACGACGAGGAACTCCTCCCCGCCCAGGCGGTAAGCGAGGTCGTACGCGCGCAGGCGCTTGCGGATCCGGTACGCGACATCCTTGAGCGCGGCGTCTCCGGCGGAGTGGCCGTGACCGTCGTTGATCAGCTTGAAGCGATCGAGGTCACCGACGATCAGGGCGACCGGCTCCTGCGTGATCGCGGACTGCTGGGCCAGTTCGGCGACGCGGGTGACGAGCGCGTTGCGGTTGAGCATGCCGGTGAGCGGATCGACGACGGCTTCGGAGCGATGCTCGAGATCCGAGCTCAGCAGCGCGGTCGACATGAGCGCCACGGCGGTGATCGCGGCGAACGGGAACAGGAAGTGCTCGGGCCCGTGGACCGTCGCGGCGAAATCGAGGCCGAGCGTGACGGCGAGCAGCAGCGCGATGGTCAGCCCGACGCCGGCCGCGACGCCGCGCGTGCCGAAGCGCACCGGCAGCGTGATCACCGGCACGACGAACCACGCGAGCCCGGGGCTGTCGGCGCCGCCGGTGAGCGAGACGCACGCCGCGATCGTCAGCTGCGAGCAGACCCAGACGAAGGCGATGCGGTATTCCGGCCGCGCGCTGTTGGCCAGTCCGTGGCCCGCCAGGACGAAAGCGACCGCGCAGGCGAGCGACCGGCATCAAGAGCCACCAGCCCATCCATGGCGCGCTCACGAGGATCGCGGCCGTCAGCACGCCGAATGCGGCCGCGCGCACGCCGCTGAGGCGCTGCTCCATGTCGAGCAGCCGCTCGCGATCGCCGGGGTTGGGACAGAGCCAGCTCACGGCCACCTTCATCGGCCCGGTTTGCAGGAAACTTCAATCGCGCACGCGAGCGCCGGACGGGTCGTAGAGCGGTTCGGCGGCAACCTCGCCGCGCACCCATTCGCCGAAGATGTCCACCGCGACCTGCTCACCGACCTCGACGCCCGGCGGGACCCACGCGTAGGCGATTGATCGCCCAATCGTGTGGCCGTAGCCGCCAGACGTGACGCGCCCGCGGATCTCGCCGCCGATCCGCACCGGCTCGTTGCCCAGCGCGATGGAGCTCGGGTCCTCCAGCAGCAGGCAGCGCAGCGCGCCGCGCGGCTGGCGCATCGAGCGCCTCGCGACCGATGTACTCCTTGTCGGTCTTGACGCAGAAGCCCAGGCCGGCCTCGCGCGGGTTGATGTCCGGCGTGATGTCGGCGGCCCACACCCGGTAGCCCTTCTCCAGGCGCAGCGTGTCGATTGCGCGGTATCCGCCGGCGACCATGCCGTGCGGCTCGCCGGCCTCCCACAGCGTTCGCCACAACCCAGCGCCGTACTCCGCCGGGCAGTACAGCTCCCACCCGAGCTCCCCCACGAACGTGACGCGCAGCGCGCGCACCGGGACGTCGGCGACCGCGATGTCGCGCATCCGCATGTAGCCGAAGTCGAGTGGATCGGGCGTGAGCGGCGCGAGGATGTCGCGCGCCCGCGGGCCCCACAGCGCGAAGCACGACCAGCGCGCGGTGACGTCGCTGACGCGCACGGAACCGCCGTCGGGAAGGTGACGGCGGATCCACGCGAGGTCGTGCGTCCCGAACGCCGTACCGGTGACAATCGAGAACAGCTCCTCCTCGACGCGCGTCACCGTGAAGTCGCACTCGATCCCCCCGCGGCGGTTGAGCATCTGCGTGTAGGTGATCGCGCCGACGTCGCGCGCGACGCGGTTGTCGCAGAGGCCCTCGAGAAACTCGGCGGCGCCCGGGCCGGCGATCTCCATCTTCGCGAACGACGACTCGTCGAACAGCGCCGCGCGCTCGCGACACGCCACGTGCTCCACCCCGATCGCGGGCGACCAGTTCTGCCCGGCCCACCCCCGGGGGGTGACATTGGGGTCTGACCCATTTGTCACCCCTGTCGCGTTGGACTCGTACCAGTTGACGCGCTCCCAGCCGGACTTCTCGCCGAAGACGGCGCCGTGGTCGCGGTGCCATGCGTACGCGCTCGAGACGCGCAGCGGCCGGCCGGCCTGGCGCTCCTCGCCGGGGTAGCGGATGTCGTAGTAGGTCTCGTAGACCTCCTTGGCGCGCTTGAGCGTGTAGGAGGGCGAGCGGTAGTGCGGCCCGAAGCGCCGGATGTCCATCTCCCAGACGTCCAACGACGGCTCGCCCTCGGCGATCCATTCCGCCATCACCCTGCCGATCCCGCCCGCTCCCGCGAGCCCGTGCGCGCAGAAGCCCGCCGCGACGAAGAAGCCGCGCACCTCGCTCTCGCCGAGGCAGAACTCGTTGTCGGGCGTGAAGGCCTCGGGACCGTTGATCAGCCGCGTGACCTTGACGTCCTCCATCGCCGGCACGCGGACCTTCGACGCGTCGGCGATCTCCTCGAAGCGCGGCCAGTCCTCCTCCAGCAGGCGGCCGTTGAAGTCCGGCGGGATGCGGTCGACGAGGTGCTCGTCCAGTGACCACGGCGCGCTGTCGCGCTCGTAGCCGCCCATGACGAGCCCCTCCCCCTCCTCGCGGTAGTAGACGAGGTTGTCGGGATCGCGCAGCGTCGGCAGGTGGTGCGTGCGCTCATAGAACGGCTGCGTCACGAGGTACTCGTGCGCGAACGGCACGATCGGCACGCGCACGCCGGCAAGCCGCCCGATCTCCGCGGCATACATGCCGCCGGCGTTGACGACGATCTCGCACTCGATCGTCCCCCACTCCGTGTCCACGTTGGTGACCCGCCCGTGCTCGACGCCGATCGCGTGCACGCGCGTGTGCGTGAAGATCTGCACGCCGCCGGCGCGTGCTCCCTCCGCCAGCGCATAGGTGAGCAGCGACGGATCGAGGTATCCGTCGGTCGGCAGGAACGAGCCGACCCGCACCCCGTCGGTGACCATGAGCGGAAAGCGCTCCTGGGCCTCCTGCGGGCTGATCAGCTCCAGCGGCAACCCGAACGTGCGCGCCCACGCGACCTGCCGGTGGATCTCCTGTTCGCGCTCGGGCGTGCACGCCAGCCGGATGCCGCCGCACTCGACCCAGCCGCAGTCGAGCGTCCGGTACAGCTCGACCGAGTCCATCATCATCCGCGTCAGCGAGACCGAGCCACGCAGCTGGCCGACGAGCCCTGCCGAATGGAAGGTCGAGCCGCTGGTGAGCTCGTTGCGGTCGACCAGGACGACGTCGCGCTCGCCCAGCTGGGCCAGGTGGTAGGCGATCGCGCACCCGCCGACGCCCCCGCCCACGATCACGATGCGCGCGCGGTCGGGCAGCTCACGCGGTCGCGGCATCGGCGAGGCTCCCTTCGAACTCGGGAGCGCGGATCGCCGCAAGCAGCCGCCCGAAGTGCTCGTCGCGATAGGCGCCGTAGTCGAACTCCAGCTCGCTCACGACGTCCTGCACGGCGCCCCACATCGCCTCGCGGAAATCGCTCATGACGCGCATCAGGCGCAGCGCGGCCATCCGCCGCGGCGACGGAGCTCCGCCGAAGTAGGCGGTGAGCAGGCGCCGTTCCTCGTCGGCGCCCAGGCCGTTGTTCACCGCCAGGTTGCCCAGATCGAAGAACCGGTCGCCCATGCCCGCGTACTCCCAGTCGACGATCCGCACGCTGTCGCCGTCGAACAGGAAGTTCGCGGTCAGCAGGTCGTTGTGACACGGGACCGGCTCGTGGTCGGGGCCCCGCAGGATGCCCGCGATTCGCTCGGCCGCCTCCGCGGCCTCGTCGTAGCCGGCCGGCACGCGTCCGCCGCGCGCGAGGATCTCGTCGCGGTACTCGCCGACGAGCGCGAACGCGTCGAAGCTCGCCGCGAGCGGCGGCCCGCCGTGGACGGCGCGCAGCGCCGCGGCGACCTGCTCGAGCACCGGCGCGCTGCGCAGCTCCTCGGCGGTCGCCACGCGGCCCTCGACCCAGCGCGTGACCAGCACCTCGAGGTCCGGGCGGTAGACGACGACCTCGGGGCCGACGCCGATCCGCGCTGCGGCCATCGTCGCCTCGCACTCGGCGTCCCGGTCGATGCCAAGGACCGACGTGTCCTTGCCGCAGATCCGCAGGACGTAGTCCTCGCCGCCCATGACGACGCGGTAGTTGCGATTCGTGATGCCGCCGTCGAGCGCCTGCGGCTCGCTGCCGCGCGCCCCGAGAACGGGCTCGAGCTCGTCCAGCAGGGTGACGGGGTCGGGCAGCGACACAGGATTGGTCTGGTCCAATCCGACGCTACCCGCCGCGTGGGCGGGAAGTCAATCGCGGCTGCTCAGGGCTTCGGGGCGACCACGTGAACGGGCCGCATGTCGTGGCTGCCGCAGTTGCGGCACGACGCGCCGAGTGAGTAGGCCCGCCAGCCGGTGGCGTGGACGCCGCATCGCGCGCACTCGCAGCGCACTTCACGAAGCGTCGGGTGTTGCCTGAGATCGAGGACGATCGGTGCCATGCGGGGAGCATCGGCATCCCGCGTCAGTCGCAGTCTCCGCAGTTTGCGGTGTCTTGCACCCCTTTTCTGGGGATAGGCGACTCGCCCGCGTTGCAGTTCTCGCCGCAAACCTCCGCAAAACGTGCCCGGGGGGCTGGAATCCATGCCCTGCTCCCGCGTACCCTTGTCGTACAGACGTCCACGGCGGCAGGGGGCCAGGTTGGACACGCAGGAGATCCGGTGCGTGGTCGGCGACGACCACGAGGCGCTTCGCAAGGGGCTGGTGGCCGTGCTCGAGGCCGAGGACGACCTGCGCGTCATCGGGCAGGCACGGGACGGTCGCGAGTTGCTCGAGCTCGCCGAGCGCCGGCGGCCGGACGTCACGATCGTCGACCTCACGATGCCCACGATCGACGGCCTCGAGTGCTGCCGCCAGATCACGGCGCGCCCCGGCGCCCCGGCCGTGATCGTCTACACCGGCAACGCCGAGCCGGAGACCCTCGAGTCGGCGCTCGACGCGGGCGCGAGCGGCTTCGTCGTCAAGAGCGGACCGACGCAGGACCTCGTCCGCGCGGTGCGAGCCGTCCACGCCGGACGGCCCTACGTCGACGCGATGCTCGGGGCCGCGCTGGGGAGGCGCGAGCCCGCGGCGGCCTCACCGCTCAGCGAGCGCGAATCCCAGGTCCTGCAGCGCCTGGCCAACGGCCTGACGACCGACGGCGTCGGCAAGGAGCTGTTCCTCTCCCCCGCGACCGTCCGCTCCTACGCCGAGAACGCGATCCGCAAGCTCGGCGCCGACAACCGCGTCCATGCGGTCGCGATCGCGCTGCGCCTCGGCCTGATCAGGTGACCGGCAGCGGGGCTGCCGCCTCGACCAGGAACCGCGCGCGATCGCCGCGGTGCAGGTCGCGCGCGTACTCGACCGCGACGCCGTCGGCGTCGTAGGCGGTGCGCTCGACGAGCATCAGCGCGCAGCCGGCCGCGACGCCGAGCGCCTCCGCGCTGTGCGCCTGCGCGACAACCGGCTCGAGCGCTTCGACCACGCGCACCGGTGCGTGGTCGTAGAGGTCGCGCATCAGCTGATAGATCGAGCCGCGCAGGTCGAGGTCCTCGATGCCGGGGAAGCGCTCCGATGGGATCCACGAGTCCTCGAGCGTCACCGGCAGGCGGCCGGCGAGCCGCAGCCGCTCGATGCGCACGACCGGGGCGCCCTCGTCGAGGCCCAGCGCGGCGGCCACCCTGCCGGGCGCAGAGCAGACGCCGGCACGCAGCACGCGCGCATGCGCCTGCACGCCCGCGCGAGCCATCTGCTCGGTGAACCCTGCAACGTCGTGCAGGTGCACGTCGACCTTGCCCGCGGCGACGAACGTCCCGCGGCCGACGCCGCGCTCCACCAACCCGCGTGCAGCGAGCGCGTCGAGCGCCTGACGGATCGTGCCGCGGCTCACGTTGAGCTCGTCGGCGAGCTCGCGCTCGGCGGGCAGGCGGTCGCCGACCCGCAGTTCGCCGTTGCTGATGCGCGCCGCGAGCGCGTCCTCGATCTGAGCCCAGACGGGAAGCGGCGAATCGCGATGCGGCCGGCGCAGCATTGGTTCAGACCAGTACCACGACAGCGACCTTGCGTCAAAAGGACCGGGGCGAGTACCTTCCCGGCCCATGCGCCTCGAGGAGCTCAAAGCCGATGTCGAGCGAGGCGCGGTGGACACCGTCGTCCTGGCCCTCTGCGACATGCAGGGCCGACTGCAGGGCAAGCGCCTGACGGCGCAGCACTTCCTCGCCGAGGTCGCCGAGCACGGCGCCGAGGCGTGCAACTACCTGCTCGCGGTCGACGTCGAGATGAACACCGTCGGCGGCTATGCGATGAGCTCCTGGGAGCGCGGCTACGGCGACTTCGAGATGCGCCCCGACATGGACACGCTGCGGATCACGCCGTGGCACCCGGGGACCGCGCTGTGCCTCTCGGACCTGCACTGGCTCGACGGCGGGCCGGTCGTCGCGTCGCCGCGCCAGATCCTGCGCGCGCAGCTGGAGCGCCTCGCCGAGCGCGGTTGGCAGGCCTACGCCGGAACGGAGCTCGAGTTCATCGTGTTCCGCGACTCCTATGAGGACGGCTGGACCTCGGGCTATCGCAACATGACGCCGGCGAACCTCTACAACGTCGACTACTCGCTGATCGGGACGTCGCGCGTCGAGCCGCTCATCCGCCGGATCCGCAACGACATGGCGGCGGCCAACATGAAGGTCGAGGACTCCAAGGGCGAGTGCAACCTCGGCCAGCACGAGATCAACTTCCGTTACGGCCCCGCGCTGCGCACCGCCGACGAGCACGTCATCTACAAGACGGGCGCCAAGGAGATCGCCGCGCAGGAGGGCATGTCGATCACGTTCATGGCCAAGTACGACGAGCGCGAGGGCAGCTCGTGCCACATCCACGTGTCGCTGCAGGACGCCGGCGGCAACAACCTCTTCGACACGGACCCGAAGCTGTTCGACGCCTTCCTCGCCGGGCAGCTCGCGCACCTTCGCGAGCTGACGCTGTTCCTCGCTCCGAACGTCAACTCCTACAAGCGCTTCGCCGCGGGCTCGTTCGCGCCGACCGCCGTCGCCTGGGGACGTGACAATCGCACGTGCTCGCTGCGCGTCATCGGCCACGGCGCGGGGCGGCGGTTCGAGTGCCGCGCTCCGGGCGCCGACGTCAACCCCTACCTCGCGCTCGCCGGCCTCATCGCCGCGGGCCTGGCCGGGGTCGACGCCGAGCTGGAACTCGAACCCGCGCTGGAGGGCAATGCGTACACCTCGGACAAGCCGCACCTGCCGACGACGCTGCGTGACGCGCGCGACCTGTTCGCCACGAGCGCACTGGTCCGCTCGGCGTTCGGCGACGAGGTCTGCGACCACTACCTCAACAACGCCAACGTCGAGCTCGCCGCGTTCGAAGCGGCCGTCACCGACTGGGAGCGCGTCCGGGGGTTCGAACGGCTGTGAGGCCTCCGGCTCCCGCCGCTCCGGCGACCCCCGAGGCGATCTACGCGCCGGTGCGGTCCCAGACGGCGTTCGAGGAGACGCTCGAGCGGCTGGGAACCGCCATCAAGCTCGGCCTGCTGGAGCCGGGCGCGCAGCTTCCGGCCGAGCGCGAGCTGTGCGCGCGGCTGGGCGTGTCGCGCTCCACGCTGCGCCAGGCACTCACGGCGCTCGTCCAGTCCGGGCACCTGCATGCGGTCCGCGGCCGCGGCGGCGGGACCTTCGTGTCCGACCGCCCGCCGCCCGCCGACCCACCCTCGCGCGAGCTGCTGGCCCATTGGCGGGACGCGTGCGACGTGCGTCGCTCAATCGAGCTGGGCGTCGCGGCGATCGCCGCCGAACGCGCGACGCGCCGACGCGCTCGCGCCGCTCGACGAGCTCGTCGCGCAGATGGACGAGGTCGTCGACGACTTCGGCGCCTACCGCCAGGCCGACGTGCGCTTCCACATCGGCCTGGCGGAGGCGACCGGCTCGATCCGGCTGATCGCGGCGATGACCGACGCCCAGTCTGAGATGACCGACCTGATCGCCTACATCGCGCACCCAGCCGAGGTTCTCGGGCATTCCAACGACCAGCACGCACGGCTCCTTGCCGCGGTACGCCGCCGCGACGCGCCGGGCGCGACGCAGCTGATGGCCGACCACCTGCTCGGCACCGAGCACGTGCTGGCCGGCCTGCTTCCCGGCTGACGGCTCACGCTTGCGGCGGGCGCCGCGCGTGGGCCCCGACTGAAGTATTCGTGTCCCCGGGCCCGCGCTCGACAGCACACGTCGGCTCGCGGCGCTTCGCGCAGGCGGCGATGCAGGAGCTGCCCCGCCTCCTGCGATCCTTCCCCGGTGGAAGCCGGGACGATGATCCTCGTCGCGGGGGCGCTCCTGGCAACGGCGCTCGGCGCCTCCCTGCTCGCGGGGCGCCTGCGGGTGCCGGGACTCGTGGCGTTCCTGGGCATCGGGATGGCCGTCGGCTCGGACGGGTTCGGCTGGATCGCGTTCGACGACTACGAGCTGGCGCGCGACATCGGGATCGTCGCCCTGAGCCTGATCCTGTTCGAGGGCGGCCTCGCGACGAGCATCGGCGAGCTGCGGCCGGTGATGTGGCCCGCGCTGTCGCTCGCGATCGTCGGAACGATCCTGACCGCGGTCCTGACCGGGCTCGTGGCGTGGTGGCTGTTCGACTTCTCGGCGCTCCAGGCGATGCTCGTAGGGTCGATCGTCGCGGGCACCGACGGCGCGGCGATCTTCGCCGTGCTGCGCCAATCGACGCTCAAGCGCCGGCTCGCCCGGACGCTCGAGGGCGAGGCCGGCGTGAACGACCCGGTCGCCGTGATCCTGGTGATCGGCTTCGTGCGCTGGCTGCAGCGCGACGACTACGGAATCGCCGACATGGCGCTGCTGTTCGTGCAGGAGCTGGCGATCGGCGCGGTCATCGGCGGGCTGACCGGCGTCGCGGCGAGCCGCGCCCTACACCGCGTGCGGCTCGGCTCGGCGGGGCTGTACCCGGTGGCGTCGCTCGCCACAGCGGCGATCGCATACGGGGCCGCCGACGCCGCGCACGGGTCGGGGTTCCTCGCCGTCTACCTGTGCGGGCTGACGCTCGGCAGCAGCGACATCCCGGCCCGGCGCACGATCGTGACGTTCCACGAGGGGCTGGCGTGGGTCGCGCAGCTCGGGATGTTCCTCACGCTCGGCCTGCTCGTGTTCCCATCGAAGCTCGGCGACGTCGCGGTCGAGGGCACGGTCGTGGCGCTCGTGGCGGCGGCGGTCGCACGCCCGCTGGCGGTGACGCTCGCGCTTCCCTTCGGCGGCTTCCAGGTACGCGAGCGGCTCGTCCTCGGCTGGGCCGGCCTGCGTGGCGCGGTGCCGGTCGTGCTCGCCACGTTCCCGGTGATCGACGGCGTCGCCCAGGGCGAGAAGGTCTTCAACATCGTGTTCTTCGCAGTCGTGCTGAGCACCGTGCTGCAGGGCGCGACGTTCGAGCCGTTCGCCCGGCTCCTGGGCGCCACGAGCGACGAGCAGGCGCTGCCGGCGCCGCTGCTGGAGGCGGGCGCGGTCCGGCGGCTGGGCGCCGAGGTCGTGCAGTACGCGGTGTCGCCCGGCGACGCCGCGGTCGGCCACCCCGTCCGCGACCTCGGACTCCCGCGCGACGCGCTGCTGAACCTGATCGTCCGCGGCGACCAGGCGATCCCGCCGCGCGGCTCCACCGTCATCGAGGCCGGCGACCACCTGCACGTCCTGGTCCGCCAGGAGGCGGCGGTCGACTTTGCCGCGCTTCGCAAGCGCTGGCGCGAGGGACCGATCGCGCCCCGTCCCGAGCGGCCCATCGGCGCGCGCGCGGTCTCGATCTTCTCCACCGGGCGCTGGCGCCCCGACGAGGGCGACCCGGCGGCGCCCGAGACGGTCAACGGGCTCGAGGTGATCGACCGCCTTCGCACCCGCCGCGACGTGCCGGGAGCGCTCGTGGTCCTCGCCGACGGCCGCTGCGCGTACACGGGCCCGATCAAGGCGATCGGCTCCGCGCGCCAGCTGCAGGAGGCAGCGCGCAAGCGGCTCGAACGCGCGGCCACGGACGCCGAGCGCGCGTGGTGGCGCGAGGTGATCGGCGCCCTCGAAGGCGAGCGCGGCATCCAGGGTTGACATCTGTCCTGACGCGGGCGTACAGTCGCGCGCCAAAGGACGGACCCCCGCACCTTTTGCCTTAATCCCACGCCCCGAGGAGAGGTACTGCGGATGAGCACGACCATTCAGGACCGCGACGAACAGCGGCTCGCCGAGATGGGCTACAAGCAGGATCTGGACCGTAGCTGGAGCGGGTTCCAGAACTTCGCGATCTCGTTCACGATCATCTCGATCCTCGCCGGCTGCTTCACGACCTATGGACAGGCGTGGAACAACGGCGGCCCGATCGCGATCTCGTGGGGTTGGCCGCTGATCTCGATCCCGATCCTGATCATCGGCTTCTGCATGTCGGAGCTCGTGTCGGCCTATCCGACCGCCGGCGGCATCTACTGGTGGGCATCCAAGCTCGGGGGCGCGGGCTGGGGCTGGTTCACCGGCTGGTTGAACCTGATCGGCCTCGTGGCCGTGACCGCGTCGGTCGACTACGGCTGCGCGACCTTCACCAACACGACGCTCGGGCTGTTCAAGATCAACCTCTTCAACGGTGAGGAGACCGGCACAGCGTTCCTGCACGGCACGTTCTGGCTGTTCCTTGTGATTCTGGCGCTCCACGCGGTGGTGAACATCTTCACCTCGCACCTCGTCGCGCTGTTCAACTCGATCTCGGTCTGGTGGCACGTGATCGGCGTGACGGTCGTCATCGCGATCCTCGTCATCGCCCCGTCGCACCACGCGAGCTTCGACTTCGTGTTCACCGAGCGCCTGAACAACTCCGGCTTCGGCATGGGGATGTTCTGGTTCTACGTGCTGCCACTCGGATTCCTGCTGACGCAGTACACGATCACAGGATTCGACTCGTGTGCGCACATCTCAGAGGAGACGCACGGGGCCGCCGAGAATGCGGCGAAGGGCGTGTGGCGCTCGATCTTCTACTCGGCGGTCATCGGCTACGTGCTGCTGCTCGCGATCACGTTCGCGGCGCAGAGCCCGAAGTCCGGCAACGGCGGCTCGATCCCGCTGCTGACCGAGGCGCTCGGCACCGGCTCGCTCAAGACGGTGCTGCTGATCTCCTCGGTCGGCCAGCTGTTCTGCGGCATGGCCTGCCTGACCAGCGCCTCGCGCATGTGTTACGCGTTCAGCCGCGACGGGGCGATCCCGGGCTGGCGGATCTGGAGCCGCGTCAACCAGAAGCGGCTGCCGTTCAACGCCGTGATCTTCATGGCGGTCTGCGCGGGCATCATCACCATCCCGGCCTACACGCCGACCACGGTCGAGGGCGTCGGGCCGGTGCCGATCGCGTTCTACGCGGTGGTCTCGATCGCGGTGATCGGGCTGTACGTGGCCTACGTGATCCCGATCTTCCTGCGCTGGCGCATGGGCGACGCCTTCGAGGCGGGTCCCTGGAACAACGGCCGCAAGTACCGCTGGATGAACCCGTTCGCGACCGTCTGGGTCGCGCTGATCACCGTGATCTTCATCCTGCCGACCACGCCCGCGGGCGTGCCATGGCGCGACGAGTTCGACTGGAAGTTCGTCAACTACGCGCCGCTGGTGACCGGCGGCCTGCTCCTGATCGTCGGCATCTGGTGGCTCGTGAGCGCGAAGCGGACGTTCACCGGCCCGCGGCACACGATCTCCGAGCTCGATGCCGAGCTTGGCGGCGCTCCGGCGCCGGGGCCGGCCTCCCCGTAAGGCCATGACCGACACGCTGCAGGTTCTCGAGCCCGCCACGGAGGGCGTGCTCGAGACGGTCCCGCGCGCAGGTGTCGAGGAGGTGGATGCGGCGGTCGCCCGCGCGAAATCCGCCTTCCCGGCCTGGTCGGCGATCGCCCCGGGCGACCGGGCGCGCCTGCTCCTGCGCGTCGCCGCGCTCGTGGAGGACCGCCTCGAGGAGCTCGCCACGCTGGAGGCGCGCAACGCCGGCAAGCCGATCGGCGACGCGCGCGGCGAGATCGGGATGGTCGCCGAGACGTTCCGCTACTACGCCGGTGGCGTCGAGCGCAACCTCGGCGACACGATCCCGGTGGCCGGCGGCATCGCGATGACGTTCCGCGAGCCGCTCGGCGTCGTCGGGCTGATCACGCCGTGGAACTTCCCGCTGGCGATCGCGGCGTGGAAGCTCGCGCCCGCCCTCGCCGCGGGCAACACGGTCGTGCTCAAGCCGGCTGAGCTGACGCCGCTGACCGCGATGCGCTTCGAGGGGCTCGCGCTCGAGGCGGGCATCCCGGAGGGCGTCGTCAACGTCGTCGTCGGCCCGGGCCGGACGTGCGGCACGCGGCTCGTCGAGCACCCCGACGTGGCGAAGATCGCGTTCACGGGCTCGACGGAGGTCGGCGCGTCGATCGCGGCCGGTGCCGCGCAGACGATCAAGCGCGTCACGCTCGAGCTCGGCGGCAAGTCGGCCAACGTGATCTTCGCGGACGCCGATCTCGAGCGCGCGGCCGCGGCCGCGCCGGGCGCGATGTTCGCCAACGCCGGCCAGGACTGCTGCGCGCGCTCGCGGATCCTCGTCGAGCAGCCGGCGATGGATCGGTTCATGGACGCGCTCGAGGAGGCCGTCGACGCACTGAAGGTCGGCGACCCGCTCGACGAGGCGACCGAGATGGGGCCGCTCATCAGCGCCGGACAGCGCGAGTCGGTCGCGTCCTTCGTGCCCGACGACGCGCCGGTCGCGATCCGGGGCAGCGCGCCGGACGGCCCGGGCTACTGGTTCGCGCCGACCGTGCTGTGCCCCGTGGCGCCGACCGACCGCGCCGCGACCGAGGAGATCTTCGGCCCGGTCGCCACCGTGATCCCGTTCCGCGACGAGGCCGAGGCGATCCGCCTGGCCAACGACACGATCTACGGGCTGAGCGGCTCGGTCTGGACGCGCAACGGCGCGCGGGCGCTGCGCGTCGCGCGCGCGATCGAGAGCGGCAACCTCTCGCTGAACTCGAACTCGTCGGTGCGGGTGACGACGCCGTTCGGCGGGTTCAAGCAGTCGGGCTACGGGCGCGAGCTCGGCCCGCACGCGCTCGACCACTACACCGAGGTCAAGACGATCTTCTACGCGACGGAGGAATGACGATGGCGGGTCGCCTGGACGGGAAGGTGTGCGTGATCACGGGAGCGGCCGGGCGGCATCGGCGCCGCGACCGTCGAGGCCTTCCAGCGCGAGGGCGCGAAGGTCGTGGGGGTCGACCTGCTCGAGGGCGCGCCGGGCGATCTGTCGCTCGCCGTCGACGTCACCGAGGAGTTCGCCGTCAGCCAGATGTACGCGCAGGTGCGCGAGGAGTTCGGCCGCGTCGACGTGCTCTTCAACAACGCCGGCATCTCCCCCGACGACGACACGTCGGTGCTCGAGACGAGCCTCGAGGCGTGGCAGCGGGTCCAGGACGTCAACCTCAAGTCGGTGTTCCTGTGCTGCAAGCACGGCATCCCGTACCTGCTCGAGGGCGGCGGCGGATCGGTGATCAACACCGCATCGTTCGTGGCGGTGATGGGCGCCGCGACGTCGCAGATCTCCTACACCGCGTCCAAGGGCGGCGTGCTGTCGCTGACGCGCGAGCTCGGCGTCGAATTCGCGCGCCGCGGCGTGCGGGTGAACGCGCTGTGCCCGGGGCCGATCGACACGCCGCTCCTGCGCGAGCTGTTCGCGAAGGACCCGGAGAAGGCACAGCGCCGGCTCGTGCATGTCCCGATGGGGCGCTTTGGGCGCACCGACGAGATCGCCAACGGGGTGCTCTTCCTCGCCTCCGACGAGTCGTCGTTCATGACCGCCACGACGTTCCTCGTCGACGGCGGCCTCTCGGGCGCCTACGTCACCCCCGAATGATCCCCGCGACGTAGCCGCCCCGAGCGATCGCGTCCAGGACCTCCGCGGCGTGCTCCTTGCCGCGCGTCTCCATGATCAGCTGGACCGCCGTCTCGCGAACGTGCAGGTCGACGCCCTCGCGCAGGTGCGAGACCTCGACGATGTTCGCTCCCGCCTCGGCGACGCAGTCGAGCAGCCCGGCGAGCGCGCCCGGGCCGGTCCGGCACGCGTGTGAGGACGACGATGCGCCGTCCCGACGAGCGTCTCGTGGCGGCGCGCGACCACCGCGAGCAGCCCGGCGTCGACGTTGCCGCCGCTGAGCACCACGACCGTCGCACCCTCGGGCGAGGCGTGCGTCGCGCCGGACAGGAGCGCGGCGACCCCGACGGCGCCCGCTCCCTCGACGACGAGCTTGGCCTTCTCCATCAGCATCACCATCGCCTCGGCGATGTCGTCCTCGGCGACGACGACGACGTCGTCGACCCACTGCGCGACGAGGCCAAGCGTGAGCTCGCCTGGCCGCTTGACCGCGATGCCGTCCGCGATCGTCAGGGCCTGCGGCGCATCGACCGGCTTGCCCGCCTGCAGCGACGCCGGAAACGGGGCGACGGTCTCGGCCTGAACGCCGACGACCTCGACGTCCGGGCCGGGCGGACTTGACCGCGATCGCGACGCCGCTGGACAGCCCGCCGCCGCCGATCGGCACGATGACCTTGGCGAGACCCGGGACGTCGTCGAGCAGCTCGAGGCCGAGCGTGCCCTGGCCTGCGACGACGTCGGGATCGTCGAACGGGTGGACGAAGACCATGCCGGTCTCCGCCGCGCGCTCCCTGGCCGCCGCGACGCAGTCGTCGACCGCGGCGCCCGCCAGCCGAACCGTCGCGCCCAACGCCTGCGCATCCTCGGCCTTGCCGATCGACGCATCGGCGGGCATGAAGACCTCGCACGGCACGCCGCGCGCCCGAGCGGCGAACGCCAGCGCCTGGGCGTGGTTGCCGGCGCTCCCGCAGACGACGCCGCGGCTGCATGCCTCCCCCACCGCCGCGAGCTTGTTCAGCGCGCCGCGGATCTTGAACGACCCCGTGCGCTGCAGCGACTCGGCCTTCAGCAGGACGTTCGCACCGCCGGCGCGCTCGCTCAGCGTCGCCGAGGGCAGGACCGGGGTGTGCCGCGCCACGTCGCCGACGGCGGCGCGGGCGCGAGCCACATCCTCGGCCGTGACGGTCAGGTCTGACCACCGTTCGGTCGCGATCAGCCCGGAAGCGCGACGACCGCGTCGATCTCGACCTGCGCGCCCTTCGGCAGCGCCGCCACGCCGATCGCCACGCGTGCGGGCGGATCGGCCTGGAAGTACTCCGCGTAGGCCTCGTTGACCTCGGCGAACGCGCCGAGATCGGTCATGTAGACCGTCAGCCGCACGGCGTCGTCGAGCGTCGCGCCCGCGGCGGCGCAGACGGCCTTCAGGTTGTCCAGGCAGCGGACGGCCTGCTCGGCGGGCGTGTCGCCGACCAGCTCGCCGCTGTCGGGATCGAGCGGGATCTGGCCCGAGCAGAAGAGGAGCCCGGCGGCGGAGACGGCATGGCTGTATGGCCCGATGGCGGCGGGAGCGCCCACGGCGGTCACGGGCTGACGATGGTGCGGCATGGATCGTCACGCTACCTTGGTTCGCTGGATGCGCGCCCGCCGCCTGCTCCTCCCGGTCCTGAGCTGTGCCGCGCTGTCGGTGCCCGCCGCGGCTCGCGCCGACACGATCGCCTACGGCGCGTGCCAGTCGCGCGCCGGCTTCGAATGCGGGACGCTCACGGTCCCGCTCGACCGCAGCGGAGCGATCCCGGGCTCGGTGGCGCTCGTCGTGACGCGGGCGCGCGCCAGCTCGAATCCCGAGCACAAGGCGCTGCTGACGCTCGCCGGCGGCCCGGGCCAGGCCGCGCTCCCGCTTGCCGAGGACTTCGCCTCCGTGATGGGCGCCGGCCTGCAGGATCGCGACCTGCTCGTGTTCGACCAGCGCGGCACCGGCGCGTCCGGCCCGCTGCAGTGCACGGCGCTGCTGCCCGGCCACTCCAGCGGCTCGATCGCCACCGACGCGCAGCGCTGCGCCGCCGCAGATCGGGCCGGCACGCGGCCTGTACACGACGTCGCAGAGCGTCGACGACATCGAGGCCATCCGGCAGGCGTCGGGCTACGACAAGCTGATGATCTACGGCGTCTCGTACGGGACGAAGGTGGCTGCGGAGTACGCCGCCCGCTACCCGAGCCACGTCGAGGGCCTGATCCTCGACTCGGTCGTCCGCCCGGACGGGCCCGATCCGTTCCATCGCTCGACGTTCGCCGCCACGCGGCGCGTCCTGACCGAGCTGTGCTCGGGCGGCGACTGCCGAGGCATCACGTCCGATCCCACGGGCGAGCTCGCGCGGATGGTCGGGCGGCTGGCCAAGCAGCGGCTGAGCGGCAGCGTGGTCAACGGCCACGGCCGTCACGTCAAGCTGGCGATGAGCGACCTGACGATGCTGCAGATCGCGCTCGGAGGCGACACGAACCCGACGCTTCGCTCCGAGCTGCCGAGCTCGGTCCACAGCGCGCTGCACGGCGACCGTACGCCCCTGCTGCGCCTCGCGGCGCGCGCCGAGGGGCTCAACGAGATCAACGGGATGCAGGCGGCGAGCAGCGCGGACAGCGATGCCCTGCTCGCGACCACGCGCTGCGAAGAGACCCTGTTCCCGTGGGACCGCAACGCCGACCCGCCGACGCGCGCGCGCCAGGCCACGGCCGCGGCAACCGCCCTCGCTCCGGCCACCGTGCGGCCGTTCAACCGCAGCATCGCGCTGCGCGGCGAGCTGATCCCGCTGTGCGTCGGGTGGCCCGTGGCATCGCCGGCACCCGACGCGGCTCGGGCCGCTGCCGCAGGTCCCGACGCTCGTGCTCGAGGGCCAGGCCGACCTGCGCACCCCGCTCGAGGACGGCCAGGCCGTTGCCGGCGCGGTCGGCGGCGCCACGGTCGTGGCGATCCCGCACACCGGGCACTCGGTGCTCGGCAGCGACCTGTCGACGTGCGGCAAGGACGCGGTCACCGCGTTCTTCGCGGGCCAGCAGCCGTCGCCGTGCGCACCGACGCAGAACCTGTTCTTCCCGACGCCCGTCGCGCCGACGAAGCTCTCGCGCGTGCCGGGGCGCAACCGCACGATCAAGGCCGTCAACGCCGTCGCCGAGACGCTCGACGACGTTCGCCGCCACTTCATCGGCGACGCCCTGGCGGCCGGGCACACGCCGCGCGCCGGCTCACGCGTCGGCGGCCTGCGCAGCGGCTACGCGCGGTTCACGAGCAGCGGGATCCTCCTCAAGCGCATCGCATACGTCCCGCGCATCGCGGTCTCCGGCCTGTACCGCCTCAGCGATACGAGCTCGACGACGGTGACCGTGTCGGGCCGCGGCGCGCCGCACGGCCGGATCACGTTCCACGCCGACGGTCGCGCAACCGGCCGGCTGGGCGGCCACAAGGTGAAGCTCAAGGCCAACGCCGCCCGCGTGCGCATCGCACGCGACTGGCCCCTGCGGCTCCCGCCGTTCCCCGCGCTGCGCCAGGGGTAGCCTGCCGGGCGTGGCCAACTCCCTCGCACGCGAGACCTCGCCCTACCTCCTGCAGCACAAGGACAACCCCGTCGACTGGCTGCCGTGGGGCGACGAGGCGCTGCGCCGGGCACGCGATGAGGACCGGCCGCTGCTGGTCTCGATCGGCTACTCGTCGTGCCACTGGTGCCACGTCATGGAGCGCGAGTCCTTCGAGGACGCGGAGACCGCGCGCGTGATGAACGAGCTGTTCGTGTGCGTGAAGGTCGACCGCGAGGAGCGCCCGGACGTCGACGCCATCTACATGGAGGCCGTGCAGACCATGACCGGGCAGGGCGGCTGGCCGCTGAACGCGTTCCTGACGCCCGAGCAGATCCCGTTCTACGGCGGCACCTACTTCCCGCCCGAGCCGCGCCACGGCATGCCGTCGTGGCGCCAGGTGCTCGGCGCCGTCGCCGACGCGTGGCAGCAGCGCCGCGACGAGATCCGCGAGCGCGGTAGCGAGATGGCCAGGCGACTGGCGGGCGGCGCCCTGCTGGAGCCGAGCGCCGAGCCGATCCAGCAGTCCGGGCTCGACCGCGCGGTCGAGAACCTCGAGCAGCTGTTCGACGCCCACTACGGCGGCTGGGGCGCGGCTCCGAAGTTCCCCGCCGCATCGACGATCGACTTCCTGCTGGCCCGCGGCGAGGAGCGCATGAGCATCGCGACGCTGCGCGCAATGGCCTCGGGCGGGCTCTTCGACCAGGTCGGCGGCGGCTTCGCCCGCTACAGCGTCGACACGCGCTGGGTCGATCCCCCACTTCGAGAAGATGCTCTACGACAACGCGCTGCTCGCGCGCGCGTACCTGCACGGCTGGCAGGTCAGCGGCGACCCCATCCTGCGCCGCACGTGCGAGGAGACGCTCGAATGGGCGCTGCGCGAGATGCGCGCGCCCGAGGGCGGCTTCTACAGCGCGCTCGACGCGGACTCCGAGGGCGTCGAGGGCAAGTTCTACGTGTGGTCGCTCGACGAGCTCGAGGAGCTGCTCGGCGACGACGCCGAGGCGGCGATCGCGCACTTCGAGGCGACGCGCCGCGGCAACCACGAGGGCGCCAACCACCTGACTGCGAGGGGGCCGGCACTCGACGACGGGACCCGGGCGCGCGTGCGGGCGCGCCTGCTGGAGCGCCGCGACACGCGCGTGTGGCCGGGACTGGACGACAAGCGGCTTGCGGGCTGGAACGCGCTGATGATCAGCGCGTTCGCCGACGCCGGCGCGGTCCTGCACCGCGCGGACTTCCTGGATGCCGCGCGCGCGGCCGCCGACTTCGTCCTCACGCGGATGCGCGACGACCGCGGCCGGCTGCTGCGCACGTTCAACGCGCGGCGAGGCGAAGCTCAACGCCTACCTCGAGGACCACGCGTTCCTGCTCGAGGCGCTGCTGGATCTCTACGAGGCGACGTTCGAGCCGCGCTGGTTCACCGAGGCGCGCGCGCTCGCCGACGAGATCGTGGCGCGCTTCGGCGATCCCGAGCACGGCGGGTTCTTCTCGACGTCGGACGACCACGAGCAGCTCGCTCGCGCGGCGCAAGGACCTCGAGGACGCGCCGATCCCGTCGGGTGGCTCAGTCGGCCGCATTCGGGCTGCTGCGGCTGAGCGCGCTGACCGGCGAGCACGACTACGAGCGCCACGCCGTGGGCCAGCTGCGCCTGCTGCACGAGATCGCGCCGCGCCACCCGACCGCGTTCGGCCACCTGCTGCGCGCGATCGACTTCCACCTGCGCACCGTGCGCGAGGTCGCGCTGGTCGGCCCCGCCGACGGCGTCGCGCAGCTCGCCGCGGTCGTCCGGTCGGCGCTGCGCCCCGGGCTGGTCCTCGCGGGAGGTGAGGGCCCCGACGAGGCGATCCCGCTGCTCAGCGGCCGCGAGCCCGTCGACGGGCGCGCCGCCGCCTACGTGTGCGAGCATTTCGCATGCCAGCGCCCGGTCACCGAGCCGGAGGATCTGGCGGCCCTATTGGCACCGTCTCCTCCGGCTGGCAGTATCGCGCCATGACAGCCAGATACGCCGTGCTCACAGCGCTGGTGACAGCGGTCCTCAGCGCGCCGGCGAGCGCGTCGGCGGCTGCCATCGCCATCGACCAGGAGTGCTACGCCGAGGGCGGGACGATCGGCATCACCGGCTCGGGCTACACCCCGAACTCGATCGTCACGCTGACGATCGGCGGAACGACCTACAGCGCCGACACCGACGCGACCGGCGCGTTCACCACGTCCCTCTCGGCGCCTGACACGACGCTCAAGCATCCGGGCGCGCAGCAGATCTCGCTGACGACCCGGGACACCGGCACCGGCGAGGAGACGGCCACGCCGGTCAACGTCGCCAAGACCGGCGTCGACGGCATCCCTCACAGGGCAAGCCGCACCATCGGATCACGTGGTATCTCGCAGGCTTCCTCGGCACCAAGCCGATCTACGGCCACTGGCGGATCCGCGGCAAGACCCGCGCGGACCACCGGATGGGCGTTCCGAAGGGGCCCTGCGGGGTGCTGAAGGCCAAGGCGCGCCAGATCGAGGCCACGCACGTGCTCTTCGGGCGCTGGACTGTCCAGTTCGACTTCAACCGGCACTACGACAAGAACGCGGCGCCGCGGGCGTTCGTGAAGATCGACGTCATCCGGACGTTCGGCTGAGCTTCGCCTCGAGCGCGGGGACGTCCAGGTCCTCGCGCGCGGGGTACTGCGGGCCGATCTCGCGGAGTGTCTCCAGCAGCAGCTGCTGGATCGCCCAGTTGCGGTACCACTTGCGATCCGCCGGGATGACGTACCACGGCGCCGCGTCGGTGTCGCAGCGCGCCAGCGCGTCCTGGTAGGCAGCGGCGTAGTCGTCCCACCGCTCGCGCTCGGCGAGGTCACCGACGTTGAACTTCCAGCGCTTGGTCGGATCCCGAGGCGCGCCAGCTGGCGATCGCGCTGCTCGTCGCGCGAGATGTGCAGCATGCACTTGATCCATGTCACTCCCGCCTTGGCCTCGAAGCGGTTGATCTCCGCGTAGCGGCGCTCCCACGGCGCGAGGTCGTGGACGCGGACGACCAGGACGTCCTCGTACTGGGAGCGGTTGAAGATCCCGAGGTAGCCCGGCTCCGGCAGGGCGCGGCGGATGCGCCACAGGAAGTGGTGCTTGAGCTCGGCGGGCGTGGGCTTCTTGAACGACGTGATCCGCAGTCCGGCGGGGTTCACCTGGCCGACGACGTGCGTCACGGTCCCGTCCTTGCCGCACGTGTCCGTGCCCTGCATGAGGAGCACGACGGCGTGGGTGCCATCCGCGTACAGCCGCTCCTGCATCTCGGCGAGCTCGGCCGTGTCGGCCTGGAACATCGCCTCGGCCTTCTTGCGGCTCTTGACGCCCGGCGTTGCCCGCGTGTCGACCGCCGACAGGTCGCCGGCGAAGCGCAAACGCGTGCGAAGGTCCTTCACAAGACGGGAAGGTACCTGTCCAGCTCCCACTGCGTGACCTGCACGCGGTAATCCTCCCACTCCTGGCGCTTGATCTCGATGTAGCGGTTGAACGTGTGCTCGCCGAGCGTTCGCAGCACCAGCTCGGATTCGGCGGTCAGCTCGATCGCCTCTCCGAGCGTCTCGGGCAGCTGCTCGATGCCGAGCCTGCGCCGGTCCTCCGGCGACAGGTGGTAGAGGTTCTTCTCCATCGGCTCAGGCAGCTCGTAGCCCTTCTCGATCCCCTCGAGGCCGGCCTGCAGCAGCGTGGCGAAGGTCAGGTACGGGTTGCACGCGGGGTCGGGGCAGCGAAGCTCCATGCGGGTCGCCTGCTCCTTGCCGGGGTGATAGAGCGGCACGCGCACGAGCGCGGAGCGATTGCGCCGCGACCAGGCCACGTACGTCGGGGCCTCGAAGCCGGGCACCAGGCGCTTGTAGGAGTTCACCCACTGGGCGAAGATCGAGCTCAGCTCGCGCGCGTGGCGCAGCTGCCCGGCGATGAACGCCTTGCCGACGTCGGAGAGGAAGTACGTGTCGTCGGCGTCGAAGAACGCGTTGCGGCCGTCCTTGAACAGCGACATGTGCGTGTGCATGCCCGAGCCGTTCTCGCCGAAGCAGCGGCTTGGGCATGAACGTCGCATGCCAGCCGTACTTCAGCGCGTACTCCTTGACCGTGATCCGGTAGGTCATGCAGTCGTCGGCCATCTTCAGCGCTGGCGCATAGCGCATGTCGACCTCGTGCTGTGAGGGCCCGACCTCGTGGTGGGAGTACTCCACGTGGATGCCGAGCTGCTCGAGCGCCAGCACCGTCTCGCGCCGCACGTCTGACCCGGCGTCCAGTGTCGTCAGGTCGAAGTAGCCGCCCTCGTCGAGGACCTCGGTGCCGTGCTTGTCCTTGAAGAGGAAGTACTCGAGCTCCGGGCCGACGTTGAACGTGTCGAAGCCCATCTCCTCGGCACGCTGCAGGGCGCGCCGCAGGACGTGGCGCGGGTCGCCCTCGTAGGGCG
>CAWCEB010000147.1:0-43477 GCA_963794105.1 uncultured Actinomycetes bacterium | reverse complement strand
AAACACCGCACCCAGATCGGCGCCGCGCGTCGCAGCGCGCTCGCGACAGGCACGCGTGTCGCCGGCGGCGTGCCGTCGTGGCCTGCCGCGCGTGTACGCGTCGCCACGACCTGCGGCCCGAAGCGCTCGGCGAGGTTACTCGAAGAACGCCCAGCCCGCGGTCGCCGGGCCCGCGTTGTTGTCGCAGGCGAAGAAGCCAGGCAGTCCAGCGGCGTGCCGATGTAGTTCGAGTTGGCCCAGAGCGGGATGCTCACCAGCTGCCCCCGGTCACCGGCGAACCGGTTGCCGGCCCAGTGCGCCGTGCCCTCGGTCAGGAAGGGGGCCGGCTGCGTCCCCGGGATCGCGAGCTGCAGGATGTGGAGCAGCTCGTGGGCGATGACGATGTCCGACTCCTGCGCGCCCATCTGCATCCACCCGGTGGCCGGCCGCGGCCCCGGATCGGCGTTGGCCGCGCCCTCGATGCCGGCATCCGCGAAGGCGTAGACGTCGACCTTCCCGTCGCCGTCGTCGACGGGCGACGGCCAGCCCCACTCGGCGGTCTCCCGCGCAAACGCGGCTTCGAGCACGTCGCCCAGGTGGGCGGCGCCGTCGGCAGTCGTCGCGTCCGGGCTGGCCGGGTCCGTCGTGTAGTGGACGAGGAAGTGGCCGCCGGTGGACGTGACGACCGGGCCGTCACGAACGGCAGGCGGCACGTGGCTCAAGTTGCGTGCAGCGGCCGCCGGCGTCGCAAGCGCGAGGAACGCCAGGACCGTGGCGGCGCGGGTCAGCTGAGGTAGCCCTCGACGGTGTCGGCGTCGCGCTCGGAGGCGTCGTCGGGGTTGCCGCCGGAGTCACGGAGGGCACGGCGCTGGCGCTGCAGGTCCCAGAGCCGGTCGAGCTCGACGCGGATGCGCTCGAGCTCGTCGCGCAGCGGGGCGACGGCCTCGGGTTGCTCGGCCAGCTCTCCCTCGCGGTGCCGCAGCTCCCGCTGGCGATCCTCGAGCCGCTCGATCTCGACCTGGATCTGCTGGTCGTCCATGGCGGCGATGGTACGCGACGGTGCATCCCACGGGGATATCCCGGGTAATCCCGCCGCCGCCAACCCGACCACTGGAGGAACGACATGGGCGATGGAACGACGGACGAGGCCAAGGGCCGCGTCAAGGAAGCTGCCGGCAGCCTGACCGGGGACGACTCGCTGAAGAACGAGGGCAAGGTTGATCGCGCAACCGGGTCCGTCAAGGACACCGTCGGCGACGCCGCCGACAAGGTCAAGGACGTTGTCAACCCGAAGGACGACGACTGACAGCCGGACCTATGGGCAGCCGCGCGGCGCGATCGACCCGCCGCGCGGCGGCAGGCGGACGTGGCGAAAGCCGATGTTGTTGTCCTCGCGCTCCTCGGCGATCTTGCCCAGCGGGTCGGCGCGGTGGATGAAGCTGAAGCAGCCCTTCAGCCCGGTGATGTCGATCCAGTTCTCCGGATAGGTCGACGGGTAGACGTCGGCCCAGCCGGGGGAGACGCCGAGCCGGTCGCCGGCGAGGCCGCGGACCTGTGAGCACCCGGGGAAGAACGCGGTCCGCCGCGCGTAGGCCCGCACGCGGTCGAGATCGCGGAAGCAGTAGTCGAGCTTGGGCCCGGTCCGCACGAGCTTGCCGCGCTTGCCATCGGCGTCGAGCGTCCACAGCTCGAAGCGCGCGGCGTGGGAGTACTTCCAGTACGAGCCGCGGCCGCTGTCGACGAACTTGAAGTACAGCTCGCCGGCGTCGGGCGTGACGATCGGCTGCTTGCCGGCGCGGTGGATGACCTGGCGCGCCTTCATCTCGCGCGCGCCGGTGCGCGTCCCCTTGATCTCGAGTGGTCCCTTGCCCACGTTGATGATGTGGTTCGTCGCGTAGAGGCGCAGCCTGCCGCGCGGCGACCGTCCGACGAACAGGCCGTCGGGCGGAGCCATGATCAGGTCCGGGCAGAGCGCGCTGCGGTTGAGCTTGCAGGGATTGGTCTCGACGGGCGCCTGGGCACCCGCGGGCGCGCAGACGGCAAGGACCAGCGCCAGACCGAGCGGGATACGCCACCTCATGGGCGGTCAACCTACCCGGGAAGGCGATTCGTAGAGCCAGGCGTCCTCGCTCGCGCCGGCGGTGATCAGCTCGGCCACGATCCGTGCCGCCACGAACCCCTGCACGTTCCCGGTCCCGTTGTAGCCCCCGAGCGCGTACACGCCGTCGCCTGCCAGGCCGACCGTCGGCAGCGGATCGTCGGCGTACCCGACCAGGCCGACCCAGCGATGGGTCACGCGTGCGTCGACGAGCAGCTCGTCGCGCAGGTAGTCGTCGAGCCGTGACTGCACGGCCGCGTTGGACTCCTCGCGGTCCGTCCAGCTCGCCGGTCCGTCCAGGTCGCTGAAGCCGCCGAGCGTCACGCGCCCGTCGGGTAGCTGCTGGGCGTACTCGTGTCCCTCGCGGACGTAGACCGGGCGGCCAAGCGCGGGCGGCGCGGGCTCGGTGGCGAGCATGTGCAGCCGCCGCGAGCGCACGCGCGCGGCGGCGGGCACGAGTGCCCCCAGCGCCGCATCCGCGGCGACGACCACCGTGCCGGCACGGACAGTGCCGCGCTGGGTCCGCACCGTTCCGGCGCCGGGCGGCTCGGTGACGCCGGACGCTTCGAAGATCCGCACCCCGCGCCGCTCGAGCGCTCGCGCCAGCGCGCGCAGCCAGCGCACCGGATGCACGGCGCCGTCGTGCGGCGTCAGCAGGCCGAGCCCGCGCAGCGCACCCGGCAGGTCCTCGACGAGCGAGCCTTCGAACCCGTCCTCGTGCAGCGCATCCAGATGGGCGCGCACGGAGGCGGCGTCGTCGACGCGCAGCATCCCGACGAGCCGGAACGCGTCGCGCGCCCCGACCTCCTCGGCGAGGCGCAGCATGGAGTGCTGAGCATCGAGCGTCGCCGCGTAGATCGCGCGCGCGCGATCGCGGCCCCACAGCGCTCGCGCGCGGTCGTACATGGGCGCCGCGCCCGCGATGAAGAACCCGCCGCTGTGCCCGGACGCGCCGCCCGCCACGACGGCGCGCTCGAGCACCACGACGTCGCGCGCGCCGCACTCGAGCAGGTGCCACGCCGTCGCCAGGCCGCCGATGCCGGCGCCGACGATGCAGGTGTCGCACGTCACGTCGCCGCCCAGCGACGCGCGCGGCTCGTAGGGCTCATCGAGCCAGAGGGAGACCTCGTTCACGACCCAACGGTAGCCTGCGACCGCATGGCCCCAGACCTCGATCGCGCCGTTCAGACCGTCCTCGGGCGCTGCCTCGCCGTTCGCGACGGCGAGGAGGTCCTCGTCGTGACCGACCCCGACCGCGAGCGGCTCGGTCATGCGCTGCTCGATGCTGCGCGCGCCCTCGGCGCGGACGGCTCGCTGACGATCCTCCCGCCCGACCCGCGCCGCGGCTTCGAGCCGCCGCGCGCGGTCGCCGCAGCCTTCGCGGCGTGCGACGTCTTCCTCGCTCCGTGCGAGCCGTCGCTCAGCCACACGGTCGCGCGCAAGGCGGCCAGCGAGAAAGGGGTCCGCGGCGCGACGCTGCCCGGCGTCACCGAGGACATGCTCGCGCGCCTGATGTCGGCGGACTTCGACGCGATGGCAGAGCGCTGCGCCGCGGTCGCGGCGATCCTCACCGATGCCGACGACGCGCACCTCACCTGCCCGCGGGGCACCGACTTCCGCATGGATCTCAGGGGACGCAGCGGGATCCCCGACGACGGCGACCTGACCGCCCGGGAGCGTTCGGGAACCTGCCATGTGGCGAGGGCTTCATCTCGCCGGCCGGCGGCGAGGGCACGATCGTCGCCGAGTCCGAGGCGCTCGACCGGGATGCAGCCCGAGCCGCTGCGGATCGAGGTCCGTGACGGCATGCTGGCCGACGCGACGAACGCCACGTTCCTCGCGGCACTCGACGCGCACGCGCCGGGCGGCCGCAACCTCGCGGAGCTCGGCGTCGGCACCAACGACCAGGCCAAGCTCACCGGCAACGTTCTCGAGGACGAGAAGATCCTCGGTACGGCGCACGTCGCGTTCGGGGCCAGCGCCGGCATCGGCGGGACCGTCACGGTGCCGGTGCATCTCGACGTCGTCGTGATCGATGCCTCGCTGACGATCGGCGACACGCAGGTACTCGACGCGGGCCGCTACCTCGCTCTGAAGCCGCATGCTCCTGGCCGTCCCCAACGTCTCGGAGGGGAGGGACGCCGTCGCGGTCGCCGAGATCGCCGACGCGTTCGCCGCCGGCGGCGCCGCGCTGCTGGACGTCCACTCCGACCCCGACCACAACCGCAGCGTCGTCACGCTGAGCGGGGAGCCGGGCGCGCTCAGCCACGCGCTGCTCGCCGGCGCGGGCGAGGCGGTGCAGCGGATCGACCTCACCAAGCACGAGGGGCTGCATCCGCACGTCGGCGCGGTCGACGTCGCGCCCGTCGTTCACCTCGATGCGCGAGACCCGCGGCGCGGCCTGCGCCGAGGCGCTTGTCGCCGCCGACCTGATCGCCACCGAGCTGGCGATCCCCGTCTTCCTCTACGGCGCGCTCGCCGGCGGGCGCACGCGCGCGGAGCTGCGCCGCGGCGGCCCGGCCGAGCTCGCGCGCCGGATGCGGGCCGGGGAGCTGGTGCCCGACTTCGGCCCGCGCGAGCCGCACCCGACCGCCGGCGCGACGCTCGTGGCCGCACGGCCGCCGCTGATCGCGTTCAACGTCGAGCTCGCCCCGCCGGCCACGCAAGACCGACGCCATGGGCATCGCGGCCGGCATCCGCGAGGGCGGGCCCGCGGGCCTGCCCGGCGTGCGCGCGATCGGCCTCGAGCTCGCCGCGCGCGCCGGCGCGCCACAGGTCTCGCTGAACGTCGAGGACTACCAGCGCACGTCGCTCGCGGAGGTCGTCGCGGCGATCGCGCGCCACGCGCAGATCTCCGAGGCCGAGCTCGTCGGCCTGGCGCCGGCCGCGGCGTTCGAGGGCTTCCCCGACGGACATCCACGTGCGCAACCGCCGCACGATCGAAGAGGCCGTAGGCTCTCAGTAGTCCTATGGCACAGACGAAACGCAAGCGCCACACCAAGCACCGCGGCAACGCCGCCGGGAAGATCGAGACGCGCGGGCGCACCGGCCGCAAGCCGACCGCCGACGAGCGCAAGACCCCGGCCAAGCTGACGGCGCAGCAGCGGCGCGACGAGCGCATGAGCAAGCCGCCGACCTGGACGGGCGCGGCCCAGCGAGCGGCGATCGCGACCGCCATCTTCGTGGTCGCCCTGCTCGTCGTGTTCAAGGAGCCGGTCAGCCGCGTGATCGCGCTGAGCGGCTTCATCCTGCTGCTCTACATCCCGATGGGCTACTACACCGACCTCTTCATCTACCGCCGCCGCCAGGCCAAGAAGCAGGCCAAGCCGTAGTGGACGTCCGCATGTTCACCGTCGGCCCCGTCGCCGAGAACTGCTTCCTCTTGCGCCAGGACGACGCCAAGGAGGCCGTCATCGTCGATCCCGGCGAGGAGGCACCGAGGCTGCTGGGTGCGATCGAGGAGCTCGGGCTCGACCTGCAGGCGATCCTGCTCACCCACACGCACTTCGACCACGTCGGCGCGGTCGCGCCGGTCGCGAAGGCCACCGGCGCGCCCGTCTACTGCCCGAAGCTCGAGGTGCCGGTGCTGCAGGACATCATGAGCTTCGTCCCGTGGCCGGGCTTCGGGCCGTTCGAGTCCTGGGACCCGGAGGAGACCGTCGAGGGCGGCGAGCAGCTGAAGCTCGCGGGCTTCGACATCGACGTCATCTTCACGCCCGGCCACAGCCCGGGTCACGTCACCTACGCCGTCGAGGACGCGCTGTTCAGCGGCGACGTCCTGTTCGAGGGCTCCGTCGGGCGGGTCGACCTGCCCGGCGGCGACTGGCCGACGCTCGCCGCCTCGATCGAGTCGCTGCTTGATCGCTACCCCGACGAGCAGAGGGTCTTCCCGGGCCACATGGGCCTCACGACGCTTGGCCGCGAGCGCGCCACCAACCCGTTCCTGCGCGAGCTGGCGTGACCTCGAAGCTGCAGGCCCCGCGCGGCACGTTCGACGTGCTGCCCGCCGACGCGCCGCCGCGCCAGGCCGTCGAGCAGGCCGCGCAGCGGATCCTCGAGGCCGCCGGCTACCGCCGCATCGAGACGCCGGCGTTCGAGACGACCGAGCTGTTCGCGCGCGGCGTGGGGGAGGCCACCGACATCGTGCAGAAGGAGATGTTCTCGTTCGAGGACTACTCGCTCGCGACCCGAGGGGACCGCGCCGGTGTGCCGCGCCTACCTCGAGCACGGGATGCACAAGCTCCCGCAGCCGGTGAAGCTCTGGTACCTCGGCCCGTACTTCCGTCACGAGCGCCCGCAGGCCGGCCGCTACCGGCAGTTCTGGCAGGTCGGCGCCGAGGCGATCGGCTCGGACGATCCGAGCGTCGACGCCGAGATCATCGTCCTGCTGCACGCGCTGCTCGGCGAGCTGGGGACACGCGAGCTGCGGCTGCGGATCGCGAGCCTCGGGACGCCCGCCTCGCGCGCCGGCTACCGCGAGCTGCTGCAGGCCTACCTGCGCGAGCACGCCGACCGGCTGTCGGAGGAGACCCGCGGGCGGATCGACCTCAACCCGCTGCGCGCGTTCGACGCGAAGGATCCCGGCACGCAGCGCGTGATGGAGGGCGCTCCGCGGCTGGCCGACCACCTCGACGACGAGGACCGCGCGCACTTCGACGCGGTCACCGAGCTGCTGAGCCGCGCCGGCGTCGAGTGGGAGCTCGACGACCGCCTGGTGCGCGGCCTGGACTACTACACGCGCACGATCTTCGAATTCACGTCCGAGGCGCTCGGCGCCCAGTCGGGCGTCGGCGGCGGCGGACGCTACGACGGGCTGATCGAGCAGCTCGGCGGGCCGCCGACCCCCGGCGTGCGGCTTCGCGGCCGGGGTCGAGCGAATGCTGATGGCCGCCGAGGAGCGCCCGCAGCCCAAGCCCGGCTGCGACCTGTTCCTCGCATGGGAGCCCACCGAGCGCGCCGACGCATTCGCGCTGGCGACCGAGGGGCGCCGCGCGGGGCTCGCCGCGCAGCTCGACCTCGCCGGGCGCTCGATCAAGGGGCAGATGAAGCAGGCCGATCGGGCGGGCGCTCGATACGTTGCGATCCTCTATCCGGACGGGACGGTGCTGCGCGACATGGATTCAGGGCAGGAGGAGAAGGTCGAGCGCCAGGGCGTCGTGGCCGGCGTGCTGAAGGGGCGCCACGCGCTGTGAGGCAGCCTCCGCGCGCCAACGACTACCGCGATGCGTGGTGCGGCGAGCTGACCGCCGATCGCGCCGGCACGCCCGCGAAGGTTGCCGGCTGGGTTCACCGGCGGCGTGACCATGGCGGGCTGATCTTCATCGACCTGCGCGACCGCTCGGGGATCGTGCAGCTCGTCTTCCATCCGCAGACCAGCGGCGACGCGTTCGCGAAGGCCGAGCGCCTGCGCTCCGAGCACGTGGTCGCCGCCTCCGGCGAGGTCGTGCGCCGCGAGGAGGGCAACGTCAACCCGAACCTCGCGACGGGCGAGATCGAGCTCGCGGTCACCGAGATGGAGCTGCTCGCCGAGTCCGAGACGCCGCCGTTCCCGCTCGACGACGACAGCGTCGAGGTCGACGAGATGCTGCGCCTCAAGCTACCGCGCCCTGGACCTGCGCCGCGAGTCGATGCAGGACGTCATGGCGCTGCGCCACCGGATCGTCAAGACGATGCGCGACGTGCTGGACGAGCATGACTTCCTCGAGATCGAGACGCCGATCCTGACCCGCTCGACGCCCGAGGGCGCGCGCGACTTCCTCGTGCCGAGCCGCATGCAGCCGGGCTCGTGGTACGCGCTGCCGCAGTCGCCGCAGCTGTTCAAGCAGCTGCTGATGATCGGCGGCTACGAGCGCTACTTCCAGATCGCGCGCTGCTTCCGCGACGAGGACCTGCGCGGCTTCCGCCAGCCGGAGTTCACGCAGCTGGACATGGAGATGGCGTTCGTCGACGAGGAGGACGTGATCTCCGTGACCGAGGCCGTGATGGCCGCGGTCTTCGAGGCCGCGGACTTCCAGGTGCCGCCGACGCCGTGGCCGCGGCTGACATTTGACGAGGCGATGCTGCGCTTCGGCAGCGACAAGCCCGACACCCGCTACGGCATGGAGCTGCACGACGTCGGCCCGCTCCTGAAGGGCAGCGAGTTCAAGGTCTTCGAGACCGTGCTCGCCAACAACGGCGTCATCCGCGCGCTCAACGCGGGTGCGCGCGAGATGAGCCGCTCGGAGCTCGACGGCCTCAACGAGGTCGTGCAGCGCCATGGCGCGAAGGCCGTCGCGCCCGTCTACGTCGAGGGCGATGGCGTGGGCCGCCGATCTCGCGAAGTTCTTCACCGCCGAGCAGATCTCGGCGGTCAACGCCGAGCTCGAGGCGTCCGCCGGCGACCTGCTGCTGTTCGTCGCCGACCGCCGGCACATCGCGCCCGTCGCGCTCGGCGCGCTGCGCGTCGAGCTGGCCGAGCGCTTCGGCCTCGTCCCCGAGGACCGCCACGAGCTCGTCTGGGTGGTCGACTTCCCGCTGTTCGAGCGCGACCCCGAGGCGGGTCGCTGGACGGCGATCCACCACCCGTTCACCGCGCCGGCCGGGTCGTTCGAGGACCCGGAGACGCTGCGATCGCGCGGCTACGACCTGGCGCTCGACGGCGTCGAGATCGGCGGCGGCTCGATCCGTATCCACACGGCTGAGGTCCAGCAGCAGGTCTTCAAGGCCCTCGGGATGTCCGAGGAGGAGGCCGAGGCGCGCTTCGGCTTCCTGCTCGACGCCCTGCGCTACGGCGCGCCGCCGCACGGCGGGATCGCGTTCGGCATCGACCGCGTCGTGGCGATCGCTGGCCGGCCGCGAGTCGATCCGCGACGTCATCGCGTTCCCGAAGACCGCCTCTGGCGGCGACCCGCTGACGGGCGCTCCGGCGCCCGTCGACGCCCAGCAGTTGCGCGAGCTGGCGGTGCGGTCGCTCGTCGAACCCACGGCCTAGTACTCAAGTCAACCGGCGCGCCGCGCCGATACGTGGAGCGTGGACCAGGTCTCCAAGCCCGTACTGATCGCGCTCGCCGCGGTGCTCGTCTTCGTCGCCGCGCACTTCACCGTGCTCGCACCCAAGACCGATTCCGGCGCCGCGCCGGCGCCCGAGGCGCCGGGCAGCAGGGGCTCGAAACGGCCATCGGCAAGGCCAACAACGCCGTCGCCCAGCGCAGGCCTCCGCCAAGGCGGCCGAGCAGGCTGCCGGGCAGCCCGCCACGGCCACGAGCACGAAGGCGAAGGCGAAGGCGACTGCCGTGGCCAAGCCAAGGCGCAGGCCGCCGGTGAAGGCGACGCCCGCGACGAAGGCGACGCCCGCCGCGACGACAAAGCCCGCCGCGAAGCCGCTGCCCGCGCTCCAGCCCGGCGACCGGTCCGGCCCGATGCTTCAGGACCTCGCCGACGGCAAGGTCGTGGTCGCGCTCTTCTACAACCCGCACGCCTCTGACGACAACGCGGTGCTGCGGGCGGTCAGGTCCGCCAACACGCGCCACGGCCGTGTCGTGCTGCACTCGATCCCGATCGACAACGTCGGCGACTACAGCGCGCTGACGACCGGCGTGCAGATCCTGCAGACGCCGACCGTCCTGGTGATGGGCCCCGACTTCAAGGCCAGCACGCTCGTCGGCTACACCGACGTCGACTCGATCAACCAGGCCGTGTTCGACGCCGGCAAGTTCGCCAAGAAGCACAAGTAGAGCGCTGACCTACACTCGGGCGCGTGCCCGACGAGCGCTTCTCCGAGCACCTGAACCATCCTGTCGGCCGCGGCCGCGCGGTCGCTGACGGCCACGCCGGCACCGCCGGTGGCTCCATCTGCGGCGATCTCGTGCGCATCGACGTGCGCGTCGAGGGCGAGACGGTCGCCGACGCCGGCTTCGACGCGTCCGGCTGCGGCGCGCTCACGGCGGCGGCAAGCGCGTGCGTCGATCTCGTGCGCGGAGCCAGGCTGCTCGATGCGGCGCGCGTGGCAGCGCGGACGTCGCGGCCGAGCTGGGCGGCCTGAGCGCCGGCAAGCTGCACGCGGCGGACCTGGCCGCCGACGCGCTGGCGCGGGCGCTGGGCGCGGCGGCGGTGGACCAGGCCGCGCTGGAGCCGCGCAGTCCGATCGCGTGCTGGTCGCGATGAGCGGCGGCGTCGACAGCGCGGTCGCGGCACTGCTCAGCGAAGGCTCGGTGGCCGCGGTCACGCTCGAGCTCTGGCGCGACGCCGAGAACGACGCCGAGGGCTCCTGCTGCTCGGCCAGCGCGGTGCGCTCGGCGCGCTCGCTCGCGCACCGCATGGGCATTGCGCATCTCACGGTCGACCTGCGCGACGCATTCCGCGCCGGGGTCGTGCAGCCATGGCTCGACGACCACGCCGCGGGCCTGACGCCGAACCCGTGCGTGCGCTGCAACGGCCGCGTCCGGCTCGACGCGATGGCCGACCTCGCCTCGCGCCTGGGCGCCGCGGCGCTGGCGACGGGGCACTACGCGCGCGTCACCGAGGACGGGCTGCTGCGCTCCGCCGCGGACCCCGCCAAGGACCAGGCGTACATGCTCGCCGGGCTCTCGCCGCAGACGATCGCGCGGATGCGCTTCCCGCTCGGTGAGCTGACGAAGGACCGCGTGCGCGCGATCGCGGCCGAGCACGGCCTGCCGGTCGCCTCCAAGCCCGACTCGCAGGACCTGTGCTTCCTCGCCGGCACCGGCCGCGCGCGCTTCCTCGAGCGCCACGGCGGCATCGGCGACCGCCCGGGGGCGATCGTGGACCGGCGAGGCACCGAGCTCGGGCGCCACCGCGGCGCGCATCGCTTCACGGTCGGCCAGCGGCGCGGCCTCGAGGTCGGCGGGGCGGGGGAGCCCCTGTACGTGCTCGCAACGGATGTCGACGCGCGGACCGTCACGGTCGGCTCGCGCGCGGAGCTCGCCACGTCGACCGTCGCGCTGCGCGACCTCGTCCTGCATCGCGGCGCCGGCGCAGTCGAGTCGGTGAAGCTGCGCTACCGCACGCCCGCCGTGGCGTGCACGCTGGAGGGCGACACGCTGCACCTCGCGGAGCCGTTTGCGGGCGCCGCTCCCGGCCAGGTCGCGGTCCTGCTGCGGGGCGACGCGATCGTCGGATCTGGAACGATCAGTTCGTGATGACGACCGCGGAGATCCGCGAGGCGTTCCTCGGGTTCTTCGAGGAGCGCGGCCACAAGCGCATCGAAGGCGCGCCGCTGGTCCCTGCCGCCTACGACCCGTCGGTCCTGTTCACGATCGCGGGCATGCACCCGCTCAAGCCCTACTTCCTCGGGCTCGATCAGCCACCGCACAATCGCCTGACGAGCTGCCAGCCGTGCTTCCGCACGCCGGACATCGACATCGTCGGCACGACCACGCGCCACCTCACGTTCTTCGAGATGCTCGGCAACTTCTCGATCGGCGACTACTTCAAGCAGGGCGCCGTCGAGTTCGCCTGGGAGGCCTCGCTGGATGTCTTCGGGTTCAACGCGGACGACATCTGGATCACGGTCTTCGAGGGCGACGAGGAGCTCGGCCTCGGCCCGGATGAGGAGGCGATCGAGGCGTGGCTGGCGGTCGGCGTGCCGCGCGAGCGGATCGTC
This sequence comes from uncultured Actinomycetes bacterium, assembly GCA_963794105.1. Lineage (GTDB taxonomy): Bacteria > Actinomycetota > Thermoleophilia > Solirubrobacterales > Solirubrobacteraceae > AC-49. Next base: position 31,799 of record CAWCEB010000147.1, on the reverse strand, counting down.
GCCTGCAACCGCAAGGAGAACTTCTGGCAGTCAGGACCGACCGGCCCGTGCGGTCCGTGCAGCGAGCTGTACCTCGACCGTGGCGTCGAGCACGGCAAGCCCGACGACCTGCCGGGCGAGGAGAACGAGCGCTTCCTGGAGTACTGGAACCTCGTGTTCATGCAGTTCAACCAGGACCCGGTGAACGTGCTCAAGCCGCTGCCGGCACAGCACATCGACACGGGCCTGGGCCTGAACCGGATGGCGCTGATCCAGCAGGGCACGGAGACGATCTTCGAGACCGACGACTTCAAGCCGCTGATCGAGCTCGGCGAGCAGCTCAGCGGCAAGCGCTACGGCGAGGGCTTCGAGGTCGATCGCGCGCTGCGCGTGCTGGCCGATCACACGCGCGCCATGACGTTCCTGGTGGCCGACGGCGTCGTGCCGTCCAACGAGGACCGCGGCTACGTCCTGCGGCGCATCATGCGCCGCGCGATCTTCCGCGGCCGCCAGCTGGGCATCGAGCCGGGCTTCCCGATGCTGTCGCGCTACGCCGACGTCGTGACCGAGCTGATGGGCTCCTCCTACCCGCGCATCGCGCAGGAGCGCGACCTCGTCCAGAAGTGGCTGCGCGCCGAGGAGGAGAGCTTCAACCGCACGCTCGAGCAGGGCACGAAGCAGCTCAACGAGATCATCAAGCGCTCCAGCGCCGACGAGGGCATCGGGGCCGAGGATGCGTTCCTGCTGCACGACACGTACGGCTTCCCGTTCGACCTGACCCGCGAGATGGTCACCGAGGCGGGCCTCGGCGTCGACGAAGCGGGCTTCGCCGAGCTGATGGAGCAGCAGCGGGCACGCGCTCGGGCAGCGTCAGTCGATCGCACGGTCAGCGGCGGCATCGACCTCGAGGGACCGGCCACCGAGTTCACGGGCTATCAGTCGCTGGAGGAGGTCGCCACTGTCACGGCGCTACGCGACAACGTCCTGAAGCTCGACCGCTCGCCGTTCTACGCCAAGGGCGGCGGCCAGATCGCCGACGCCGGCGTCATCGCCTGCGAGTCCGGCGACTGCCGCGCGCGCGTCGTGGACGTGCTGCGCTCCGGCGACGACCAGGCGCGTGATCGTCGAGGTGGAGGCGGGCGCGCTGCACGAGGGCGAGAAGGTGATCGCGCGCGTCGACCGCGCGGCGCGCCACGCGACCGAGGCCAACCACACCGCGACGCACCTGCTGCACGCCGCGCTGCGCGAGCGCCTCGGCACGCACGTGCGCCAGGCGGGCTCCTACGTCGGCCCGGACAAGCTGCGCTTCGACTTCACCCACAGCGCCGCGCTCAGCGCCCGAGGAGCTGCGCGACGTCGAGGACCGCGTCAACGAGTGGATCCTCGGCAACGACCTCGTGCTGCCCCAGCAGACCACGCTCGACGAGGCGCGGGCGAAGGGCGCGATGGCGCTGTTCGGCGAGAAGTACGGCGACGTCGTGCGGATGGTCGAGATCGGCGACGGCTCCTACTCGCGCGAGCTGTGCGGCGGCACGCACGTCCGCTCGACGTCCGAGATCGGCCTGTTCAAGATCACCACCGAGACGTCGAGTGCCTCGAACGTCCGCCGCATCGAGGCGCTGACCGGGCCCGGAGCGGTCCACTACATGCGCGAGCGCGACTGGCTGCTGCACGAGATCGCCAGCGTCGCGCGCACCGAGCCGGCGAAGGTCCCCGACCGGATCCTCGCGCTGCAGGCCGAGGCCAAGAAGGCGCTGAAGGCGGCCCCGGCGGCCTTCGACGAGCGTGCGCTGGCGGGCCGCGCGGCGCAGGTCGACGGCGCCCTGGTGCTCGCCGAGGCGGTCGAGGGCATCGACGCGAAGGCGCTCATGGACGTGGCCGACCGCGTGAAGGGCCGACTGGGCGACAGCGCGGCGATCGTGCTCGGCAGCGTGGTCGACGGCCGCGTGCATCTGGTCGCGGCGGTGACGCCGTCGCTGGTCGAGCGCGGGGTGAAGGCGGGCGAGATCGTGAAGGTCGCCGCGCAGGTGACCGGTGGTGGCGGCGGTGGCCGCGACACGATGGCCCAGGCCGGCGGCAAGGACCCGGCGAAGCTCGATGAGGCGCTCGCGGCGGCGCGCGGCGCAATCGAAGCCAAGCTCAGGGGCTAGTGCGCGTGCTGGCGCTGGACTACGGCAGCGCACGCTGCGGATGCGCCGTGAGCGATCCCACCGGGACGCTCGCGACGCCGATCGACGCGATCGAGCGCCCGGACACCAAGCGCGGGATGAACCGCATCGTCGGCCTCGTGCGCGAGCGTGGGATCAAGAAGGTCGTGGTCGGGCTACCGGTGGGACTGAGCGGCGCCGATACCCAACAGACGATGGCAGCGCGTGATTTTGCCCAGCGGCTGGGTAGTCGGGTGCGAGTGCCCGTCGATCTGTACGACGAGCGCTTCACCACGTCGATCGCGGCCGCCCGCGGCGGCAGCGGGTCCGAGGACTCGCGCGCAGCCGCGGTGCTGCTCGAGGACTACCTGGCACGACACCGCACATGAGCCTGTTCAGCCGCAAGGAAGACGCCCCGCAGGGGTCGCGTTCCGAGGAGGAACGCGAGCGCGCGCGCCTCGAGCGCGAGGCGCGCCGGCGCCAGCGCACGGGGGAGATCGCCGCGGTTCCGCCGCTGCCACCGGAGCCGGAGCCCGTCGCGCCGGAACCGGAACCAGAGCCAGAACCAGAGCTGCCGCCGCCTGCGCCGGCGGTGCGCAGGGTCGATCCCGTCCCGGGTGAGCAACCGCTCGGCGTGCGCCGCGTCGGCGGGTCGGAGAACATGTCGGCCGCCGGTGCGCTGGGCCCGGGGGCGATCCCGCCCAAGCCACACAAGCCTGCCCGCCGCCGGCGCCGCCCGATCGTGCGCGTCCTGCCCGTCATCCTGCTGCTCGCCATCGGCGCGTTCGCCTACGCGGTCTTCCAGCCGTTCAAGGGCAACGGTCACGGCACGGTCGTCGTGAACGTGCCCAAGGGGGCGACCGCGTCGCAGATCGGCAAGCTGCTCGCCGACAGGGACGTCGTCGACTCCTCGTTCTTCTTCGGGATCCGGGCGCGCCTGTCGGGCAAGCGCAACGAGCTGCGCTCCGGCGCGTTCACGCTGCGCGAGGGCATGTCCTACGGGGCTGCGCTGGATGCGCTGACGACCGCGCCCGCCGTCGCGAAGACCGTCAAGCTCACGATCCCGGAGGGCGCGCTCGCGGCGCGAGACCGTGCCGCTCGTCAAGCAGCTCGGGCTGACCGGGAGCTACCTCGCCGCGACGAGCCGCTCGCCACGTGCCCTCGGCCTGGGCGCGCCGCGCTCGGCGCACACGCTCGAGGGCTACCTGTTCCCGGCGACCTACCAGCTGAAGCCGGGCGCGAGCTCCTCCGCGCTCGTCAAGCAGCAGGTCGCCGCGTTCAAGAGACGCGTTCGGCAAGGTCAACCTGAGCTACGCGAAGCGCAAGCACCTCACGCGCTACGACATCCTCATCATCGCCTCGATGATCGAGCGCGAGGCGCAGCTGCCCAGCGACCGGCCGCTCATCGCCGCGGTGATCTACAACCGCCTGCACCGCCGCATGCCGCTCGGCATCGACGCGACGCTGCGCTACGCGCTGCACAACTGGACCAAGCCGCTGAAGGTCTCCGAGCTGCAGCTGAACTCGCCCTACAACACGCGCACCCGCCAGGGCCTCCCGCCGACGCCGATCGGCAACCCGGGCCTGAGCTCGATGCAGGCGGCCGCCCATCCCGCGCGCAAGCCCTACCTGTTCTACGTCGTCAAGCCGTGCGGCAATGGCGGCCACGCGTTCTCGTCGACCGAGGCGAAGTTCCAGTCCGACGTGGCGAAGTACAACGCCGCCCGCGCCGCCAAGGGCGGCAAGAACCCCAAGAACTGCTGAGGGATGGCCATCCGATGACGCGCCTGGGCGTGCTCGGCTGGCCGGTCGGCCACAGCCGCTCGCCCGCGATGCAGCGCGCGGCGCTGCGCGAAGCCGGGCTCGACGGCTGGGCCTACCAGCTGCTGCCCGTGCCGCCCGAGCTCTTCGACGAGACCGTTCGCGGCGCTCCCCGGCGCGGGCTTCATCGGCGCCAACGTGACGATCCCCCACAAGGAGGCGGCGCTCGCCGTCGCCGACGCGGCGACGCCGCTCGCGCGCACGATCGGCGCGGCCAACACGCTCACGTTCACGCCCGACGGGATCGAGGCCGACAACACCGACGCTCCCGGCCTGCTCGCCGCCATCGGCGACGTGCCCGCCAGCGCGCTGGTCCTCGGGGCCGGCGGCAGCGCCCGCGCCGCCGTGCACGCGCTGGCGGGCGCGGGCTGCAACGTGCTGGTCCTTGCACGCACGCCCGAGCCGCGCGGAGGGCCTCCCGGCGACCGTGGTCGACCGCCCGGTCGCGGCGCAGGCACTGGTCAACTGCACCCCGGTCGGCCTGCACGATCCCAGACGAGCTGCCGCTCGATCCCGCCGGCTACGAACTGGTGGTCGACTTCGTCTACCGCGACGGCGGAACGGCGCTCACCCGCAGGGCCACCGGGCGGGTTGTCGACGGCCTGGAGCTCCTCGTTCGCCAGGGTGCCCTGTCCTTCACGCACTGGACAGGGCGCGAGGCGCCGCTGGACGCCATGCGCGCGGCCGTCCACATCCCCTGAACTAGGTAAAGCACCCTGGCCAAATGGCCGATGCTCGTCCTGCGTGGAGGCCTCGCCAGACGAGATGACTGACAAGCCGTCCCATCTCAGGCCCGTTCCCTTGGGCGCGATCAGTGGTGCGCTCGCGCACGCGGAACCGCCCGAGGGCTGGAACGGGATCACCCCGCCGAGCTCCCGGCGCGGGACGTCGCGTTTCCTTTCGGACGTCATCATCGAGCTCGGGTTCGCCGCCCGCGAGACGGTCCACGCAGCCATCGACAGCGCCCGGCAGCACGGGACGACGCCCGAGTCCCTTCTCGTCGACCAGGGCGCGATCACGCAGGATCAGCTCAGCCGCGCGATCGCGGCGCGCCATGGCCTGGACCACCTCGACCTGAGCGTGTTCAAGGTCGACATGGCCGCGGCGAACCTCATGACGAGCGCGAACGCCAAGCGCTACGACGCGGTGCCGGTGTCGTTCGTCAACGAGCGCACGGTGCTCGTCGCGATGGCCGATCCCGGCAACGTGCTCGTCATCGACGACGTCGCGCTGATGACCGGCTACGAGGTCAGGGCCGCCGTCGCCAGCCGCGAGGACATCGGCGCGCTGATCACGCGCCTCACGCGCCTCGACGACGTCGTCGCGTCGACGTCGATGGAGGACGACGGCCCCAGTGAGGGCCCCGCCGAGATCGTCGACCTGCGCGAGTCCGCCGACGACGCGCCGGTCATCAAGCTCGTCAACCAGATCATCGCCCAGGCGGTCGAGCAGGGCACGTCGGACATCCACTTCCAGCCGGACGGCAAGGAGATGGCCGTCCGCTTCCGCATCGACGGCGTGCTCAACACGTCCACGACGGTGCCGCGGCGCATGGTCGCGGGCGTCGTGTCGCGCATCAAGATCATGAGCGACCTCGACATCGCCGAGCGGCGCATCCCGCAGGACGGCCGCGTGGGCCTCCGATCGACGGCCACCACGTCGACCTGCGCGTCGTCACGCTGCCGAGCGTCCACGGCGAGGGCGTGGTCATGCGCATCCTGGACAAGGACAGCGTGAAGATGGACCTCGACCGGCTCGGCATGGCCGACCGAGGAGCGGACGCGCTTCTAGCGGTCGATCCGCCAGGCGTACGGCGCCGTGCTCGTCACCGGCCCGACGGGCTCCGGCAAGTCGACGTCGCTGTACGCCGCGCTCACCGAGATCAACACGCCCGAGAAGAACATCATCACGATCGAGGATCCCGTCGAGTACCAGCTCGAGGGCATCACGCAGGTGCAGACCAACCCGCGCGCCGGCCTGACGTTCGCCAACGGCCTGCGCTCGATGATGCGCGCCGACCCCGACATCATCATGGTCGGCGAGATCCGCGACCGCGAGACGGCGCAGATCGCCATCGAGGCAGCGCTCACCGGCCACCTCGTTCTGTCCACGCTGCACACCAACGACGCGCCCGGCGGGATCACGCGCCTGGTCGAGATGGGCATCGAGCCGTTCCTCGTCTCGAGCGCCGTCGATTGCATCGTGGCCCAGCGCCTCGCGCGCACGCTCTGCCAGCACTGCAAGGAGCGCACGATCCTGTCCGCCCAGGTCCTGCGCGATCACGGCTTTCACTCGCACCTGGACGTCGAGGCCTACGAGCCCAAGGGTTGCTCGCGCTGCGGCATGAGCGGCTACAAGGGCCGGATGGGCCTCTACGAGGTGATGATGGTCAACGACGAGATCCGCGACCTGGCGATCGCGCGTGCCTCAGCCGACCAGATCGCGGAGGTCGCGGTGCGCCACGGGATGCGCCGCCTGCGCGAGGACGGGCTCGAAAAGGTCAAGCAGGGCCGCACCTCGATCGCGGAGGTCTCGCGTGTCACCGGCAGCGGAGCAATTACGTGAGTCAAGAAACCGACAAGCCGCGCCGATAGGAACACCGTGAGATTCGACTTCGCCGACCTGCTGCTCGACGTCCTCGAACGCCGGGCGTCCGACCTTCACCTGACCGCCGGCTCCCAGCCGATGATCCGCGTGCGCGGCCGCCTGTCGCGCTCGACGAGTACCCCAAGCTGATGCCCGCGGACACCCGCGAGATCATCTACGGGATCCTCACCAACGATCAGCGCCAGCGCCTGGAGACGGACTGGCAGATCGACTTCGCCTACGCGATCCCCGGCAAGGCGCGCTTCCGCGTCAACGCCTACTTCCAGCGCTCCTCGCTGGGCGCGGCGTTCCGCCTGATCCCGTCGATGATCACCCCGATCGACGACCTGGGCCTGCCGCCCGTCGTCCATGACTTCTGCAAGAAGCCGCGTGGCTTCGTGCTCGTGACCGGCCCGACGGGCTCGGGCAAGTCCACCTCGCTGGCATCGATGATCGACGAGATCAACGAGTCGCGCGAGGAGCACATCCTCACCGTCGAGGACCCGATCGAGTTCCTGCACGGGCACAAGAACTGCATCGTCAACCAGCGCGAGCTGGGCTCCGACGCCGCAGTCCTTCTCGGCCGCCCTGAAGGGCGCGCTGCGCCAGGACCCCGACGTGATCCTCGTCGGCGAGATGCGCGACCTCGAGACGATCCATACCGCGCTGACCGCGGCGGAGACCGGCCACCTCGTGTTCGCGACGCTGCACACCCAGGACGCGCCGCAGTCGATCGACCGCATCATCGACGTCTTCCCGAGCCACCAGCAGCAGCAGGTGCGCGTGCAGCTCTCGGTCGCCCTGCAGGGCGTCATGACCCAGACGCTGCTGCCGACCGCCGATGGCTCCGGCCGCGTGCGTCGCCTGCGAGGTGCTCGTGCCGACGCCGGCCGTCCGCAACCTCATCCGCGAGGGCAAGACGCACCAGATCTACTCCACGATGCAGACCGGCGGCGCGTCGGGCATGCAGACGATGGACGCCGCGCTTGCGACGCTCGTGCGGCAGGGCAAGATCACGCAGCGCCTGGCGGAGTCGACGTCCTCGACGCCTGACGAGCTGCGGCGCCTCATGAGCTCCGGCGGTGGCGCCTCCATGGGCGTCGCCGCGTAGGCCATGGCCACCTACGTCTTCAAGGCCATGGACCTCACGGGGGCCAAGGCCACCGGCGAGGTCGAGGCGGAGAACAAGCAGGTCGTCTCCGAGCAGCTGAAGTCGCGCGGGCTGATCGTCCTCGACATCAGCGACAAGCACACGTCACGGCAGATCAACATCGATCTGTTCAACAAGCTGAGCGCCACCGACCTTGCGGTCATGACGCGCCAGCTGGCGACGATGGTGCAGTCGGGCATGACGATCCTGCGCGCGCTGTACGTGCTCGAGGCGCAGACCGAGAACAAGATCCTCGGTGAAGCGATCACCGACGTCCGCAAGGACGTCGAGGCCGGCCTGCCGCTGTCCGACGCGCTCGAGCGTCACCCGAAGATCTTCGACCCGCTGTTCGTGAGCATGACGCGCGCGGGAGAGACCGGCGGCATGCTCGACGAGTCGCTGATCCGGGTCGCCGACCAGCTGGAGAAGGCCGACTCGCTGCGCAGGCAGGTGAAGTCGGCGATGACGTATCCGATCGTCGTCCTCACGTTCGCCGGCGGCATCCTCCTGGCGCTGGTCGCCTTCCTGGTGCCCGGTCTTCATCGGCGTCTTCAAGCAGTTCGGCGGCGACCTGCCCGCGATCACGAAGCTCACCGTGATGATGTCCAACGCGATCACCGGCTACTGGTACGCGATGTTCGCCGTCACCGCCGCGATCGTCGTCGGCTTCCGCAAGTGGAAGCGCTCCGATTGGGGCCGCCCGCAGTGGGATCGCTTCCGGCTGCGCATCCCGATGAAGATCGGCGACATCGTCCAGAAGATCGCGCTCGCCCGCTGGTCGCGCACGCTGTCGGCGCTCGTCTCCGCCGGCGTGCCGCTCCTGCACGCGCTCGACATCACCGGCAAGACCGCCGGCAACGATGTCGTCGAGCAGGCCATGAAGGGCGTCATCGAGAACGTCAAGAGCGGTGGCACCATCGCCGAGCCCCTCAAGGACTCCCCGGCGTTCCCGACGATGGTGACCCACATGGTCGCCGTCGGCGAGGAGACCGGCTCCCTGGACACGATGCTGTCGAAGATCGCGGACTTCTACGAGGACCAGGTGGACGCGGCCGTCAAGTCGCTCACCTCGATCCTCGAGCCGATCATGATCATCGTGGTCGGTGGCATCGTCGGGTTCATCGTGATCTCGATGTACCTGCCGCTGTTCAAGGTCTACGACGCGATCAAGTAGCGAGCGAGCGCCTAGGGCGTCCGTCCGTCCTGCCCTGGTGTCGTAGAGCGAGCAGCTAGGCAGGGCGCTCCGGCGGGCCCGACCGCAGGATGATCGTCGTGTCCGTGTCGGCGGCGCCGTGGCGCAGTCGCAGCGTGCGCAGGAGGGCGTCGAGCTCGGCGGTGTCGTGGCAGGCGACCCGGAGCTGGTAATCGGGCGCGCCGGTGAGGTGCAACACCTCGATGACGGGCTCGAGCTGCGCGGCCTGGCCGGCGAACGCGTCGGAGTCGACGCCGTGCGCGAGTGTGATCCCGACGAGCGCCTGGAGTGTCCGCCCACCGGAGGCCGGGTCGATCAGCGCGGCGAAACCGGTGATCACGCCCGTGGCCCGCAGGCGCCTGACGCGCTCGGCGGCAGCGTTCGCGCTGAGCCCGACCGCGGCGCCCAGGTCGCGCCAGGACAGACGTGCGTCTTCGCGGAGCAGACGGAGGATCTCGCTGTCTGTGGCGTCCATCACCGCGAGTATCGCAGTATTTGGCGAGCTGGCCTTGCTTTTCGTCGTCGTAGGCGGCACAAAGCACGCCATGGACCCAACCGCAGCGCTCTTCGCCGGGCTCGTGGCCGGACTTGCGATCGCGATGCAGGTCGGCGCGGTCAGCCTGCTCCTGATCGAGGCATCGGTGGTGCGCGGGCCGCGGGTCGGCGTGGCGGCCGGGATGGGCGTTGCGACCGCCGACCTCGCGTTCGCGGCCGTCGCGGCCGCCGCCGGCGGCGCGGCGGGCGCGGCGCTCTCCAGCCATCAGGCCGAGATCAAGATCACCGCCGCGCTCGACGCTCGCGGCGATTGCGGTCCACGGGCTCGTGCGCCTGCTGCGCGCCGAAGCCGAACCGGGCGCGGCGAGCGCTCCCGTCGCCGCTCGCACGCCCGGCGCGCACTACGCGCGCTTCCTCGCCATCACGATGGCCAATCCGCTGACGATCGCGTCCTTCGCAGCCGTCGCGGCGGCGCTCTCGCTCGACGGCCCGGGTCGGCCGTCGCGTTCGCCGCGGGCGTCGGGGCCGCGTCGGCAGGATGGCATCTCGCGCTCACGCTCGCCGCCGGTCATGCGGCGCGCTGGATGACGCCGCCGATCCGCCGCGGGCTGGCGATCGGCGGCCGGTTGCTCGTGCTCGCGATCGCGCTGCGGCTGGCGATCGGGGCGTAGGCGCAAGTCCCGCGTGAGCGCTCCGCGTGGGCTGCGGTCATTGAGGGAGTGGGTGAACCGCCGGCGCCCGTTGTGGTCGTGGGCCCCCAACGTCGTAATAGTTACGACGCTCGGGGCCCACGCGCACGAGTGACATTGGGGTCTGACCCTTTTGTCCCCTGTTGTCCCGAACCTCGACCGGTGCCGGGCGGGCCCCCGTGACATTGGGGTCTGACCCTTTTGTCCCCGGCCACGCCTGGGGTCACGAACCCGCGCGCCCCGGGCCCCCAACGTCGTAATAGTTGCGACGCTCGGGGCCCACGCCGAACACGGGCGCACCCGTCCCCTCTCCCTCAATGCCCCAACCACGCCTCGCTCACCACGAACGCCCGAGCCGAGCGCTGCACGCAACTCGGCCAAAGCGTGAACAACGTGCTCAGGATCTACGCCTAGGCGCTCGGGCTGAAGATCTCGATGCGCGCCCCGCCGGCTGCCTTCGCGCGGTACACCGCGGCGTCCGCGTCGCGCAGCAGCGTGTCGGCATCGTCGTGGCCGAGCGCGATGCCGATGCTGGCCGACAGGCTGTGCTCGATGCCACCGGCGGCGACGGGCACGGCAATCGCGGCCTCGAGGCGGTCTGCGAGGGCGCGCGCGCCGGTCTCGTCGGCGTGCTCACAGACGACCACGAACTCGTCGCCGCCCATCCGCGCGACCGTGTCCGCCGGACGCACCGCGGTCTGCAGACGGCCGCCGAGCGCTGCGAGGAGCTCGTCGCCGACCCTGTGGCCGTAGACGTCGTTGACCTGCTTGAAGTTGTCGAGGTCGACGAACAGCACGCCGGTGTCCCCGCGCTCGCGCTCGGATTGGGCAAGCGCGTGGCGCAGGCGGTCGTACAGGAGCGTGCGGTTCGCCAGCCCGGTCAGCGGGTCGTGGAGCGCGTCGTGACGCATCTGGTCCTCGTCGCGCAGCCGCTCCATTGCGGTCGTGAGGATGTTCACGACCGTGCGCAGGATGCCCAGCTCGTCCTCGGCGAGCGCGCGCCGCGGCGCGATCAGCATCTCGTCGCGCGCGCCGAGGCGCAGGCGCAGGCTGGCCCCTCCAACCGGTCCATCCGAGACGAGCACGGCGCCGTCGGCCAGGCGCATCTCGACGCCCGTGACGGGCAGCATCGTGCGGATGAGCTCGGCCGCGTCGGCCGCGAGCTCCGACGGATCGGCGCCGGCCAGCGCCCGCTCGCTGATCGCCGCCAGCGCCCGCTGGCGTTGCTCGCCGGCGCGACGCACGGTGATGTCGCGGCCGATCGCCAGCAGCAGCGGCCCCTCGGCGGTGTTCACGACGCCCCAGGTCATCTCGCCGGCGAACTCCGAGCCGTCGCGGCGCTGCCCCCACACCTCGGTGGAGAACCGCAGCGGATGCTCGGTCGCGAAGTACAGGCGCATGTTGTCGGTGTAGCGGGCACGGACGCGTTCAGGCCACAGCCGCTGCACCGGCCCGCCCAGCAGCTCGTCGCGCCGGTACCCGAAGAGCTCCTCGGCCAGCGCGTTGACGAACACGATGCGCTCGTCGCGCGAGATGGCGACGACCGCGTCGGGCAGCCCCTCGAGCATCGCCGCTGACGCGAGCAACGGGTCGTCCGGCGCCGCGTTCGTGCGGCCTGGCACGCCTTCCGTGGATTCCATGCTTCCTTCCCCACGGCGAGCGTAACGGCCCGCGGAGCGCTTGTCGCGCTCTCGCCTCGATCATCCGTTGAGGAAGCGCTCCGGGTCGCGGGCGAACTCGCCCGTGCAACTGAGCGTGCAGAAGTAGTACGCGGTGCCCTCGTAGAGGAGGCGGCCGGGGGCGTGGTCGGGGTCGACGGCCATCCGGCAGACGGGGTCGATCGGGAGCCGGCCCGCGCCGACGCCGGTGTGGCGCACGGCGGCGAACAGCTCGACGGGCTCGCGGACGTTGCGCAGCGCCTGGCGGCCCCGCGATTCGTAGTAGACGCCGTCGATCGTGGGCGCGAGCGCCGCCGTCTGCGCCGGTGACGAGCACCTCGCCGCCCGTCGCCTCGGCCGAGACGCGCGCCGCGAGGTTCACCGCCGCGCCGAAGTAGTCCCCGTCGCGCTCGACCGCGCTGCCGTGATGAAGGCCGACGCGAATCGCGGGGGCGCCATGGCCACGCATCAAGTCGTTGGCGATGTGGAGCCCGAGCAGGACCGCCTGCCCGGGATCGGGCACCCGCAACAGGATCGCGTCGCCGATCGTCTTGACGTGCGCGCCCCCGAACACCGGCAGCTCCGCCTGGATCGCCTCGCAGAAGTCGGCGACGAGGTCTGCAGCCTCCTCGTCGCCGTGCGCCTCCGTCAGCGCGGTGAACCCCGCGATGTCGGCGAACAGGAACGTGGCGTCGGTCATCGGAAGCGACGCAACCGTAGGGCGTTCGCGACGACCGAGACGCTCGAGAACGCCATCGCCGCGCCCGCGAGCACCGGGTTCAGGAGCCCGACGGCGGCGAGCGGGATCGCGGCGATGTTGTAGCCGAAGGCCCAGGCGAGGTTCTGCTTGATCGTGCGCAGCGTCGCCCGCGACAGCCGGATGGCGTCGGCGGCGGCACGCAGGTCGCCCGAGACGAGCGTCAGGTCGGAGGCCTCGATCGCCACGTCCGTGCCCGTGCCGATCGCCAGGCCGAGGTCGGCCTGCGCGAGCGCGGGAGCGTCGTTGACCCCGTCGCCGACCATCGCGACGACGCGGCCCTCGGCCTGGAGCCGGCGGACGACGTCGGCCTTGTCGGCCGGCAGCACCTCGGCGATCACCTCGTCGATGCCGACCTCGGCCGCGACCGCCTCAGCCGTCGTCGCGTTGTCGCCGGTCAGCAGCACCGGCCGCAGCCCGAGCGCCTTGAGCGAGGCGACCGCCTCGGCGGACGTCGGCTTGACGGTGTCGGCGACCACGAGCACGCCGCGCACGGCGCCGTCCCAGGCCGCGAGCACGGCGGTGCGGCCCTGCGCCTCGGCGGCGCGCCGCGCGGCGTCGAGCTCGGCCGGGATCGCGAGGCTCCATTCGCGCCATCAGCGGTGCGCGGCCCACCTGCACGCCATGGCCGTCGACCACGCCCTCGACTCCGAGGCCTTCGCGGTTGGTGAAGCCCTCGACGTCAGGGAGCGTGCCCAGCTCAGCGCGCGCGGCGCCGGCGATCGCCTGGGCGATCGGGTGCTCGGACGCGTCCTCGAGCGCACCTGCGACCCGCAGCAGCTCGGCACGATCGCGTCGTTCTCGCCGGCAACGACGTCGACGAGGCCCATGCGGCCCGTGGTGACGGTGCCGGTCTTGTCGAGCACGATGGTGTCGACCTTGCGCGTGGACTCGAGGACCTCCGGGCCCTTGATCAGCAGGCCCAGCTGCGCCCCGCGGCCGGTACCGACCAGCAGCGCCGTCGGCGTCGCCAGCCCGAGCGCGCACGGGCACGCGATGATCAGCACGGCCACGGCTGCGGTGAAGGCGAACGACGCGGCCTCACCGGCGCCGATCCAGAAGCCGAGCGTGGCCAGCGCCAGGCCGATGACGATCGGCACGAACACGCCCGAGATCCGATCGGCGAGGCGCTGGACCGGCGCCTTGCCGGACTGCGCGTCGGTCACGAGCCGGGCGATCTGGGCCAGCGCGGTGTCGCCGCCGACCTTCGTGGCGCGGACGACCAGCCGGCCGCCGGCGTTGACCGTCGCGCCGGCGACCTCGTCGCCGGGCGCCTTCTCGACCGGCATCGACTCGCCGGTCAGCAGCGACTGGTCGACGGCCGACGTGCCCTGCCTCGACGACGCCGTCCGTGGCGACCTTCTCGCCGGGGCGGACGACGAAGCGGTCGCCGACCGCGAGCTGCTCGACCGGCATGCGGCGCTCGCGTGCCGTCGGCGTCGAGGACCGAGACGTCCTTGGCGCCGAGCTCGAGCAGCGCCTGCGAGCGCGGCGCCGGCGCGGCGCTTGGCGCGCGCCTCGAAGTAGCGGCCGGCCAGGATGAACGTCGTCACGATCGACGGCGGTCTCGAGGTAGATCTCGTCGCCGCCGCCGCGCCTTCGGGATGAGGTTGAACTGCATGCGCATGCCGTGCATGCCGGCGTCGCCGAGGAACAGCGCGTACAGCGACCACAGCCACGCCGACGAGCACGCCGAGGCTGATCGAGCGTGTCCATCGTCGCCGTGCCGTGCTTGAGGTTCGCCCACGCGGCGCGGTGGAACGGCCACGCACCCCAGACCACGACGGGCGTCGCGAGCTGGAGCGACAGCCACTGCCAGTTGTCGAACTGCAGCGGCCGGGATCATCGACATCAGCAGGACCGGGACCGACAGCAGCGCGCTCACGATCAGCCGCGGAGCGCAGCGGCGCCGTCGTCGTCGGTCTCCGTCGGCCGCGCGGCTCCGCGGGCAGCCCCGCCTGGTAGCCGGCCGCCTCGACCGCGGCGACGAGCTGCTGCGGCTCGACCGCGCCGGAGTCGAACTCGACCGCCGCCTTCTCGGTGGCGTAGTTGACCGACGCGCTGACGCCGTCGAGCTTGTTGAGGCGGCGCTCGATGCGGTTCGCGCACGACGCGCATGTCATGCCGGTGATGGGCAGCTCGACGTGCTGCTCCATGGCTACCTCACCTCCTGGGTGAACGCGACGGTCTGGACGCTGCCGTCTGCCTGGAACTGCAGGAACAGACGGTACGCGCCCGAGCTCGGGAACGTGGCCTCGAATCCGATCGCGGCGTCGTCCTCGGTGGGGTGGACGTGCAGGAACGCCAGGTCGCCCTCGCGCAGCGCGACCAGATGGCCGCCGGCGCCGAGGTACGGCTCGGTCTTCACGGGCCGCCCGTCCTTGCTGACCGAGAAGCGCAGCGTCGGTCTCCTCGCCGGCGTGAGGGGCGCTGCCGTCGAGGCGCACGTCGTAGCCGCCGTCGCTCGTCGCCATGGCCGCGGGTACCGGCAGCGGGAGCAGGTCGGCGATGCCGTCGACGCGCAGGTCGTCGGCGAGCGTCGTCGCCGTGCCGTCATGGGAGAAGTCGGCGAACAGGCGGTAGGAGCCGGCGTCGCGCAGGCGCACCGGCGTCGTCCAGCGTGCCGTCGGCGGCCATGCGTCGGGTGCAGGTGCTGGAAGCCGGTCAGGTCGCGGCGGGCGACGATCAGGTGCATGCGCTTGGTGTGCTCGACGTCGAAGTCGCGCACCGGGTCGCCCGCGTCGTCGACGATGCGGAAGCGCAGCTGCTCGGTGCGGCCGCGGCGCAGCTCGGGGTTCGAGACGACGACGCGCAGGCCGTTCTCGGCGACCGCCAGGCCGCGCACGGCCATCGGCGGTCATCTCGCCGTGCCCCATGCTCGGCCGCGGCCTCGCCGCCGGGGGCGGCGGGGTGGATCACGTCGCCGGCCAGCGCGCCGACGCCGAACAGCGCAGCGACGGCGGCGGCGAACCCCGCGAGCGGCGGTCAGGGTCATGCGACCACCTCCCTGCACCTTGACGTGGTGACCATGCGCGCCGCCCGTGTACTCGTCCGGGCGCAGCAGCATCGCGACGAGCATGCTCGGCAGCATCACGACGTGCTCCGCTGTCATCAGGGTCATGAAGTCCCCGACGGCGCCGCTGGCCATCACGCCGATCACGCCGAACGTGGGAACGAACATCGACGCGGCCATCTCGGCGTTCGGCCGCCAGCCGTGGCCGCGGTAGCGCATCCACGCGACCATCGGCCCGGTCATGACGAACGCCATGCCCAGCAGCATCACGGCGGGTGCGTCGTCCTGGAGCTGGGAGGCGCTCGTGCCGAGCGCGTGCAGCGAGGCCTCGGCGGGGATGCCGAGCACGGCCATGCCGATGAACATCGCGGCGACCATCTCGAGGTAGTGGCGGATGAAGCTTCGGCTCGAGGAGGTCATGCGACCACCTCGTAGCCCGCCTCGGCGACGGCGGCCGTGATCGCTTCGTCGCTGACGCCGCTGCCGACGACCGTCAGTCGCCCGGAAGCGAGGTCGACGTCGACCGCGGTGACGCCGGGCACCGTGGCGACCTCCTCGCGGACGGCGAGGACGCAGTGGTCACAGGTCATGCCGGCAACGATCATCGCGTGTCCAGAGGATACAGGGTGGGGGTATACGTTGGTCATGGACAGGAACCTACAGATACCCCAGGGGGGTATAGTGTGAGCGTGACCACACAGCGCCGTCGATCAGTGCGCGTGGTGGGCGTGCATGACGGCGTGGCCCTTGCCGCGGGCGATCAGCCAGCGGTTGACCGGCAGGGCGGCCCAGAACGCGAGGAAGAGGGCGCCGGCCAGTGAGCCCCAGAACAGCGGGCGTCGCGATCGAGAACGTGTCGGAGGCGAACGCCACCGGCAGCGCGCGGCGCGGCTCCATCCCGGAGCGCAGCAGCGGCAGCATCGTCAGCGAGTAGCCGAACTATCCACGCCGCATCAGGCGCGCGACCGCGGCCATCAACTCGTCGGTCTTCTCGGCACGGTTCTCCTCGGCTGCGCCCAGGACGCAGTGCTGCGCGTGCTCGTCGAGCAGGCCGAGGCCGACCTTGTCCAGCGCGGCCTGCACGGCCGAGATCTGGGTGAGGATGTCGATGCAGTAGCGGTCGTCGGCGACCATGCCTTCGATGCCGCGGACCTGGCCCTCGATGCGGCGCAGGCGCTTGAGCAGCTGGTCCTTGGTCGCGGTGTAGCCGCGTGTATCGGTGGTGGTGGCCATACGTCCACCGTAGCATACGGGTGGGGGGTATCTAGCGACTTAGCCGGGCGAGCGCGGACTCGGTGTCGAGCACCTCCGCGAACTCGTCGTGCAGGCTCGCGAGCGCGGTCCGGTGCATCGTCTCGGCGTCGATCAGCCCGCCGTCCGGGCTGCGCCGCGCGAATGTGGCCATCGCGTCGCCGAGCACCCACGTGTCGAACCCGAGGTTCGCCGCCATGCGGGCCGTCGTCGAGCAGCAGTGGTCGGTGGTGAGGCCGACGAGCGCGCACCGCCGTCGCGCCGTCGGCGCGCAGGCGTTCCTCGAGGTCGGTTCCGATGAAGGCGCTGTTGACGTCCTTCGTGATGACCGGTTCGCCGTCCAGGGGCTGCGCCTCGGGCTTGAACTCGAACGCGGGCGTGCCGGGAACGAACGTGCCCTCGGGCTCGGCGCTGCGGTGGCGGACGTGGATCACGGGCGCTCCGCGCTCGCGCCAGCCGGCGATCGCCGCCGCCACCATGGCCTCGGCGCCGGGGTTGTTGCGCTCGCCCCAGGCGGGATCGTCGAAGGCGCGCTGGACGTCGATGACGACGAGCGTGGGCGGCGTCATCCGGCGGAGGCCTGTGCGGGCTTCTTGGCAGTGGCGGGCTTCTTCGCCGGCATCAGCTCCGCGAGCGAGTCGCCGAGCCAGCCCATGAGGTCACCCACGTCCGGCATCTGCTCGCGGTCGGCCACGATGCCGAAGTCGAGCGAGCCGCAGTAGCTCATGACGGTGATGTTCAGCCCGAGGCCGTCGGTGATGACGGACACGGGGTAGTTGGCCACGAGCCGCGCGCCCGCGCAGTACAGCGGGAACTGCGGGCCGGGACGTTGGAGATCACGAGGTTCCAGGTCGGGCGGCCCGGCCGGCTGGTCGCCAGGCGGAACGTCAGCTGCGCCGCGCGCGAGAAGACCGCCGGCGGGATGAAGTGGTTGGCGTCCTGCAGCAGCGTCGCGGGCAGCGCGCGGTGGCGCTCCTTCATGCCGCCGAGCGCCTCGTGCGTGCGCTGCAGGCGCCGCAGCGGGTCCGGCTCGTCGGTGAACAGCGGCGAGCTCATGAGCATGATGCGATTGCCGTAGGTGCCGATCTGCTCGTCGGTGCGGACCGAGACCGGGATCTGGGCGACGAGCGGCTCGGCAGGCAGCTCGCCGTGCTCGACCAGCCAGCGCCGGACCGCGCCCGCGCAGATCGTGACGACGACGTCGTTGACCGTGACGCCGTGGGCGTTCTTGACGGCCTTGACGTCGTCGAGCGAGAGCTGCGCCGAACGTGAACCGCCGGTGCGCGCGAGACGCGGCCGTTGAAGCTCGTCTTGGGCGCGACGTAGCTCCTCGCGCGGCCCGCCGGCGCCGTTGCGCGCCGCCGACGCGCCTTGGCGAGGCGGCCCACGCGTCCCCGCGCCGGGCAGTGCCGCGAACGGCGTCTCCTCGATGTTCGGCACGGCGGCGGGCAGGGAGCGCAGCGCGCGCAGCGGGTAGCGCGGGAGGCCCAGCAATCCCGCGCGCGAGCATCCCGAGCTCGCCCGGGGGCGGTCGTCGTCGCCCCAGCGGTCGGGCGTTGTCAGCTCGCGCCCCTCCGGCGTGAGGTCGAGCAGCAGGCCCATGATCTCCGCGCCCGACATGCCGTCGATCAGCGCATGGTGGATCTTGGTGAGCATCGCGACGTGCCCCGACCTCGAGGCCCGTGGATCAGGTACAGCTCCCACAGCGGCCGGGCGCGGTCCAGCGGGCGCGAGGCGATGCGCGCGACCTGCTCGGCGAGCTGCTCGTCGCTGCCCGGCGCGGGCAGCGCGAGCTCGCGGACGTGGAAGTCGAGGTCGAAGTCGACGTCGTCGACCCAGTAGGGGTAGTCGAGCCCGAGCGGGACCTCCTGCAGGCGCCAGCGCAGCGGCGGCAGCAGCGGCAGGCGCTCGGCGATCAGCGACTGGATGTCGGCGAGCGTCAGCTCGCCGCTCGGCGCGGTGGACGTGTCGAGGATCGCCACGCCGCCGACATGCCCGCTCTGCCTCGGCGTTTCCAATGCGAGGAACTGCGCATCGAGGCTCGTCAGCTGGCGCATGACGGGAGGCTAACGCCTGGACGCCGTCCAGATCCGGACAGTGCCACCGCTCGGCGCTCAGGAATGTGGTCGTGCGGCCGACCAGTGGGCGGTGCCCCGGTCCAGCCGCATGATGTTCCCGGGATCCTGCTCTACAAGCGCTCGGCGCTGTCGTCGACCTACAGCTTCGGCATCTCCGGCCTCACGCCGGACCCGGCCACCGCAGCAGCCACCGAGTCCTTCGTCACGACCAACAACGCCAGCAGCGCGCTCGGCGGCGGCGCGACGTGGGCCGGCAAACGGGTCGCGGTCGGGCAACGGCGACCAGTTCACGAGCTGCACGCTGCCCTTCTGATGCACCCGCCGCCGCGGGCGGCTCAGCCGATCGACGAACCGGCGAAGAAGAAGAACCAGGCCTCGAAGGCGACGACGCCCAGCACGACCGCCGCCGCCAGGCCCTTCTCGAAGCCCGTCAGCTGCATCTGCTTCGGGTCCGGCCGCTCGCCGCGCATCGATCGCAGCCACGGCGACGTCCGGCGGTGCGTCTCCTGGCCGGTGACGGTCTTGTACGCCGCCTCGACCCGCATCAGCGCGAGCACGAGCAACGTCACGGTCGCGGCGAGCACGGCCATCACGACGAGCACGGTGCTCATCGTCAGGCCCGTGCCCTTCTGCACGCGCGAACCCACCCAGATCGCGAAGATCGGGGCGCCGGTCCAGAGGTTGATCGCCAGGACCGCGGTCAGCCCGGCGAGGAGCGGTGCGGACGACGACTTTGGCATCGGCTACAAAGTATCGCGAACGTAACTTGTCGGCGCCGGTTCCTCAGGCCGCCGCGCCGGAACGGCAGCTCCTCGAGCAGTCCGGAGATGCGGAACACCGACTGCACATGATCGTTGCCCGCGACGAACGAGATCCGCTCGCCACCCTCGGCCTGCGAGGCCTGGGCGAGCGCGCGCAGGCCCGTGGAGTCGATGAACTCCAGCCCGCGCAGATCGATCACGATCGCCTTGGCGTCGCTGGCCATCGCGAGGCTCAGCGTCTCTTCGAGCTCCGGCGCGCCGGCGATGTCGAGGTCGCCACGCGGGAGCACCCACAGCTCGTCGCCGCGCACGGAGATGTCTGCTTCGAACTCGTCGACCATGCGTTGAGGCTACCCGTCGACCTGTACGTCAAGCCCTGATCCGACGCGCAGCGAGCGCCGCCCGGCGAGCAGGTCCAGCAGCTCGGATCCGACCACCTCGCGCCGCCAGCCCTGCAGCGTGCGCACGTCGGCATCGCCCGCGGCGTCGGTCCCGTCGGCGCTGCGCACCGCGGTCACGATCCGCTGCAGGTCGGCGCGCGTGGCCAGCAGCTCGTAGGCCAGCTCGGCCTTCGCCGCCCGCGCGCGCACCAGCGCCTCGGCGAGCGCGATGAGCGGCGCGTCGGCAGCATCGGGCTGGACCGGCGCGGTCGCCCTCGACGGGGATGCCGTCGCGCTCGCGCCCGCGCGCGACGGCCTCGAGGATCTCGCGGCCGCGCCGGCGCAGCGTGGACTCGTGCAGCCCGCGGATCTGGGAGAGCCGCTCGCTGGTCTGGGGCCGGCGCTTGGCGATCTCGACGAGCGTCGCGTCCTGCAGGACCGAGGAGACCGGGCGGTTGCCGCGCTCGGCCAGGCCCTCGCGCCACTCCACGAGCTCGCGCGCGATCGCGCGCTGGCCCGGGTCGAGCGAGTTCACGCGCGGGAGCCGCCCGAAGATCGTGTCGAGGTCTCGCTCGTCGCTGATGCCCTCCAGGTAGGCGCATTCCTCGCGCGCCCACTCGAGCCGCCCGATCGCGCGCAGGCGGTCCTGCAGCGCTTCGGCGAGCGCGAGGAGCTGCAGCACGTCCTCGCGCGCGTACTCGAGCTGCTCGGGGCTGAGCGGGCGGCGGTCCCAGCGCGTGAAGCTCGCGGTCTTGCGCAGCCGCACGTCGAGTACCTCGCGCAGCAGCCCCTCGTAGCTGAGCTGGGCGCGCATGCCCGCGAACCCGGCGGCGACCTGCGTGTCGAACACGTTGTGGATCTCGCAGCGCCACAGCCGGCGCAGGAGCGCAACGTCCTGGCGGCCGGCATGCAGGACGATCTCGACCGCCGGGTCGGCGAGCACCTCGGCCAGCGGCGCGGGGTCGAACGGATCGTCGGCGAGCGGGTCCAGCAGCGTGACGTCGCCGCACTGGGGGTCGTCGCCGGGCAGCGACACCTGGACCAGGCAGAGCTGCGGCGGTAGCGCCCCTCGCCCATGAACTCGGTGTCGATGCCGAGGCGTCCCGCTTCGCGGGCGCGGCGGGCGATGTCGGATGCACCGTCCGGCATACCGCCGGACCATATCTATGTGGCTAGGACGGGTCGTCCGGCCAGCGGCCGTGGCGATCGAAGTACTCGCGCGCGCGGTCCTCTTCCTGGCGGTCACGGTCGCCCGTGACGCCGACCCGGTAGAGCAGGTTCAGCAGCCACACGGAGAGCCCGGCGCCGATGATCATCGCGCCCGCCTCGGCCTCGTCGGGCGCGACGATGATCGCGATCAGGCCGCCGAGGCAGATCAGGGCGGGGAGGATCCAGCGGACGAAGAGCGTCATCGGATGCGCTCGGGGTCGAAGTGCGTCACGAGTTCCTCCATCGTGACGCAATCGCCGAGCCCGAACGGGGCGAGCAGCTCTCGCCGGACGTCCTGCGGGGACTGGCCGAGCGCGGCCCGGTCGGCCAGGGTCACCGCGCCGTGGCGCTTGGCCAGCCGCGCGCCGTCGGGCCCGAGCACCAGCGGCACGTGGGCATGGGCCGGGGCGGGCAGCCCGAGCCGCTCGCCCAGCCAGAGCTGGCGCGGCGTCGAATCGAGGAGATCGGCGCCGCGGACGACCTCGCCGATGTGCTGCTCGGCGTCATCGACGACGACCGCGAGGTTGTAGGCGAACGCGCCGTCGTTGCGCCGCACGACGAAGTCGTCGACCTCGCCGGTTGTCTCCCCGCACACTGCGTCGGTGAACGTGACGCGCGCCGCATCCGCGCGCACCCGCCACGCCGGCGGCCGCCCGGTCGCCTCGCGCTGGGCGACCTCGGCCGCCGTGAGCTCCGGCACGTGCCGGGGTAGGCGCCCTCCGGCCGCTCGCCGTGGGCGGCGGATGCGGCCTCGCGGATCTCCGCGCGCGTGCACCAGCAGCGGTACAGGAGGCCGTCGGCGTCGAGCTGGTCGAGCGCTCGGGCGTACAGCTCCTGGCGCTCGGACTGGCGCACGGCGTCGCCGTCCCAGTCGAGCCCGATCGCGCGGAGGTCCTCCAGCTGCCCGGACTCGAACTCGCGGCGCACGCGGCCGGTGTCGAGGTCCTCGACGCGCATCAGGAACTGCGCGCCCTGCGAACGAGCGAACAGCCACGCGAGCAGCGCGGTGCGCAGGTTGCCGACGTGCAGGACGCCGGTGGGGGAGGGGGCGAAGCGCCCGTCCGGCCGCATGACCGGACGGTAGCCGTCAGCAGCCCGCGGACGGGTCCGCCGCCGTGCCGCCCGCGGGCGTGCACTCGCGCATGGTGCCGGGCACCGGCTTGGCGAGCGCCAGCGTGACGCTGCCGATCAGGTTCACGCCCAGGGCGCCGACCACGTTCGCCGCGGCCGTGGCGCGGGTGTCCTCGTAGACGCGGCGCGTCACGCCGCCGGCGGTGCCGGTCGCGACGATGCGGCGCTTGAGGCAGTCCTGGACCGTGCCGAGCGACAGCACGCTCGGCAACGGGTTGTAGCCCAGCTCCGCGTTGCAGTTGACGATCGACGACAGCTGGAAGGTCGCCGTGACGCCGCCGCCGAGATCGATCGGGACGGGATCGCACCACGCCTTCCCGGCCGTGATGCCAACCGTGGCCATGGGGTCGCTCGCGTTGACCTTGGCTGCGCACTGCGTCCAGTCGAGCGCCGAGGTGAGATGCGTGACGGCGGCACCGTTGAGGCCCAGCGTGTTGACGCTGTAGACGGCCATCCGCATCGCGGCGTCCGCCGCGGCGTGGGCGCGCGTGGTGTTCCACGACGAGGTCGCCTTGCGCAGTCCCAGCAGCGCCTGGCTCATCGCAAGGCCGCCGAACAGGAGGCCGAGCGTGAGCATCCAGATCGCGATGGGGACCGCGAAGCCCTCCTGGTCGCGCAGCCGTTGCGTCAGGGTCATCCGAGCACCGTCGACGTCGCGGCGTGCAGTGAGGCGTCCGGGTCCGGGATCAGCGTGGAGACGTACACGGGGTACTTCAGGCCCGCGTCGTTGCCGACCTTGTTGAGGACGACCGCGATCGTGACGCGCTTGGCCTGCTGGGTTCCCATCGCGGTGCACAGGGAGCTGACGTCAGCGCTCGCGGTGCTGGTGAGCGTGGTCTGGGCGGTCCCCAGCAGCGAGCTGCTCGAGAGCGACCCGCTCACGGTCGTGGCGAGGTTGCCGGCGCACTGACCGCCCTGGTAGGTCACGAAGCGAAACAGCTTGGTGTGGTTGATCTTGCTGTCGCTCGCGACGCCGGCGGTGGAGGCGTCCTCGATCGGTGGGACGCAGCCGGCCACGGAGCTGACGGCGAAGGGCTCGATCGCGAGGCGGTTGGCGGCGCCGACATCCACCGGCGGCGGGGTGGCGTAGCCGCCGCTCGGGCGGAGGTTGCGCGCGACGAAGAGCTGGCTGCCCTGGATCCAGGATCCCGGGTCGTCGGAGCGCCCGGTGCCCGTGGCCGGTAGCGCGCAGTTGGCGATCTGCCCGTATGGCTTGCTGACGATCAGCTCGAGCTGCTTCTCGGCGATCGCCACGGCCTCGGCCTCGCGCTCCGAGGTATGCGAGGCGCGCGTGATCGAGTCGAATGCGCTGATCGTTGCGAGACCGCCGCCCAGCAGGATCGCGGCGGCGACCATGGCCTCGATGATCATCGAGCCCGCCTCCGCGCGCAGCCGGTCAGTTGGTGAAATTCGCAAGGTCGGCGCCGTCGTGGAAGTCCAGCGGGCGGCTGCTCTGGAACGCGCCCGCGTCGTCGCTGCGCAGGACCTGGAGATGGACGGCGACGAAGCCGACGTTCGCGGGACCGGGCGAGCCCGTCCCGGTCCAGGTCGCCGGGGTCGAGGCGGGCGCGGACGTCGGCTGCGCGACGCCCATCGAGATGCCCTGGAAGTTGTCGCCGTTGGAGACCCCGCCGGCGACGATCAGGACCCGCGACGGAGAGCCGCACGCGTTGGAGTTGAACGGCGTCCCGCACGTGTACCGGGCGCAGGAGCCCGACGTGCCCGTCCCGATGCAGGCGTACCGCACGTGCGTCGCGATCGGCGCGCCGCCCGTGGGATCGTGCTCGGGAACGAGCAGGTCGAGCGTCCGTGGACCCTGGACGGTGGCAGCGGTCGCCGTCCGGATGTCCTTGGTCATTCGCAGCATCGCGAACGACCCGTCGTCCTGCGCCGCAAGCCGGCTGCCGGTGGTCTTCTGGGCGTGCAACGTGGTCTGCAGCACCATCAGCGACGACGCCGCGATTCCCAGCGCCATGGTCAAGCCGATGAGGAGCTCGGGCAACGTCCATCCCGATTCGTCCTTCCAGGCGGGGGCCATGGCGGCGCTATCGGCTCAGGCGGGGCAATCCCCAAAAGTGGGGATGGCCGACTGGACGTGTGGACGATGGGTTACCCTCGCCGCGCCATGGCCGCCGACGATCAGACGCCCGAGCCGCTCCCGTGCTCGCCGTGCCGCGGCACGGGTCAGGTCATCTCGAACCTCGGCGGCTCGCCCTCGACGCTGCCCTGCCCGTGGTGCGAAGGGACGGGGACGTTCATTGCCGAGCATGACGCGCAGGCGGCGCGCCGCGAAGCTCAAGTGGACAAGTAGCTGAGCGCGGGCCGCCGCGGTTCCAGCTTCGCGGCGCGGTGTCGATAGCACCCCCTGATGAGGTCGGGTCGCTGCCCCCGCAACGTCGTACTCGCCGTGCTCGCCGCGCTCCTTGCGCTGCCGGCGGTGGCTTCGGCCGCGCCGCTGGACATCCACCACGAGTCGACGTCGGTCAGCGAGGTCGGCGGTGGCGACGGGATCATCTCGCCCGGCGACTCGCTCGCCGTCACCGAGACGGTTCGCAGCAGCGAGCCGGGCGGCCCGCTGACGGGCATCACGGGGACGCTCACCACGTCCTCGCCCAACGTGACGGTCCCGCAGCCCAGCTCCGCGTTCCCGACGCTCGACTTCGCCTCAACCGCGGCCAACACGACGCCCTTCGGCGTCCAGGTGGGAGCCGCGGTGCAGTGCGGGCAGAACGTGAACCTCTCACTTGGCCTGTCCGCGGCCCAGGGCACCGCGACGGTGCCGTTCGTCGTCGGGACCGGCATCGCGGCCGCGCCCATCGATCGCGCGTCGGTCGACGTGCCGCACGCGATCCCGGACGCGGGCGTCATCGCGTCGACGCTTCAGGTCCCCGACGTCCGGCCGCGTCAAGAACATCGCCGTGCACATCGGCAAGATCACGCACCCCTACGACGGCGACCTGCGGATCGTCCTCATCGCGCCCGACGGCACCCACGTCGTGCTCGTCGACCAGCGTGGCGGCGCTCGCGTCGGACTTCGTCGACACGACGATCACCGCGGATCAGGGCCAGCCGATCGCCGGGGCCTCGGCGCCGTTCACGGGGACGTATCGTCGCCGAGGGCGACCTCAGCCAGATGGTCGGCCGCCAGGAGCAGGGGCCGTGGAAGCTCGAGGTCAGCGATCTCAGCCCGGGCGAGGTCGGCACGATCGACTCCTGGGGGATCTCGATCGCCGACGCGACCTGCGCCGCGCAGCCGATTGCCAGCTTCGTCGCGACGCCCAACCCGGCGCTGCCCGGCGACACCGTCCAGTTCGACGCCTCGGGCAGCCACGACCCGGTCGGCACGATCAACCACTACGAGTGGGACTTCGACGGCGACGGCATCTTCGAGACGGACACCGGCACCTCGCCGCTCGCGTCGCACAGCTTCGCCCAGCGTGGCGCCTATCCCGTGTCCGTACGCGTGACCGACGACGGGCTCCTCGAGAACGTCTACACGCGCACGATCAACGTCTCGCACCCGCCGACCGCGGCGCTCAACTACCTGCCGCTGTCACCCCAGAGCCAGGAGACGGTCTCGCTCGACGCCGGGGACTCGAGTGACGAGGACGGGCCGATCATCGACTACCAGTGGGATCTCGACGGCGACGGCATCTTCGAGCTCGACACCGGGGGCAGCGCGCAGACGAGCACGTCCTTCGCCACGCCGGGGCTCCACACCGTGCGCGTGATGGTCACCGACACCGACGGCGCCACGGCCATCAAGTCGGTCGACGTCGTCGTCTCCAACCGGCCACCCACTGCCCAGATCGCCAATCCCGGGGTCGCGGTCGTCGGCCGGCACGCTCACCCTCAACGGTGGCGGCTCGACCGATCCTGACGGCACGGTGGACAGGTACGAGTGGGACTTCGACAACGACGGCATCTACGAGACCGACGCCGGCAGCATCCCGACCGTCGGGCACGTCTTCGACGCCGCCGGCATGGTCACGATCGCGCTGCGCGTCACCGACTCCGACGGCGCGAGCGCGACGACGACGCGGACGATCAAGGTGACCAACGCGCCGACGGTGGTGTTCGGCGCCACACCGAACCCCGCGCGGCCCAGCCAGGTCGTCACGCTGGATGCCTCTGGCTCCGCAGGACCCCGACGCGACGGCGCTGAGCTTCGCCTGGGACCTCGACGGCAACGGCTCGTTCGAGACCGACAGCGGCGCGGTGCCCACGCAGACGAAGTCGTGGGCGCTCCCGGGCAACTACACGGTGAAGGTGCGGGTCACCGACGCCGACGGAGCATCCACGGTCGGTACGACCGTCGTCAGCGTCGTCAACGAGCTGCCGGTCCCGGCGCTCGTCGTCAGCGGCGGCGAAGCGACCGCCGGAACGCCCGTGACGTTTGACGCCTCCGGGTCGGCCGACCCGGACGGCACGGTCGCCCGCTACCAGTGGGACCTCGACGGCAACGGCTCGTTCGAGACCGACACCGGGACCACCGCGTCGGCCACGAAGACCTACGCGAACGCCGGCACGATCCCGGTCAAGCTGCGCGTCACGGACAACGACGGCGGCATCGCGAGCACGACCGTCTCGCTCGTGGTGAAGGCGCCGACGCAGGGGGGCAACCCCGGCGGTGGCGCCGGCAACCCGGGGGGGGCAGGCGGCGCCGGTGGCAGGGCGGGCACCGGGGGCACGGGTGGAACCGGCGGCACCGGGGGCACGGGCGGAACCGGCGGCGGGGGCGGCACGACCCCGCTGGGCGACTTCTCCGCGGGGCCGGGCGGCGCGCCGATCCAGGCGCTGGAAGCTCGCCACGCCGCAAGGGCCTGACGATGACCTGCACCTCCGACCGGGCGGTGCGCTGCATGCTCACCGCGACGATCGACGGCGGCACCGCCAAGAAGCTGCGGCTGGCGCGCAAGCGCAAGGCTGCGACGATCGGCTCAGCCGTCGTCGACGTGGCTGCCGGTGGCGACGGCCGGTTCCTGTTCAAGCTGACGGCCAAGGCCCGCAAGGCGCTCAAGCGCACCAAGCGAGTCCGTCTCCTGATCAAGGGCACCGCGACGGACGCCGACGGCCACACGGTCACGCTCACGCGCGTGGTGCTGCTGCGCCGTTAGCCGCCGCGCGCGCTCCTGCACCGGCCGCTCGAGCAAGTACCAGGACAGCGCCGCGATGACGAGCGTGATCGGCAGCGCGACCAGCAGCGCGCCTCCCGTCGACAGTGGCAGCGCGCCGTGCGCGCGCAGGAACAGGATCAGCGGCACGTGCCACAGGTACACGCCGTAGGACACCCGGCCGATCCACGCGAGCGGGCGCGCGGCGAGCGCACGCGGGGATGGGCGGCGCGGGCGGCAGCCGCGATGATGCAGGCGAAGCCCGCCGCGGCGGGAAGGTCGCGCAGCACGTGCAGCCACAGCCGAGTGCGAGCCGTGCGTGGCGCCTTCGGCGGCCCACCACGCGTCGCCGGCGACGATCAGCGCGCCACCGCCCAGCAGCGCCCACGTCAGCCGTCGCCCTGGCGAGCGCCCCTCAGCGAGCACGGCGCCGATCATGCCCGCCGCGAAGTAGGGCGCCATGGCCGGCAGCAGCTTGGACGGGAACAGCGCCGACGATCCGTCGATCGCATGGTTGTAGGCGAGCCGCCGTCAGGATCATCGCGACCGGGACCGCGAGCTGGCCGGTCCGCCCGGCGCCCCGCAGTCGCAGGGCCAGCCAGCCCAGGGCGGGGAGGACGAGGTAGTAGGACACCTCGACCGCGAGCGTCCACAGGGGCGGGTTGAGCTTGAGAGCCGTCGCGTCGGTGAGGTTCTGCCCGAAGACGCCGAACAGCCACAGGTCCGAGGTCGGCGGGAAGCGCACGCCGGGCGCGCCCTTGATGCTCCACAACAGCGCGATCGAGCCCGCCACTGGCGAGGTAGTACGCGGGCAGGATCCGCGCCGCGCGCCGTATCAGGTAGGCCCCGACGCGCGGCTCTGGCCCGCCCGACAGGGCGCTTCGCACCCAGGGCTGGAACAGCAGGAACCCCGAGAGCACGAAGAACAGCACGAGGCCGAGGCGCAGCTCGTGGATGATCTGGTCGCCCAGCGTGTCTCGGTGCGAGGCGGTCACGGTCGGCAGCGTGTAGAGCCACGCGTGGTAGGCGACCACGGACAGGGCGGCGATCGCGCGCAGCCCGTCGACGGCGGCCGCGCGACGCTCGCGAACGAGGCTCACCTGGAGACCTCGAGGACGCCGATCGGCGTGCCCGCGGGATCCAGGCGCACGGTCCAGCGCCCGGGCTGATCGGTGACGAGCTCCACGAGCCCCTCGCTACCCGGACCGACCGGCGCGCTCACCCCGAGGCCCGAAACCAGCACGCGATCGGGCTGGGCGCTGGCGACGTGCAGGCGCACGACGTCGCCGACCTGGGCGTCGACAGGCGCGCTCGACGGCAGGTCCGCGTCGACGGTCTGGCCGGGCGCGACGCCGGGTGGCGTTGGCGCGGGGAACACGGGCGCGGAGGGCTCGTCGGGCGGTGGTGCGAGCGCAGCTGCGATCACGCCGATCGCCAGCAGTGCGGCCGCCCACAGGATCATCTGGCGTGCCATCTGCAAAGAAGTGTGCCGAGTCGCCTTCGCGAGGTGTCCACGGTGCAACGGATCGGCTCAAGAATTCAGGGTATCCGGGCGATACGAAGGGCAGTCAGAGCCAAGGCGAAGGGGCAAGCCGTCCGTGAGGGCGGTGTCGCAAAGCCACGGGCCTCCAGGTTCGCTGCCGGAGGAAGCCGGGTTGCCGTCCTTGGTCAAGGCGCTGGCGCAACCAAACAGGTCTCCCTTGGAGGGAACATGCTGCACCAGCTGCGCAATCGCGCGAACAACGAGGATGGCTTCACGCTCGTGGAGCTCCTTGTCGTCATTCTGATCATCGGCATCCTTGCCGCGATCGCCCTGCCGACCTTCCTGGGTCAGCAGAAGAAGGGCCAGGACGCGTCGGCGAAGTCCGATGCGCGCAACCTTGTCTCGCATGTCGAGTCGTGCTTTGCCGACACGCAGGACTACACGGCGTGCACCGACGCCCAGCTCGGCACGACGGGCCTCTCGCTCGGCACCGGCGTGGGTCAGGTCCACAACGTTCCGGACACGGCCAGCGGCTACGCGATCACCGCGTACTCGAAGTCGGGCAACACGTTCACGATCACTCGTGACAAGACGACCGGCACGCTGAGCCGCACCTGCGCGACCGCCGGCAACGGCGGCTGCAAGACCGGCGGCCTCTGGTAGCCCAAGCCGGCACCTGAGATTGACCGCGACGGGCGGGCCTCGCGCCCGCCCGTCGCCGGCTCAACCGGCGCCGAAGGAGGCAAGGACGTGTCCCGGCAACCAGCAGACAGACTTCGCGATCAGGCCGGCTTCACACTCGTGGAGCTCCTCGTCGTCATCCTCATCGTCGGCGTCCTTGCCGCGATCGCC
Source organism: uncultured Actinomycetes bacterium (assembly GCA_963794105.1). Classification (GTDB taxonomy): domain Bacteria; phylum Actinomycetota; class Thermoleophilia; order Solirubrobacterales; family Solirubrobacteraceae; genus AC-49. Next base: position 2,053 of record CAWCEB010000147.1, on the reverse strand, counting down.
CTGCCGACCTTCCTCGGCCAGCAGCACAAGGGCCAGGATGCCGAGGCCAAGAGCAACGCGCGCAACCTCGTGTCCCATATCGAGGCCTGCCGCGCGGCGTCCGAGGACTACACGAACTGCGACACCATCGCCAAGCTGCAGGGCGCCGGCGAGTCCACCGGCCTGCCGTTGGTGGACGGCGCGCCCGTCGCCGACGGGACCGTGGGCGTAGCGGCGGCCACGAAGGACTCCTACACCATCACCGCCCAGTCACGCAACGCGTCGTCCACGTTCTCGATCCAGCGCACCTCCGGCGGCGACATCGTCCGCAGCTGCACCGGCAGCGGCGGCGGCTGCCGCGGCGGCACCTGGTAGCTGCAAGACGTCCGTCATCTGTCCGTGACGCTCAACCCCTCTGCTCGTCACGCCGATATGGCTCGCGAGTAGTCAAGCGCCAGCCACCAGTGCCAAAGGCAAACCGTCCGCGAGGGCGGGACGCAAAGCCACGGACCTCGGTGCAGCATGCGAGGAAGCCGGGCCGCCACCGGAGGCGACACGGAGCTGGCGAGGCAAACAGGGATCCGAGGAGGATCAATGCTGCACCAGCTGCGCAATCGCGCGAACAACGAGGATGGCTTCACGCTCGTGGAGCTCCTTGTCGTCATTCTGATCATCGGCATCCTTGCCGCGATCGCCCTGCCGACCTTCCTGGGTCAGCAGAAGAAGGGCCAGGACGCTGTCGGCGAAGTCCGATGCGCGCAACCTTGTCTCGCATGTCGAGTCGTGCTTTGCCGACACGCAGGACTACACGGCGTGCACCGACGCCCCAGCTCGGCTCGACCGGCCTGGACCTCGGTACCGGCGTGGGTCAGGTCCACAACGTTCCGGACACGGGCCAGCGGCTACGCGATCACCGCGTACTCGAAGTCGGGCAACACGTTCACGATCACTCGTGACAAGACGACGGGGCACGCTGAGCCGCAGCTGCGCGACCGCCGGCAACGGCGGCTGCAAGACCGGCGGCCTCTGGTAGTCCCAGCCGTTTCAACGTCTGACCGCACGGGCGGGCCTTCGGGCCCGCCCGTCGCAGTTAAGCGACCGTCGGCCCAACCGTTCGTTGAGTCCGGGCATGCAGGGGCTCAGGTTTCCCGCGCTGCGGCCGAAGTACGAAGGGCCATGGCAGGCTCGCGCCGACCATTGCTGTCCCCGTGCCGCGGCGAGGACGGCTTCACGATCATCGAAGTGCTCGTCGCGTCCGTGATCCTGGTCGTCGGCGTCCTCGGCGTGCTGGGCATCGTGGTCCAGTCCGACAGCGTCACCGCCGCCAACCGGGCTCGCGAGCAGGGCGTCTCGCTCGAGCGCGAGATCGTCGAGGCGGCGCGCTCGATCCCGTACGACCAGCTCACCCAGAACGCGATCGTCGGGAAGATCAAGGCGACCTCAGGCCTGACCGACTCCACCATGCTGTCGACCGGCTGGACCTACACCCGGCGCAACGTGAAGTACTCGGTGGCGATCGGCACGTGCGCGGTCGACGACCCGACCGACGGGCAGGGACCGCACGAGTCCGCCGGGTACTGCATCAACGGCACCGGCACGACGACGCCGGCCCAGTGCGCGACCTACCTCGGCTCCAGCGGCAGCATCGCCGGCGCCGGCACGGTCTCGGGCGCCGCGGCGGGAGATTGCGGCATCGACTCGAACTTCGACGGCGCGGTCGACGATCTCGCTGACACGACGGGCGGCGCGTGCACCAATTGCACGGGCACCGACACCAATCCGAACGACTACAAGCGCATCGTCGTCCTCGTGCGCTGGAACAAGGGGCTGGGCAAGCGCTACGCCCTGCAGTCGACGACCCTCCCGAACCCGGGCCTCGCGGCGGCGCCGGCCATCACGGCGATGTACGCCGGCCAGCAAGCTCATGGGCCAGGGCGACCAGCTCATCAACTTCAGCGTCACGCTCAACACGCCGCCCGCCGCGGTCGCGTGGTACGTCGACGGCACCGCCCAGGGTCAGGGGACCGGCTCCGGGCTCAATTGGGCCTTCCAGTGGGACCTCGGGACCGTCGAC
>CAWCEB010000146.1:0-37159 GCA_963794105.1 uncultured Actinomycetes bacterium | reverse complement strand
TTGCCCGACGACGTAGAAGCAGCCGTCGTCCGGCGCCCCCTGTCCGGACCAGAGGATGTGACGCCACATCCCGTCGCGGCGGCGGATCCGGCAGACGAACTCGATCGTCGTGCCGCCGCTCGCCATGCGCTCGATCACCGACCGCGCCGCCGGCTGGTCGTCGGGGTGGATCAGGTCGAGGTACGGGGTCGTCGCGAGCTCGTCGTCGTCGTAGCCGAGCGTCCGATTCCACGCCGGGTTGTGCAGCTTCAGATAGCCGTCGAAGCCTGCAGCGCCGAGCAGATCGATGGAGAGCGCAAGGAGGCGTGCTTCGCGGGCCACGGGGGTGACCGATTGACCCATTTCGAGAGGGGGATTGTCCCATCTGAAACCTCGAGCTCGTGCAAATGGACAGATCTACTAGCGGACGCAGCGGAGTACCCTGCATGCATGCGCAGGCGCGTCGCGAGGCGGTTGCCGGCCGCCGGAGACGAGATGTTGCGAGCGCTGTCCGGTGGAGCGTTGCTGTCGCCGCGGCAGATCGACGACCTGCACCGCGCGCATCACCCCGAGCCGGTGCAACCGCGCTTCGCCGACTCCGACGAGCAGCGCGAGGAGTACTGGCGGCGCGAGCGCGCGCGGCGCGGTTTGCGATCCTGGAGCGCGTGAACGAGATCGACCTGGTCGCGAGCGCGGGCGCGCTCGACAACGTCGTCGCCGCGCTGCGCGAGTTCATCCACCGCAGCGGCGCGCTGCGTGTGGTTGCGGTCGCGCGCGACTCGATGGTCGACTGCCCGCGGCTCGCCCCCATCGAGGTGACGACCCAGGGCAGCACCGTCGCGTTGCCACATGCGATCGAGCTCGACGTCGACGACCCGATCGCCGTGCCCGACGTGCGCCAGCCGCCGCCGTTCGAGGTCGACCCCGGCGCGCTCGAGGTTCGCTCGCCGATCGGCGTGCTGCAGGCGATGGGCGACGCCGTTCGCGCGATGGCGACGGCGATCGGGCCGGACGTCGTCGTGATGGCGACGTTCCCCACGCTGCCGCCCGAGCACGCGCTGTCGATCACCGCGCGCGGCGCCGAGCCGCTGGTCTTCGCGCTCGGCGAGGAGCTGTTCAGCCTGGACTAGGGACGGGCTGCGCCGAGTGGTACCGTCGGCGCATGGCAGGCTTACGGTTCGTAAGCGATGATCGCCCGACGGACGCCGAGGCGCTCGACGCGTACTCACGGGTCGTCACGCGCGTCGCGCAGAGCTGGCGCCCAGCGTCGCGAACGTCCGGCTGCGCCGCGGGGCGGGGAGTGCCGTCGCGATCGCGCCCGACGGCTTCCTGCTGACGAGCGCGCATGTCGTCGAACGCGCCCGCGGCGGCGTCGCCTCGTTCGCCGATGGCAGCGAGCTGCGGTTCGCCGTCGCCGGGCGCGACCCGCTGAGCGACCTTGCGGTGCTGCGCGCGGATACCCGCGACCTCTACGCCGCCGCGCTGGGCGACGCCGGCGACCTGCGGGTCGGGCAGCTGGTGGTCGCCATCGGCAACCCGCGCGGCTTCGGCGGCAGCGTGACCGCGGGCGTCGTCAGCGCGCTCGGCCGCTCGCTCCCGGTTGGCCCGCGCGGCGCCCAGCGGCTGGTCGAGAACGTCGTGCAGACCGACGCCGCGCTGAACCCCGGCAACTCGGGCGGCGCGCTCGCGGACGGCGACGGGCGCGTGGTCGGGATCAACACCGCCGTCGCGGGGATCGGCCTCGGGCTGGCCGTGCCGATCAACGACACCACCCGGCGCATCGTCCACGCGCTCATGACCGACGGCGCGGTCCGCCGGGCCTACCTCGGCATCGCAGGTGGCTCGCGCCCGCTGCCGCCGCGCGTGGCCCAGCGCGTCGGGCGCAGCAGCGGCGTCGAGGTCATCGAGGTGGTCCCGGGCTCCCCCGCCGACCGCGCGGGCATCCGCCCCGAGGACCTGCTGCTGGCCCTCGACGGGACGCCGCTGCGCGGTGTCGACGATCTGCAGCGCCTGATGACGGGCGAGCGGATCGACAACACCGCCGAGGCGCTGCTCGTCCGCGGCGACCGCGAGCTGCGCGTGGACGTCGTGCCGGACGAGCTGCGCGTCCCGTCGCGGTAGCGGACTGAGGCTCTGCGGGCTGTGCGCCGGTTCTGGCCGTGGGCCCCCAACGTCGTAATAGTTACGACGCTCGGGGCCCACACGCCGGTGCCGTGCGAACCCGCTTGCGCTAAGCCCGGTACTCCGGGTTCTCGAAGTCGAACCGGCAGCCGGCCTCCCACTCGCGCGCCTGGTTGCCGTGGGCGGGGATGCCGCCGGCGTCCTTGAGCATGCGCGCCATGTGCATGAGGTTCCAAGTGAGGAACGTCGTGTTGCGGTTCGTGAAGTCGTTGTCGGGGCCGCCGGAGCCGGGATCGAGGTAGGACGGGCCAGGGCCGGCCTCGCCGAGCCAGCCGGAGTCGGCCTGCGGCGGCACGACGAACCCGAGGTGCTGCAACGAGTAGAGGATGTTCATGGCGCAGTGCTTGGCGCCGTCCTCGTTGCCGGTGATGATGCAGCCCCCGTGCGCCCGTAGTAGGCCCACTGCCCGGCGTCGTTCAGCAGGTGGCTGTTGCCATACAGGCGCTCGATGACCTGCGTGCAGACAGAGGACTTCTCTCCGAGCCAGATCGGCGACAGCAGCACGAGGATGTCGGCCGCCATGACCTTCTCGAAGATCGCCGGCCAGTCGTCGCGCTCCCAGCCGTGCTCGGTCATGTCCGGGTACACGCCGGTCGCGATGTCGTGATCGATCGCGCGGATGACCTCGACGTCCACGCCGTGGGCGCGCATGATGTCGATCGACCGATCGGCGAGACCCTGCGTGTTGGAGGTCGCGGGTGAACGCTTGAGCGTGCAGTTGATGTAGACCGCGCGCAAGTCGGAGAAGTCCATGTGGGGCTCCGTCATCGCTTGATCGCCGCGCGTTACGCGAAGAGCTCCAGGACCTTCTCGGGCGGTCGGGCGAGCACGGCCCGATCGCCCCGGACGACGATCGGCCGCTGGAGCAGCTCCGGCCGCTGCGCCATCGCCGCGACGATCTCGTCCTCGGGCGCGTCGGCCAGCTCGGCGGCCCCCTCCTCGCGCATGCGCAGCGCCTCACGCGCTGTGATCCCGGCCATCGCGAGCAGCTCTCGCACGCGCTCCTCGGAGATCCCCTCCACGTGGTACTGGACGTCGTCGTAGTCGACGCCGCGCGATCGCAGCAGCTCGGCGACGTGCCTGCAGGTGGTGCACGTGCGCTTCTCGTAGACGGTCACGTCGCTCATCGGGCAGAGTGTCGCCGATGCTCAGGCGACTCTGCGGCCCCGTGTTCATCGCGGCGGGTGCCAACCACTTCCTCAACCCGCGGTTCTACCGGGCGATCATGCCCGACTACCTGCCCGCCCACGACGAGCTCGTGGTGGCGAGCGGCATCGCGGAGATGGCCGGCGGTGCCGCCCTCATGCACCCGCGCACGCGGCGCCTCGGCGGCTGGTGGCTCATCGCGACGCTGATCGCCGTCTTCCCGGCGAACGTGCACATGGCGCAGCATCCGGAGCGCTATCCCAAGCTCTCGCCGGCGGCGCTCTACGCGCGGCTGCCGTTCCAGCTCGTCTTCATCGCCTGGGTCAGAAGCGCAGCACGCTCCTGATCCCGTCCTGGCGCTCCATCAGCTCGAACGCGTGGTTGACCTCGTCGAGCCCCATCGTGTGCGACACGAACGGCTCGACGTCGATGTCGCCGGCGAGCCAGCGCTCGACGAGCGCCGGGACCTGGTCGCGGCCCTTGACGCCGCCGAACGATGAGCCGCAGACGCGCCGGCCGGTGATCAGGTAGCGCGGCACGATGTCGAGCGTCTCGCCCTTGCCGGCGACGCCCGCGACCGTGCAGAGACCCCAGCCCATGCGCGCGGACTCGACCGCCTGGCGCATCACGCCGACGAGCCCGGTCGCCTCGAACGTGTAGTCGGCGCCGAAGCCCCGCGTCATGTCGAGGATCTGCTGGACGACGTCGTCACCGCCGACCATCAGGTCCGTCGCGCCCTGGCCACGGGCGAGCTCGAGGCGCTCCTGGCTCATGTCGACGCAGACGATCCGCTCGGCGCCCTGCAGGCGGCAGCCGGCCACGGCACCGAGCCCGACCATGCCCGCGCCGAAGACGACGCAGAACGACCCGGGCTCGACCTTCGCGGTGTTGATCGCTGCGCCGAGACCGGTCGACAGGCCGCACGCGAAGAGGCAGGCGCGACTGAGGTCCGCCTCGGGGTTGACCTTCGCCAGCGCGATCTGCGGCATCACCGTGTACTCCGCGAAGGTGCTCGTGCCCATGAAGTGGCGGATCGGCTCGCCGTCCCGCGAGAGGCGGGCCGTGCCGTCGGGCAGGTGGCCGAGGTTCTGCTGCTCGCGGATCGCCAGGCACAGGTTCGTTCGGTCCGATCGGCAGTGCTCGCATTCGCGGCACTGGGGCGAGAACAGCGTGACCACGTGATCGCCGACGGCGAGGTCGCCGACGTCATCTCCGATCGCCTCCACCACCCCCGCGCCCTCGTGACCGAGCACGGTCGGCGCGTAGCCGGACGGGTCGGCTCCCGACGCGGTGTACATGTCGGTGTGGCAGACGCCGCACGCCTCCAGGCGGACGAGGACCTCGCCGGACTTCGGCTCGGCGAGATCGACCTCCTGGACCACGAGCGGCGCGCCGAACTCCTCAAGAACGGCGGCTCGCATGCGCATTGGGACAGCCTACGCGGGGCCCGCCCCGCGCAGCCGCGTGACCCTGGCGTGGGGCAATGCGTTGAAGCCAAGATGCGCAAGGCGATCATCCTGCTGCTCGTGCTGCCCGCGGCCGCGTCCGCCGCGCCGGCGCGGGCGCCCCAGACGGCGCCGTCGCTGGTCGGCTCGCCGTACCTGTTCAGGGGCGCCGACGGCGCGGTGCGGCTCGTGTTCCGCACCGACGCCGCGCTGCCGCGCCGCTACGACGGCCTGATCGGCGGCGGCGCGATCGTCGCCGGTCATGTGGCATCGCTGGGCACGGTCGGCGTCGCCAAGGCGGCGCATTGCTACACGACGGCCGCCCGGTTCCGCACGCGTCTGGGGCGGCGCTACCACGTGCTGATCGCCACCGAGCAGGGCCAGCCCGCCCCGTTCGACCTTCGCCTGACCCTGCGGCGCGCGCGCCCCGGCGACGCTCGCGGGCGGCCGTTGAGCTGCTGATCGTGCGAGCGCTACAGTCGGGCGGTGCGCTCCCGGTCCACCCTGCTCGCCGCCCTCGCGGCCCTCGCGGTGCTCGCGCCGGCCGCCGCCGCGCAGACGCAGACGGAGACCGCGACCTCCGGCGCCGTGACCGCGACGCTGTCCTACGACCACGTCCAGGACGCCTTCGAGTACAGGAACCTGCACCTCACGATCACGCGTGGCGGCATGCAGGTCTTCGCGGCAGACCCGACCTTCGGTGACTGCGACAGCCCGTTCTGCGCGCCCGGCGGCCTGGGCAACCGCGACTCGGTCATCGCCGACGATCTCGACGGTGACGGCGAGCCGGAGGTCATCGTCGACCTCTACACCGGCGGCGCTCACTGCTGCTACGTCTCGCGCTTCTACCGCTGGGACGGCACCACGTATGTCCCAGCGGATCGCAACTTCGGCGACCCCGGCTACAACATCGCCGATCTCGACGGCGACGGCGTCAAGGAGCTGATCACCGCCGACTACCGCTTCGGCTACGCGTTCACGGCATTCGCGTTCAGCCTGATGCCCGTGCGGGTCTACGACCTGCGGGCCGGGAAGTGGGAGGTCGTGACGACGCGCTTCCCCGACCGGATCCGTAAGGACGCGAAGGCCGCGTGGAAGACCTTCACGAGGATCGGGCGGCAGGAGGAGCCGCGCGGCGCGATTGCCGCGTGGGCCGCCGACCAGCTGATGCTTGGCAAGCGCAAGTCCGCGACCCGCACGCTGAACCGCCTGGCCCGACAGGGCCGCCTGCCCGGCGACGGCTTCCCGCCGAAGGGCCAGCGCAAGTTCGTGCGCAACCTCCTGAGGTTCCTTGCCAAGCGCGGCTACTGAGCGCTGGAGCTCGACGATCGCGCTGAAGGGCGCGGGCGGCGAGCCGGTGGACCTGCGCCGGACGGTCGACGGTCACGGGCTGACGACGCTGCCGCCGATGACGCCCGACCCCGACCAGCTCGGGTTCGGGATCGTGCTGCGCATGCCGCGCGGGCGGCCGCTCGCGGTGCGCGTGCGGCAGTCCGGTACGGGGCGCGTCCGGGTCGGCGGCGCCGCAACGTCGCGTGCCCGGCAGCGCGCCGCGCTCGACGGCGTGCGCCACGTCCTGCGCCTGGATGAGGACCTGTCGGGCTTCTACGAGCAGGTGCTCGCCGACGAGGACCTGTCCTGGGCCTGCACAGGGGCGGGCCGGATGATGCGCTCGCAGACGGTCTTCGAGGATGTCGTCAAGACGATCTGCACAACGAACTGCGCGTGGTCGGGAACGGTGCGGATGGTCAACGGACTCGTCGACGGGCTCGGCGAGGAGGCCGTCGGCGGAGGCCATGCGTTCCCCACGCCCAGCCGCGATGGCCGAGGCGTCGGACGCCTTCTACGCCGACGCGGTGCGCGCCGGCTACCGCGGGCCGTACCTGCGCTCGCTCGCCGCCGACGTGGCGTCGGGCGCGCTCGACCTCGAAGCGCTCGCCGCGGCGCCGCGCAGCGAGCTGCCCGATGCGGAGCTCGAGGAGCGACTGCTGGCGCTCGCGGGCGTCGGGCCCTACGCGGCCGCGCACATCATGATGCTCATGGGCCGCCATTCGCGGCTGATCCTGGACTCGTGGACGCGCCCGACGTACGCGAAGCTGCGCGGGCGCAAGCAGACCGACAAGCAGATCCTGCGCCGCTTCACGCGCTACGGCGACCACGCGGGGCTCGCGTTCTGGCTGACGCTCACGCGCTCGTGGGTGGCCGACTGAGCGGACGACCGCGGATCGTCCTGCGGGATGACGAAGGACCATCACCGCGGCCGATGGAAGCGGGGCTCGATGAGCGCATCATGCTCGCCATGAGCTTCCACTGGATCACACCTCCCCGCCCGTAACCGCAACGCAGCCGTCCGCGTTCCTCCTCCCGCGGACCAAGCCCCCCGAAGCCACTCGCGTCTCCTCCTCCTCCGCGGGTGGCTTCGGTCGTTAATCGACGCGGATCGTGAAGTGGTGGGAGTAGATGTTCATGCCCACACGGTGATAGAGGCGATGCGCGGCCCAGCGCTCGGGCACCGTGCCGGAGTCCAGGTGGACCTCGTCGCAGCCCAGGCGCTGAGCCTCGTCGAAGATCCAGCGCAGCAGCGCCTCGCCATGGCCGCGCCCGCGGGCGACGGGGAGCGTCGAGAGGTCGTCGACGTAGATGAACCGGCCCCAGGCGAGGTTGTGGCCCAGGCGGAAGCCGGCGACCGCCACGGCCTCCTCGCCAGCGTCGAACGCGGCGACCAGCCGGTAGCCGTCGGGCCGCTGCAGATCGTCGACGCGCTCGACCCAGGCGTCGCGGTCGGTGTAGTGCGTCCGCAGGGCGCGCATGGCCTCGAAGGCCAGGCCGGTGTCGGGCGGTAGCAGTTCACGGACCATTGGCCATATCTTGAACGTGGATGGAAGAACGCCTGCATCCCGCGCTGAGGGAGTTGAGCGACGCCGTGCTGGCAGTCGCCGCGCAGCGCTCCGTCGACGAAGTGCTGCAGGGCCTCGTCGATCGCGCGCGCGAGCTCGCCGGCGCCCGCTACGCGGCGCTCGGCATCCCCGACGGCGACGGCGGCTTCAGCAGGTTCCTCGTCGTCGGGCATGAGCGAGCGGCTGATCGCGCGCCTCGGTCCGCTTCCGCGCACGCACGGGATGCTCGGCGCGATGCTCGAAGCGCCCGACCCGTACCGGACCCATGACATCCACGAGGACCCGCGGTTCCGCGGCTGGTGGCCCGACGGGCATCCCGACATGCGCTCGTTCCTCGGGGTGCCGATCGTCGCGGCCGAGGGCGTGATCGGCGCGTTCTACCTCACGCACAAGGAGGCCGCCGGCACCTTCGACGACGCCGACCAGGAGCTCATCGAGCTGCTGGCGGCGCACGCTGCGATCGCGATCACCAACGCGCGCCTGTACGAGCGCAGCCGCGAGCTGTCGATGATGTCCGAGCGCAACCGCCTGGCGCTCGAGCTGCACGACGTGGTCAGCCAGAAGCTGTTCGGGCTCGTGCTGACGGCCGAGTCGGCGGCGACGCTGTTCGACCGCGACGCGGCCGCGGCGCGCGTCCAGGTCGAACGCTTGCAGGACCTCGCGCGCGAGGCGTTGGACGAACTGCGATCGCTCGTGCTCGAGCTCCGGGCGCCCGACCTCGAGCGCGATGGGCTGTGCGGGGCGCTGCGCAAGCACGCCGAGCTGCAGCAGCGCCTGCACGAGGTGCCGATCGCGCTGGAGATCGACGACGAGCTGAGCGTCGGCGAGGGCGATCGCGAGATCCTGCGGATCGCCCAGGAGGCGCTGCACAACGCCGTGCGCCACGCGGGCGCGTCGCGCATCGTCGTCCGGCTGCGCGAGGGGCTCGTGCTCGAGGTGATCGATGACGGCGCGGGCTTCGACCCGGCCGACCCCGAGCTGCGCTCGCGCCATCTGGGCCTGACGTCGATGGAGGAGCGCGCGCGGCGGCTCGGCGGGCGGCTCGAGATCCGGTCGGCGCCGCGAAAGGGCACGACCGTGCGCCTCGAGGTGCCCGGTGGCTGACGCGATCGGCGTCCTGATCGTCGACGATCACGCGGTGGTGCGCGAGGGACTGCGCACGTTCCTCGAGTTGCAGGACGGCATCTCAGTCGTCGGCGAGGCCGGCGACGGCGAGGAGGCGGTCCGCCAGGCCGAGGCGCTGCATCCCGACGTCGTCCTGATGGACCTCGTGATGCCGCGGCTGGACGGCGTCGGGGCGATGCGCGAGCTGCGCCGCCGGCTGCCCGCCACGCGCGTGATCGTGCTGACGAGCTTCGCCGAGGACGATCGCCTGCTGCCGGCGATCCAGGCCGGCGCGGCCGGCTACCTGCTCAAGAACGTCGCCCCGGCCGAGCTCGCCCGGGCGGTCCGCGCCGCGCACGCCGGCGAGGCGCTGATCGACCCCGTGATCGCCGCCCGCCTCGTCGACGCGATCTCCCAGCCGGCCGGCGAGCCCGCCTCCGAGCGCCTGACGTCACGCGAGCAGGAGGTCCTCGCCCTCATCGCCCGCGGCTACCCCAACAAGCGCATCGCCCGCGAGCTCGGCATCGCGGAGAAGACCGTCAAGACCCACGTCGGCCACGTGCTCGCCAAGCTCGGCGTCACGGACCGCACCCAGGCCGCGGTCCACGCGGTCCGCATGGGCCTGACCGCGAGCGCAACTCCAGGGACAGCCCCGGAGTTGCGTAAGCGCCGGACTGAGGGACAGCCCCTCAGTCCGGCTTCGAGTCCTAGGACCAATTGCGCATACCGAACGCGACCGGGCCGGTCGTACCGTCGTGGCATGCCCACAGCGATCATCACCGGAGCCTCGAGAGGGCTCGGACTCGCCCTTGCCGCGCGCGCTCGACGAGCGCGGCTGGAGGCTCGTGCTCGACGCCCGCGGAGCGCCGGCGCTCGAAGCGGCGACGCGGGAGCTGAGCAACGCGGTCGCCCTGCCGGGCGACGTCGCCGACCCCGCCCACCGAAGCGCGCTCGTCGCGCTCGCCGGCCCGCAGGTCGACCTGCTCGTCAACAACGCGAGCATCCTCGGCCCCAGCCCCCAGCCGGAGCTCGCCGACTACCCGCTCGACGTGCTCGAGCAGGTCTACCGCGTCAACGTGCTCGCACCGCTGGCGCTGACGCAGCTCGCCCTCCCCCACCTCCCCGACGGCGGCGTGATCATCAACGTCACCTCCGACGCGGGCATCGAGGCGTACGACGGCTGGGGCGGATACGGCTCGTCGAAGGCGGCGTTCGAGCAGTGGACGGCGATCCTCGGCGTCGAGCGCCCGGCGCTGCGCATCTACGCGGTCGACCCCGGCGACATGCGCACGCAGATGCAGCAGGAGGCCTTCCCGAACGAGGACATCTCCGACCGGCCGCTGCCGGAGGAGAGCGTCCCCGCGCTGCTGGCGCTGCTCGACGGCGACCTGCACAGCGGGCGCTACCGCGCGCACGACCTCGCGCCGATCAACGCATGAGCGCAGTCGCCTTCGAGCTCCCGCACGCGCTCGAGGCCACCGCGCCGCCGGAGGCCCGCGGGCTGCAACGCGACGAGGTGCGCCTGCTGGTCGCCGAGCGCGGCAGCGGGCGCGTCGAGCACGCGCAGCTTCCGCGACCTGCCCCGGTTCCTCGACCCCGGCGACCTGCTGGTCGTCAACACGTCGGCGACGATGCCCGCGGCGCTGGCCGCGCACGCGCGCCGACGGCACGGAGCTCACGCTCCACGTCGCCACCCAGGCGCCGCACATGCCCGGCGAGCACTGGTGGGTCGTCGAGCTGCGCGAGGCGAAGCACCGTCCCGCGCGCCGGCGAGCGCGTCGCCGTCGCCGGCGGCGCGAGCTTCGAGCTCGCCGCGCCGTACGCGGGCGGCACGCGGCTGTGGCTCGCGCGCTTCGACGGCGACGAGCCCGCTCCCCCGGCACCTGTGCCGCCACGGCCGCCCGATCCGCTACTCCTACGTCCGCGAGCAGTGGCCGCTCGCCGACTACCAGACGGCCTTCGCGCTGCAGCCCGGCAGCGCGGAGATGCCGAGCGCCGGGCGGCCGTTCACGCCCGCGCTCATCACGCGGCTCGTGGCGCGGGGCGTCCTCGTCGCGCCGCTCGTGCTCCACACCGGCGTGTCCTCGCCCGAGCGCCACGAGCCGCCCTACCCCGAGCGCTACGCCGTGCCGACAGCCACCGCGCAGCTGGTCAACCACGTCCACGAACACGGCGGCCGCGTGATCGCGGTCGGCACCACGGTCGTGCGCGCCCTCGAGACCGCCGCCGCGCCCGACGGCACGGTCAGCGCTGCCGACGGCTGGACCGGCCTGGTCGTCACGCCCGAGCGCGGCCTGTTCGCCGTCGACGGCCTGATCACCGGCTGGCACGAGCCCGAGGCGTCACACCTGCAGCTGCTCGAGGCGGCCGCCGGCGAACCGCTGCTGCGCGCGCAGCTACGCCGAGGCGCTGGCGACGCGGCTATCTCTGGCACGAGTTCGGCGACAGCCACCTCGTGCTGCCGTGAGCGACTAACAGCTGCCCGACCCCCACGCGTCGCAGGCCAGCGTGATGTCCGTGAAGGTCTGGAGGCGCACCGAGCCGCCCGGCGTCGGGCAGCATCAGGCGCCGTCGAGCCCCCAGTGGCGACGAAGCGCCGTGTCCTGCGCGGGATCGCCGTTGACGTCCACCTGCAGCGTCTGCCCCGGGCGCGAGCGCCGGCCAGTCTCCGAACGGGTAGGTCGAGCCCTGGATCGCCAGCTCGTAGCCGTAGAGGTCGACCGGGTGGTCGGAGACGTTGCGCACCGCGATCGACTCCGGCCGCCGCGGGATGGGCGATCGACCGCGACGGCCCCCTGGTCGGGATCGCTGCAGGCCACGACGCACGGGTAGATCATGGCCGCGCGCAGGTCGCCCTGCGGATCGAACAGGTAGCCGCCGTCGCCGCATGTTGCGCCCGTCGCCGTGGCGTTCTCGAAGATCGGCTGATTCAGCCCCCAGTAGAAGCGTCTCCTCCGTGTCGTTCCCGGGCCCGACGTGCACGGTGACCGTGCGGCCGGGCGCACCACCGCGCCGGCGGGGAACGTGTAGCGCCGCAGCATCGAGTCGCGCAGCCACCAGTGCGCGAGCGGGACAGCGACCGTGCCCAGGTTCTGGATCTTCATCCACTCGCCGGCGAGGCTCGCGGTGTCGATGCCGGGCGGATCCGAGCGGACCCAGAGCTTCAACGGCACGTCCTGGTGGGGCCCGCGCCGCAGTGCGTCGGGTCCCAGAGGCCCTTGCCGGCGAGCCGCGCCTGCTGCTCGGCCGCGTTGTAGGCGCGGTTCATCGCGTACTCGGCGGTGCCGGCATCCACAGCGCGTGACCCTCGCGGATCAGGATCTCGCCGGCATCGCGCCAGCGGCCACCGACGCGCACCGCGACCCAGCGCCGCAGCCGCTAGCCGGCGTGGCTGCGCGGGTCCTGCGCGCTCAGCCGCAGGCGCCCGTGCGACGCACGGATCAGCTGCTCGAGCCGGCCGTCGCCTCGACCGCGTTGCACTCGCCCGGCGCTTGCTGGGGTTCGAGCTGTACGTGTGCTGCTCCATCGCCTGGATGCTGGACAGGCGCACGGTGAACGACGCGGCCGCCCACGCGCGCATCAATCGTGTCGCCGTCGTTGATCGACACGAACCGCGCAGGCCATGTTCGAGCGCTCGCCGCACTCGGCAGCATGAGTGCGCACACGCACAGAAGGACAATTTGACGCACCGTCAACACTGAGAGAGACTTCGGCATCCCGCCCGCCTCACTGTAGGAGCAACATTCCGGCATGTCCGTTGACGCGAATCCTCTCGACGATCTACTCGTAGGCGACCGCGAGCTGTGGCAGGACGGCCCGCCGCACGAGCTGTTCAAGGAGCTCCGGGGCAAGTGCCCCGTGCACTGGAGCGCCAAGATCACCGAGTACCCGCAGGAGGAGGGCTTCTGGTCGGTCACCAAGGCCGACGACATCCACGAGGTCAGCCGCGACTGGCAGACCTACTCCTCCGAGATCGGCGGCATCACGGCGCTGCGCCACGCGATCATGCCGCTCGAGCTCGTCCAGTCGATGTTCATCGGGATGGACCCGCCCAAGCACGACCGGCTCAAGGCGCTGTTCCAGCGCGGGTTCACGCCGAAGCGGATCGCCGACCACGAGGACGAGATCCGCGCGATCACCAACCAGGTGCTGGATCGCCTCGACGGCCGCGACACGTGCGACCTCGTCAACGATGTCGCACAGCCGGTGGTGTCGCGCGTCATCGGCAGCTTCATGGGGATCCCGCCCGAGGACGACGAGATCTGGGCGCGGCTGATGAACTCGATGCTCGGCGCGGGCGATCCGGATCTGAACGCCGACGTCGAGAGCGTCATGCAGCGCGATGTCCCGGAGATGTTCGAGCGCTGCCGCAAGCTGATCGAGGAGCGCCGCTCCAACCCGACCGACGACCTCACCAGCGTCCTCGTCCACGCCGAGCTCGATGGCGTGGGCCTCGAGGAGCACGAGATCGTGATGGGCTTCTTCCTGCTCGTCGCAGCCGGGAACGACAGCACCAAGGCGACCTACTCCAGCGGCATGCGCGCGCTGCTGGAGAACCCGGACCAGAAGCAGCAGCTGCTCGACGACCCGTCGCTCATCCCGAGCGCCGTCGAGGAGTCGCTACGGATGTTCCCGGCCTTCGCGCACTTCTCCCGCACCACCACCAGGGAGACCGAGCTCAACGGCCAGAAGATCGGCGAGGGCGAGAAGGTGGTCATGTGGTACGTCTCGTCCAACCGCGACGAGGACGTCTATGACGATCCGGACCGCTTCGACGTCACGCGCAATCCGGAGCACCAGGCCTTCGGCGCGGGCGGCCGGCACTTCTGCCTGGGCACCGCGCTCGCGCGGCTCGAGCTGAACATCCTGCTCGAGGAAACGCTGAAGCGATTCCCGGACATGGAGCTGGCCGGAGAGCCGCTGCACGTCGAGTCGCCGTTCGTCAACCAGCTCAAGGTGCTGCCGGTCCGCCTACGGCCTACGGCTTGATCGCGATCCGTCCCGAGCCCATCGGCGCGAGCAGCAGGCGCGCGCCGGTTTCGGCGACGAACTCGTCAACCGCCTTGCGCGAGCCCTCCCAGTAGTCGTAGTCGTCGATGATCACGACCCCGCCCGCAGGCACCCGGTCGTAGAGGTGCTCGAGCTCGTGCTTGGTCGAGGCGTACCAGTCGGTATCCAGCCGCAGCAGGGCGATCTGCTCGGGTGCCGCCCCTGGGATCGTGTCCTCGACAAGGCCCGGGTGGTAGTGGACGCGCTCGGCGGGATAGTCGACCTGCGCCATGCCCGCCCTGACGTCCTCGAGGTCGGCGACGGCCCAGACCTTGGCGGTCCTCGGCCGCGTGGCGAGCAGCTCCGCAGCCGGCGGTCCTCCCTGACGGATGTCCTCCTCGGTCGGCGGCGGCATGCCCTCGAACGTGTCGAACAGGTGCAGCTCGCGACCCGTCTCCCCGCGCGCCGCCAGCACGCGTGCGATCGCCTGCATGCTCCCGCCACGCCACACGCCGCACTCGACGACGTCCCCCGGGATCGCGTGGTCGACCACGTACCGCACGCCGACGACGAGGGCGAAGAGCTTCTCGTTGGAGGTCATCGTCCATGGCCGCACGGCGCGGATGACCTCCTTCGCCTCCTCGTCGTAGAAGCGCGGGAACCGCGGCGGGCGCTTCACCCGCTTCGCGGGCGGGCGCACCTTCTCGAGCCGGTAGCCCGTCGTGCGCTTCAGCCCCCGGTTGACCACATCGCGCCAGCCCATGGCGGCGGATAGTGTCAGAGCGGTGAGCTCGAACCGTCCCTCCATCGCAGTCGTCGGCGGCGGCTTCGCCGGGGTCGGCGCCGTCGTGATGCTGCGGCGCGCCGGCTACGACGACGTCACCGTGTTCGAGAAGGGCGAGCGCGTCGGCGGCGTCTGGCACCACAACACCTATCCCGGCGCGGCGTGCGACGTGCCGTCGCATCTCTACGAGTTCTCGTTCGAGCCCAACCCGCGCTGGTCGCGCCGCTACGCGCCGCAGGCCGAGATCCAGGCCTACCTCGAGGACGTCGCGCGCCGCAACGGCGTGTTCGACCGCATCCGCACCAGCACCGAGGTGCAGAGCGCCGCGTGGGACGAGCAGAAGGACAAGTGGATCCTGAAGACCACCGCCGGCGAGCACGAGGCCGACATGCTGGTCACGGCGTGCGGGCAGCTCTCGGTGCCGTCGGTGCCGCCGCTCACCGGGCTGGACAGCTTCGCCGGCCCGGCGTTCCACACGGCCCGGTGGCGCCACGACGTCGACCTCGCCGGCAAGCGCGTCGCCGTCATCGGCACCGGCTGCAGCGCGATCCAGGTCGTGCCGGCGATCCAGCCGAAGGTCGACAGCATCACGATCTACCAGCGCTCGCCCGGGTGGACGATCCCGAAGATGGACTACGCCTACAGCGAGCGCACCCAGCGCCTGTTCGAGCGCTTTCCCGCGCTGCAGCGGATGGACCGCGCTGCGGTGTTCGGGTTCATGGAGCTCGGCGCGGCCGCGATGACGAACCGCCGCTGGCTGCTCCAGCCGTTCCGGGCGATGGCGCGCTGGAACATCTCCAGGGCGATCAAGGACCCGGAGCTGCTCGCCAAGGTGACGCCGACCGACGAGGTCGGATGCAAGCGCATCATGCTGACCGACGAGTGGTATCCGACGCTCACGAAGCCCAACGTCGAGCTCGTCACCGACCGGGTCGCGGAGATCACGCCGACCGGCGTGCGCGCCGAGGACGGCACCGAGCGCCCCGCCGACGTCCTGATCCTCGCGACCGGCTTCAAGACGCACGGGTTCGTCGCGCCCATGCAGATCAGCGGCGCCGGCTCCAAGACGCTCGCGGAGGAATGGGCGCACGTCCCGCGCGCGTATCTGGGCATGAGCGTGCCGGGCTTCCCGAACATGTTCCTGCTCTACGGGCCGAACACCAACGGCGGGACCGGCTCGGTGATCTACACGATCGAGGCCGGCGTCAACCACGTCATCGCGGCGCTGCGCGAGCTCGAGCGCTCGCGTGCGCGCAAGATCGAGCTGAACGCCGGGCGGGCCGAGGCCTACGACCGCGAGCTGCGCGCTGCGCTCGCGAACACGGTCTGGCACACGGGCTGCACGAGCTGGTACGTCGACGAGAACGGCAACGACCCGAACCAGTGGCCGTGGCTGTGGTCCACGTACCGCAAGCGCACCGAGCGCATCGAGCCGGGCGCGTACGAGCTGTCGGCGTGACCGTGCTGCGGCTCGTCACGATCCCGATCAGCCACTACTGCGAGAAGGCGCGCTGGGCGCTCGAGCGCGCCGGCATCCCCTATCGCGAGGAACGCCACGTCCAGGGCGTCCACATGCTGATGGCAAAGCGCGCCGGCGGCGGGATCACCGTGCCCGTGCTCATCACGCCGGAGGGCTCGCTCGGGGAGTCCGAGGACATCCTGCACTGGGTCGACGCGCGCACGCCGCCGGAGCACCGCCTCTACCCCGACGACGCCGCGCAGCGCGCCGAGGTCGAGCGCATCTCGCGGCGCCTCGACGCCGAGCTCGGCCCCAAGGGGCGGCGGCTGATGTACGTGAACATGCTGCCGTCGAAGGACCTGCTGCTGAGCTTCAACAACGCCGGGGTGCCGCGCTGGGAGGACCGCTTCATGCGCGCCGGCTACCGGCTGTCGCAGCCGCTGATCAAGCGGCGCCTCGCGATCACGCCCGGCGTCGAGGTCTCCGACGAGGCCGACGTCTGGCGCGAGCTGGACTGGGTGGCCGAGGTGCTCTCGGACGGCCGCCCGTACCTCAGCGGAGACCGGTTCGGCGCCGCCGACCTGACGTTCGCGGCATTGAGCGCCGCCGTCGTCGTGCCGTCCGACTACGGCACGCACCTGCCCGGCATCGACGAGATGCCACCCAAGCCCAAGGAGCTCGTCTCCCAGGCGCGCGAGCACCCGGCGGGCAAATTCGCGCTGAAGCTCGTCGACGAGCACCGGCGCGAGCGCGTCGTCGCCTGAGCGAACCTGCGCAAATTCCCCCGGGCGCTCCCACCGTGGTCCGGGAGCGGCGTAGTCTCGCGCCACCATGCGCGCGCGGCTCCTGGTCGCGGTCCTGCTCCTGGCGCTCGGTGTCCCCGCCACCGACGCCACCGCCAAGCACAGGCACAAGCGCATCGCGACCGGTCCGTGTCCCGTCGCGAAGAAGCATCACAAGCGATCCAAGCACCGCCGCAAGCTCGTCTGCCCGAAGATCAGCATGCGTGCGCGGAAGGGGACGATCAGCAAGCCGAAGGCCGTCATGCTCGCCACGCCGCCCGACGCACAGCCGCGCAAGACGGGGTACTTCCAGGGCAAGGGGACCGAGGAGCTCAACCCCGAGCAGGAGGGCTACGTCGCCCCGCGTCACCCTGGCCTGCCGCGCCCGGCGACCAAACGCGGCGACCCCATCGACGTCCAGAGCGCCGCGGCCACGCGCGGCCCGAGCGCCCATGCCTCCGCCGGCATCGTGAAGGTCTTCGAGTCCCACCACCCCGGCATGGACCTGTGGG
This sequence comes from uncultured Actinomycetes bacterium, assembly GCA_963794105.1. Taxonomy (GTDB): domain Bacteria; phylum Actinomycetota; class Thermoleophilia; order Solirubrobacterales; family Solirubrobacteraceae; genus AC-49. The sequence continues at coordinate 19,881 of CAWCEB010000146.1, read as the reverse complement.
AGACCAGCGGAGCCAGCGACGGCCCGACCGTCATGTTCACCGGCAACTGGTGGGCATGGGGCTCGAACAACGGCGGGAACTCGTTCTACTCGATTGACCCGTACTCGTTCATGGGCGATCAGCCCGAGCGCTTCTGCTGCGACCAGGTCGTCCAGTACGACCCGGCCACCGACCTGTTCATCTGGCTCCTCCAGACCGAGAAGCAGGACAACCCCATCCGCAACACGATTCGCATCGCGGTCGCGACCTCGACGCAGTTCTACGCGAGCAAGGGCCAGGCGTGGACCTACTGGGACTTCTATCCGTCGGACTTCGGGTTCAAGGGAGTCTGGATGGACTACTCCGAGCTGGCGATCGGCAAGAAGGACCTGATCTGGTCGGTCAGCGCGATCGGCACCGGCGGCTCGCTGCTCACCCGGATCCCGCTGTCCGAGCTCGCCAAGGGCGGCACGATCCCGTACGAGTGGTTCTGGGACGGGGGCAATCTCCACCCGGCACAGCAGACCGGCAGCCACACCTGGTTCGCCCGCGAGAAGGACGACAGCACGCTCACCGTGTACCGCTGGGATGAGGGCTCCAACACGGTCCATGGCAAGGACATCCCGATCCCGACGATCGCCGAGAGCAACTGGGTCACGAAGTTCCCCAACAACCAGATCGCGATCGCCGACAGCTCGAAGATCAACTCGAAGATCCAGACCGGCGCGCTGACGGGCAACGAGGTCTGGTTCGCGTGGTCGGGCGGCCGCGACGTGCGCGGCAAACCGACCTGGCCGCAGCCGCACACCGAGATCGCGGTCATCAGCACGGTGACGCGGACGCTCGATCGCATGGAGTACATGTGGAATCCCGACCACGTCTTCGTCTGGCCTGCGTTCTCGGTCAACGACCAGGGCGAGATCGGGGCGTCGTTCGTCTGGGGCGGCAAGGACGTCTACACGCAGTACATCGTCGGGATCATGACCCCGCTGCGCTGGGTGACCGACGTCACGACCGGCGTGAACGCCTCCGGCGGGCACTACATCACCACGCGCCCGCGCTATCCGGTCGGCCGCTGCTTTGCCGGTTTCGGCTTCGGCGCCAAGCAGATCGGCGTCACCAACGACGCCTACTACGCGGTGTTCGGCCGCGACGGCTCGCAGTGCGAGCCGTCGCCGATCAACGTGCCTCTCCCCCCGGGCGTTCCGCTCCCCCTGCCGAAGCCGAACCTCGTCGTCGACTCACTGATCTCGCAGGCCGGCACCGGCCAGGGCTCGTTCACGATCAAGAACACCGGCACCGCGGACGCTCCGGCGTCAACCGCGCATTCGCAGACCGGGATGGACGCCGCGAGCGGCCATGACTACGCGATCCCGGCGCTCGCCGCAGGCGCCGCGACCCCACCGATCGCGCTCGAGGGCGGCTGCCCGCCGAGCACGCCGGTCACGGTGACGGCGGACTCGACCGCGACCGTTGCCGAGTCCGACGAGACCGACAACGCACGATCGATCACCTGCCCGTAGCGATCAGGTCCGCGACCGCCTCCGGTCGCTCCAGGGCAGGCAGATGAGCCACGCGCGCGACGCAGTGCAGCGTCGCCGACGGCAGCCGCTCGGCGAGGGTGTGCGCGATCGCCACGAAGTCCGGCACGTCGCGCTCCCCGTGGATCACGGTCACCGGCATCACGACTTCGCCGAGTCGCTCGGACAGCGGCGGGTCGATCTCGACCGGCTCGATCTCGACGGCGAGCTGCAGGCGGAACGCCCGCTCCTGCATGCCGGCGACGAGCTCCCTGACGCCGGCATCGGCGGACCCGACCCACCGTTCCACGTTCAGCCGCACCGCTTCCTCGATGTTCCCGGCCTCGAGCGCCGCGTCCTCTGCGGCGAAGAACGACCGCATGTCCTCCGACCACTCGCACTCCGCCGGCGGGTCGATCACGACCAGCCGCTCGACGACGTCCGGATGGGTCGCCGCGAACTCGAGCGCGACATGACCGCCGAATGACGCGCCGACAAGCGTGCAGCGCGTCGATCTCCAACGCCGACAGCATCGCGGCGAGGTCCTCCGCGGGCGAGAACTTGCCGGCCGCGTTCGTCGTCTCGCCGAAGCCGCGCATGTCGTAGCGGATGATGCTGTAGCGCCGGGAGAGCAGCGCCACGAGCGGATCCCACATCCGCATGTCGGCGATGCCCGCGTGGACGAGCACGAGGTCGGGGCCGTGGCCGTCGACGCGGTAGGCGAGCTGGGCGCCGTCGATGTCAACCGTTGGCATTGCGCCACGCCTTTGCGCCGGCACCGGCGGTCTGCCAGAACCCGTACGTGCCCTCATCGCGCAACTCACGCGCCGCCTCGACGACGGCGCCCATCGCGACGTAGGCGAAGCCGCCGCCGACCGAGATCCGGCTCACCCCCGCCTCTGCGAGCTCGGCGACGGATGGCGCCCCCGGCAGCGCGAGCACGTTCACCGGCCGATCGACCGCCGCGAGGACCTGCCGGATGTCCTCGAGCTTCGTGAGGCCCGGCGCGTAGAGGACGTCCGCGCCCGCCTCCTGGAAGGACTGCAGCCGCGCGATCGTGTCGGCGAGGTCGTCGCGCCCGTGGATGTGGTTCTCGGCGCGCGCCGTGAGCACGAGGTGCACGTCCCCGGCGTGCGCCGCCTCCACCGCGGCCGCGACGCGCTCGGCCGCATGCTCACGCTCGTAGATCTCGCCGCCCGACCAGTCCTCGATCGAGCAGCCGGCCAGGCCGGCCTCGACAGCCAGCCGAACCGTTTCGGCCACGCCGGCCGCGTCGTTCGCGAACCCGTTCTCGAGATCGCCGTTGACCGGGACGTCCGTGGCCCGGACGATCGCCACCGAGTGCGCGATCGCCTCGTCGCGCGTGACCGACCCGTCGAGGCGGCCGAGCGTGGCCGCGAAGCCGCCGCTCGTCGTGGCCAGCGCCTCGAAGCCCAGCGACGCGAGCAGCTTCGCCGACCCGGCGTCCCAGGGGTTCGGCATCAGGAGCGGCGTGCCGGGAATGTGCAGATCCAGGAATGTCGTCATCCGGCCAATGAGAGTCTGACCCAAAGCACCGCGCAGCGGTCGCAAGGTCATGGCGTGTTGGCATTGCGCAGCTGCGGTGAGAGAGTTGCGAGGACGGTCAACCAACCGGAGGGAGAGCCTCAATGGCCGACAGCGTCTACCGGGTCACCGAGGTCATCGGTGTGAGCAGCGAGTCGTGGGAGGCGGCGGCGCGCAGCGCGGTCGAGACCGCCGGCAAGACGATCCGCGACCTGCGTGTTGCCGAAGTGGTGCGCCAGGACGTCACGATCGAGAACGGCGCGATCACCGGCTACCGCGTGCGACTCGGGATCTCGTTCAAGTACGACACCGGGGACTGATCGGCCCCCTGACCGACGGGCGCTGACCGGTGATCATCGACTGCGCCCACTACCGCGACGGGCGGCGGCAGCACGAGGGGCCGATGAGTCCCGAGGATGCTGCCGCCATCTGTCGTGAGGAGCCGGGGTTCGTCTGGCTCGGCATGGTCGAGCCGTCGCCGGAGGAGCTCGCGCAGATGCAGGAGACCTTCGGCCTGCACGAGCTCGCCGTCGAGGACGCGCAGAGCTTTCACCTGCGGCCCAAGATCGAGCAGTACGAGGAGAGCGTCTCGTTCGTGGTGCTGCGCACGGCCCGCTACGTCGAGGAGGACGAGGAGATCGAGTTCGGCGAGATCTCGGTCTTCATCAGCCCGAGCTTCGTGATCACCGTGCGCCAGGGCGCCGCGAGCGACCTGCACGGGGCGCGGCTGCGGCTCGAGCAGCGGGCGGGTTTGCTCGAGGAGGGCAGCGGCGCGGTGCTCTGGGCGATCCTCGACAAGGTGGTCGACGACTACGCGCCCGTCGTCGAAGAGCTCGAGCGCGACATCGACGAGGTCGAGCACACGGTCTTCTCGGGCGCGACCGCGCCGACCCAGCGCATCTATCACCTACGCCGCGAGGCGTCGACTTCTACCGTGCAGTCCACCCGCTGCTGAACCCGGTGGACGCGCTCGAACGCGGCAGCTGGCGCTCGTGACCGCCGGCGCTGCGTCAGTACTTCCGCGACATCAGCGACCACCTCAAGCTCGTCAACGAGGAGATCGCCGCGCAGCGCGACCTGCTGACGACGGTGCTCGAGGCGAACATGGCGGTGATCTCGGTCGAGCAGAACGAGGTCGTTCGCAAGATCTCCGCCTGGGCGGCGATCATCACCGTCCCGACCTTCATCGCGTCCTTCTACGGCATGAACTTCGCCCACATGCCGGAGCTGCGCTGGCCGGTCGCCTATCCGATCGTCGTCGCGCTGATGGTGGTCGCGGCCGTGGGCTGTACGCGTCGTTCAAGCGGGCGCGCTGGCTGTAGATGCTCGCGCTGCGCTGGCTGCACGTCCTCGCCATGGCGTTCTTCGTCGGCGGCCAGATGTTCCTCGCCGCCGCGGTCGTGCCGGTCGAGCGCGGCGCGCCGGACCGCGAGCGGCTGCGAGCGATCGCGCGGCGCTTCGGCTATGGCACCCTCGTGGCGATCGGCGTCCTGCTCGTGACGGGCAGTGCGATGGCATCGCACGACCACCGCTGGGGCGACGCGACGCTCCAGGTCAAGCTCGGGTTGGTCGCGCTCGTCGCGGTGCTCGTGGTCTGGCACATGCGCAGGCCGGCCATGCACGCGCTTGAAGGCGCGATCTTCGTGGTGTCACTCGTGATCGTGTGGCTGGGCCTGGCGCTCGCCCACTGACACGAACGCCAGCAGGCTCGCGTGGTCCTCGTGGCACGCCGGGCAGCCCTCGAGGTGAGCGCTCATGCCGGGCAGCCTCGCGTCGGCGTCCTCGCCCCGCGTCTCCAGGTCCACGTACTCGTCGAGGAGCTCGAAGCACTCCTCGCACGTCACCTCCGGCTTGCCCGGGCCGAGCAGCCGGTCCACGAGCGTGCTCATTGCGCCAATCCCTCCTTCTCGAGCTCGGCACGCAGCCTGCGCCGCGCATCGTGCAACGTCTTGTAGAGCGCGCCCCGCGTGGTGTCCAGTCGTTCGGCGAGCACGTCGACCGGGACACCGTCGAGCGCCAGCGCGGTCAGCACGCGCCGCTGATGGTCGGTCAGGCAGCGCGGCACCGCCGCCGCGATCGCGCTCAGCAATTCGCTCATCTCGAGCTCGTCGCCGTGTTCGCGGGCGGCCATGTGCGTCCACGCCTGGTCGTCGATCGTGATCTCATGGCCCTGCCACGCGCGGCGGCGCATCTTCACCGCGGCTTCGAGCAGCACGAACTTGTAGGCCCACGTCGTGAATCGGCTGGCGCCGCGGAACGTATCGAGCTTGGCGAGGATCGCGATCAGCGCATCGTCTGCCGCCTGCATCGCGAGGTCGTCGACGTCGCCCGCCTGGATGTGCCCGACCGAGTGCCGGCGGCGTGCCACCTCGAACCGCGCTGCTCGGAGCAGGAGGGCGTGCAGGCGCGCTGCGGCCACCTCACGGGTGAGGGGGTCGCGAAGCTCCCGCACCCAAGGGTCCGTCGCATCCATCGGCGGCCGACCATAGCGACGGGGCACCGGGACAGTGATCGCGAGCGCAGCCATCACTGTGTTGGCGACAGCAGGCGCCGATGTCTTACCTACGTAGAGTCAGCGGTCCGATGGAAGCGATCGTTCTCGACGGTGCGACGCTCACGCCGGCCGCGGTTGCGCTGATCGCCCGCCGCAGCGCGCCGGTCGAGCTGGCGCCCGCCGCCAGGGCCCGCAACGAGTCCGCGCGCCGCGCGGTGGACGCCGTGCTCGCGCGCGGGGACGAGCTGTACGGGGCCAGCACGGGCGTCGGGCCCCTACGCACCCACCGCGTCGATGAAGGCGACCGCTCCGAGCATCAGATCGGGCTGCTGCGAAGCCATGCCTGCGGCGCCGGCCGCGAGCTCCCCGACGAGCTCGTCCGGGCCGCCATGGCAACGCGCGCGAACCAGCTCGGCGCCGGCGGCGCGGGCGTCTGCGCCGAGCTGCTCGGTGCGCTCGTGGACGCGCTCAACGCCGGGGTCATCCCGATCACACGCGAGCTCGGCTCGCTGGGGACGGGCGATCTCACGGCGCTCGCCGACATCGCGCTGGCCCTGCTGGGCGAGGGGCGGGTGCGCCACGACGGTCGCGAGCTGCCCGCTGCGGCCGCGCTGGGAGCAGCCGGCATCGCGCCCGGACGCCTGGGCCCGCGCGACGGGCTGGCGTTCATGAGCAGCAACGCGGTCAGCATCGCGCATGCGGCGCTGCTCGTCGCCGACGCGCGTGCGCTGCTCGACGCGTGGCTGACCGTCGCCGCGCTGTCGTTCGAGGCGGCCGGCGCCGACCCGGTCGTCCTGGACCCGCGCGTTCACGCCGGTCGCCATCTGCGCGGGCAGGTCGCCGTCGCCGAGCGGATGCTCGAGTTGCTCGAGGGCGTCGACGGGCGCACGCGCGAGCCGACGTCGACGCTCGTCCAGGACCCGTACCCGTTCCGCGCCCTGCCGCAGGTTGACGGCGTCGTGCACGAGGCGCTCACGGCGCTCGACCAGGTCGTCACCCACGAGCTGAACTTCGCGGGCGAAAACGCGCTGATCGTCGCGGTCGACGAGGTCGCGCTGGCCAACGGCAACCCGCACGCGGCGGTGCTCGCCAACGCGATCGACGGCCTGCGCACCGCGGTCGCGCAATCGGCTGCGCTGATCGCCGCGCGCGTGAGCGCGCTCCTGGACACGAGCCTCACGGGCCTGCCCGCGTTCCTCGCGCTGGACCCGGGCCCCGATTCGGGCGCGCTGATCCTCGAGTACACCGCGCACGCCGCTGCCGCCGAGGTCCGCTCGCTTGTGACGCCCGTCGCGGCGCAGACCGTGTCGGTCGCGCGCGGCGTCGAGTCCCATGCGAGCCTCGCCCCGATCGCCGCGCGCCGTGCCCACGAGGCGCTCGACCACCTCCGCGTCCTGGTGGCCGTCGAGCTCGTCGCCGCGGTCCGCGCCCTGCGCCTCGCGGGCCACGACCCGGTCGGCGCCGGCGCGCGCCCGCTCTACGACCGCGCGGCCGCAGAGCTGTCGGCGGACATGCACGACCGCCCGCTCGCCCCCGACATCGAGACGGCGCGCGCGCTGATTCCGTAGTGCAACTCCGGGGAGTGTCCCTGGAGGTGCGCTAGCGGCCGAACGTGCTGATGAAGCGCCGTGCGCGCCCGGGCAGGGAGCCGATCAGCTCGCGAACGTCGGCCAGGCCCGCGCGGAGCTCGGGGTCGCCGACCTCGACGGGGCGCATCGAGTCCTGCAGCGTCGACAGCGACAGGTCGGCTTCGCGCACGGCTTCGACCGCCGCGTCGAGATATCCCTTGACGCCCTGTGACGCATGGCCGGGCGCTCCCGGCTCGAAGCTGCGCCCGGGCAGGCCGTGGCGCTCGGCGAACCCGGCATGGGTCCGGCGCGCACGGCCGTAGGCGAGCTGCACCGGCCGGAAGAGCTCCTCCTCGAGCCGATCCGCGCTCTGCTCGTCGAGCTGTTCGTAGGCCGCGCCGATCGCCGTGAGGGCGACGCCGATGTGATCCGTCGCCTCGGCGATCGAGTCGAGGAGGTCCTGACGTGCTTCGGCGGTGGCGTAGGCCATACCCTCACAGTAGATGGTCCACGAGCGCATCAAGCACGCGATCGTCCAGGCGCCCATGGCGGGCGGGCCGTCGACGGTCGAGCTCGCGCGCGCGGTCGGTGACGCCGGCGGCCTCGGGTTCCTCGCCGCCGGCTATCTCAAGCCCGCGGCGCTTCGCGACCAGATCCGGCAGCTGCGCGATGCCACCGGCGCTCCGTTCGGCGTCAACCTCTTCGTCCCCGGCGCGGCGGCGGCCGCCCGGCGAGGCGCTCAGTGCCTACGTCGCCACCCTCGAGGGCGCGGGCGAGCCGCGCTACGACGACGACGGCTGGACGGAGAAGCTCGCCGTGCTGCTCGAGGAGCGCCCCGCGGTGGCGTCGTTCGCGTTCGGCTGCCCGGCATCCGGCGACGTCTCGGACCTTCGGCGGGCGGGCGTCGAGGTCTGGGTGACCGTCACGAGCGCGACAGAGGCGATGGAGGCCGAGGCGGCGGGCGCGCAGGGACTGGTCGTCCAGGGCGCCGAGGCCGGCGGCCATCGCGGCGGCTTCGACGACGAGACCGAACCGGTCGGGCTGCTCGCGCTGCTGCGGCTGATCGGACGTGCGACGCAGCTCCCGATGATCGCCACGGGCGGCCTGATGGACGCCGAGGGCGTCGCCGGCGCCCGCGCCGCCGGCGCGGTCGCCGCCCAGGCCGGGACCGCGTTCATGCTCGCGCCCGAGGCGGCGACGAACCCGGCCCATCGCGCGCGGATCGGCTCGAACGCACCGACCGCGCTCACGCGCGCGTTCACGGGGCGCCTCGCGCGCGGGATCGTCAACGGCTTCATGACCGAGCATCCCGACGCGCCGCGCGCCTACCCGCACATCCACCACGCCACCGCGCCGATCCGCGCCGCCGCCCGCAAGCGCGGCGACGCGGACGGGTTCAACCTCTGGGCGGGCCAGGGGCATGCGCTCGCGCAGGAGCGTCCCGCCGGCGAGATCGTGCGCGCACTGGCCCGCGTGCAGTGATCACGCCGCGGCGGCCCCGGCGAACAGCTGCAGCATCCCGCTCCAGCCGTTCGGCGAGCTGACCGAGTCGCGCATCTCCTCCCAGCCGTCGCCGTGGCGCTCGAAGTGCCGGTGCTCGAGCTCGACGCGCGTGCGATCCGGGCCGTCGGCGGTGAAGCGCACCTCGACCTCGCTCGCCTTCGCAGGGTCCGGCTCCTGCTGCCATTCGAGGTTGATGTCCCAGCTCACGACGATGCGATTCGGGGGGTCGAACGCCAGGACGCGCCCCCAGTCGGATTCGCTGCCGTCGACGCCGATGCCGTAGGCGCGGCCGCCCACCTTCGGTTCGAGCACCATCTGCTTCAGCTCGGCCTCACCGATCGTGTGTGAGCGCGGCCACCAGCTGTCGATGCCTTCCGTGAAGACGGCGAATGCCCGATCGACCGGCACGTCGACCGTGATCGAGGCGCGCGCGGTGGCGTCTGCTGCTTGCGTCGTCATGAGTCCTCCTCGTCGTTGCGCTCGGCGGCCTGCTTGAAGGCCGCCAGCGCCTGGTTCCAGAACCGGTCGAAGTAGGCGCGCAGCGCGCCGACGCCGTCCGGATCGAGGCTGTAGATGCGGCGATTGCCCGCCTGCTCGATCCACGACGAGCCCCGCCTCCTTGAGCACCTTGAGGTGCTGCGACACGGCCGGCCGGCTCACGGGCATTTCCGCCGCGATCGCGCCCACCGAGGACGGACCGGACGCCAGCCGTTCGAAGATCGCGCGGCGCGTGGGGTCTCCCAGGGCGGTCATCGATTCTGCGTTAGCCATTACTTACCGTAAGCAATAACTTACCGACAGCCGTCTGTCAAGATCGAGACTCGGACCGATGAGTTCTCCGGCCGTCGTCCGTCATTGAGGCATGAACGCGAATCAGACCATCGACCGCTCCCGCTGGACGGCCCTCTACGTGCTGTGCGCGGGCATCCTCATGATCGTCCTCGACGTCACGATCGTGAACGTCGCGCTGCCCTCGATCCAGGACGACCTGGGCTTCTCGTCCTCCAGCCTCGCGTGGGTCGTCAACGCCTACCTGATCGCGTTCGGCGGCCTGCTGCTGCTGGCCGGGCGCCTCGGCGACCTGATCGGCCGCCGCACGATCTTCCTCGCCGGCCTGGCCGTCTTCACCGGCGCGTCGCTGGCCTGCGGGCTCGCGCAGAGCGAGGGCGATGCTCGTCGCCGCCCGCTTCGTGCAGGGCATCGGCGGCGCAATGACCTCGGCGGTCGTGCTCGGGATGATCGTCACGATGTTCCCCGAGCCGCGCGAGCAGGCGAAGGCGATCGGCGTCTTTGCGTTCGTCGCCTCGGCCGGCGGCGCCGTCGGCCTGCTGGCCGGCGGCATCCTCACGCAGGCCATCAACTGGCACTGGATCTTCTTCGTCAACCTCCCGATCGGGCTCGCGACGGCCGTGTACACGCGGCGCCTCGTCGACCGCGACGCCGGCATCGGCCTGCGGCGAGGGCGCCGACGTCCCCGGCGCCGTGCTGATCACCAGCGCGCTCATGCTCGGCGTCTACACGATCGTCAAGCCCGCCGCCGAGGACGGCTGGGGCTCCGGCCAGGCGCTCGCGCTCGGCGCGGTGTCGCTGGTGCTGCTCGCCGCCTTCCTGGCGCGCGAGACGAAGGCGCGCACCCCGCTGGTGCCGCTGCGGATCTTCCGCTCGCGCAATGTGACGGGCGCCAACCTGATCCAGATCCTGAGCGTCGCCGGCATGTTCGGGATGTTCTTCCTGGGCGCGCTGTACCTCGAGCGCGTGCTGCACTACAGCGCGCTCGAGATCGGCCTCGCGTTCCTGCCGGTCACGGTGATCATGGGCACGCTGTCGGTGCGCTACACCGAGCGGCTCGTCATGCGCTTCGGCGCGCGCACCTGCCTGTTCCCCGGCCTGCTGATGATCGCGGCGGCGCTCGTGTACTTTCACGCGCGTGCCGGTGGACGGCAGCTACGTGACGGACGTCCTGCCGTCGATGGTGCTGCTCGGCGCCGGCGCCGGGACCTGCTTCCCGGCGCTGATGACGCTCGCGATGTCGGGCGCCACGCCGAGCGACGCCGGCCTGGCCTCCGGCCTGGTCAACACCGCGCGCAGGCCGGCGGCGCGCTGGGCCTGGCGATCCTGGCGACGCTGTCGTCCTCGCGCAGCGACCACCTGCTGGCGCGACGGCAGCTCACAGGCGGAGGCGCTGACCGGCGGCTACCACGTGGCCTTCTGGATCGCGGCGGCGTGATCGTCGCGAGCATCATCGTCGGGCTCGTCGTGGTCGAGCCGCCCGAGCGGGCGGCCGAGCACGTCGCGAGGACGCCGACGCCGGACCGCCTGCGCCGAGGCGGCATAGCCCGCGGGCGGGCACTACTTCCAGTCGATGTTCGCCTTGCCGCTCTTCTCGTCGAATGCGATCCAGCGCATGCCGACGATCGAGCCGCCGCCCGCGATCAGGTAGGCCAGGCAGGCTGCTGTAGGACTCGCCGGGCTTGAGGCTCTTCGCCTTGTCGCTGTTGCAGCGGTCGAAGTTGCCGAAGAAGATGATCTCGTTCTGCTCCTGGCCGCGGTCGTCGATGCCGTCGATGTAGGACGCGGGGTCGGTCCCGCTCAGGTCGCCCTTCCCGACGTTCTTGACGCGCATCGTCACGTAGTAGGGCGTCGAGGTCTTCTCCTTGCCCTCGAGCTCGATGTTCTTGAAGTCGTCGATCGTGCCCTTCTCGATCTTCTGCGGCGTGACCTGGATGCGGCTCTTCTTGTGATTGGACGAGTCGTCGTAGGCGATGACGGCGGACTGGCCGATCTTGCAGCGTCGTGCCCATCGCCGTCAGCCCCGACGACTCCGTCGCGGGCGCCTCGGTGGTTGCTGACGCCTCGGTCGTGGCCGCGGCGGTCTCGGCGGCCGGCGCCGTCACCTGCTCGGTCACCGTCTTGGTCGAGCCTCCGCACCCACTCAGCGCCAGGACCCCCAGCGCCACGACAACACGCGTTCTTGGCATGGCGAAGCACTATCCGATCCGAGGGCCGGCACGCAAGCGCGGTAAGAACGCCGAGCGCCGCGACGCAGACGGTGCATGAGCACTCACGCCCACACTGCAACCCTCCCGAGGGCCACCGATCTGACCCATCCCGTCCAGCAGTCCTTCCTGCTGCTGCGCGTCGCGTTCACGGTCGCGCCGATCCTCTTCGGCATCGACAAGTTCGCCGAGGTCATGACGCACTGGACGAAGTACCTCGCCTCGGAGTACAACGATTTGATCCCCGGCACGGCCTCGCAGGCGATGCACGCCGTCGGGATCGTCGAGATCGCCGCCGGCCTGCTCGTGGCCGTTCGCCCGCGGATCGGCGCCTACGTCGTGGCGGCCTGGCTGGGCGGCATCATCCTCGACCTGCTGCTCGTCGGCGGGTACGGCGACGTCGCGCTGCGCGACTTCGGCCTCCTGCTCGGCGCCCTGACGCTCGGCCGCCTTGCCACGGCACATGAGCGCGGTCAGCTGCCGTCCTGACCGTCAGGTGCCCCCACCGGGCATCGGCCGACAGGTCAGGCCGCGGTGGGGGCGCAGCCGGCACGTGGTGACGAGGCGATAGGCGGCCAGCACCGTCGAGCCCTGGGTGATGTCCACCGCGATGCCGCGGCGCGTCCTGCCGCCCCGCCGCGCCGGGTAGACGAAGATGCTCGCGTTGACCACGTCCTCGATGTGGGTCGCGGAGCTGTCGAGCCCGGTGGTCGCCGAGCGCACGCGGATGAGCTTCGAACGAGTGGTCAGCGGCTTGTCGTGCAGGGTGAACGGATTCCACGTGGACGTCACGGCGGACGTGGCGGCATCCGGCAGGCGGCGGCCGTTCACGGCTCGGACGGAGACGGTCACCGGCGTGGCGTCGCCGCGCCTGGCATCGACCTCGACCACCCAGCCGAGCGAGAGGACGTTCTGCCGAGCGCCAGGATGTCCCGGCCAGTGCTGGATCGCCCCGAAGACGCGGCTGGTCCGGTTCGCCACGGCGGGGCCGACCGCGACGGGGATCTCGGTGCTCCCGGTGCAGTCCTGCGTGGATCCGTAGCCCTCCAGCTGGGTCCACGTGATCGTGAAGGGGAGCGTGCCCGGGCTTGCGGGCGCGGTGAACGTGATCGACGCCGTATCGCGGCTGCCGTCGCCTGGCACCGTGCTGGCCTCCAGGCCTGGCGGGGGCGTGATCGTCACGTCCTCGTTCGGCGAGACCGCCGCGCCGTACGGGTAGCCGAGCGTCGCGTCGAACTGGCTGTGGTGCGTCGCGGTGATCCCCGTCGGCGTGGGAATGACGTCCGTGTCCGTGGCGGATGCATCGACGCTGGCGAGCGTCGTTCCGGCCGGGCACGGCGGCGGCGTGCTCTCGCCGCGCGTGACCGCTGACGGCCCCGCGAGCACGCATGCGGCCACTGCCGCAGCGGCACCGAAACGCCTTGGCCACGCGGGCATGCGGCGAGCCTAGCGCGCACCCGTGGCTGCGTGAGATGCTCCGCTCATGGGTTTCGACACACCTCGAGACATGACGTTCAACCGCGGTCCGATCGCCGATCCCGAGGCGTTCGCGCGCGACGCATCCGCAGCCTCGTGGCTGTTCCTGTGCGGCGCGGCGTTCGCATCGATGGAGGGCGGCATGTCCTACGCCGATGTGCAAGCGGCGGTGCCCGAGTCGGCCGTCGTCGTGTCCGACCCGCCGGTCGAGATGACGATGGATCTCGCGCGGGAGCAGATCGCCGCACTGGACGACCTCCCGCGCCCGACGCTCGTGACGTGCCGCGCCGGCCCGCGATCCTCCGCCCTTGTGTACCTCTACGCCGGCCTGCAGTCGGGCGCGAGCGCCGACGATGTCCTGGCGCGCGCCGAGGCCGACCGCGCCCCGTTCGCCCAGTCGGACGAGCTCAAGGCGCTGGGTGACACAGGGGCTCGACGAGCTGACCTGAGTCATCCGGCGCCGATGAAGGCCCAGGCCCAGTCCGCCCTGCTGCACAAAGGCGACGAGGCGATCGCCGCCGCCGACTGGGAGACCGCGCGGGCCTGCTTCGAGCGTGTGGTCGAGCGCGGTGAGAATCCCGAGGCGCTCACCGGCCTGAGCAAGATCGCGATGATCGATTGCGAGTACGAGCGCGCGATCGAGCTCAAGGAGCAGGCGTTCGAGCTGTACAGGAGCACGGGGCAGCCCGCGGAGGCGTCGATCGACGCCAGCTGGCTGGCGTTCATGTACGCCACATACCACGGCAATTTCAGCGCCGCGTTCGGCTGGAAGGAACGCGCCACGAGCGTGCTGGAGGGCAGCGACGAGAGCGCGGCGCATGGCTGGCTCTGCCTCCTGGACGCGCCGTTCTCGCGCGATCCGTCGGAGCGCGAGCGACTGGCCGCGTCCGCGCTGGCGATCGCGCGCCGCTTCGGCGACGTGGACCTCGAAATCGAGGCGCTCGCCCTGCTCGGCGAGTCAAGCGTCCTCGGCGGCCGGGTCGCGGAGGGCATGCGCATGCTGGACGAGGCGATGGCCGCTGTCACCGCCGGCCGCGTCCGCGACCACTTCGCGCTCGGGGAGATCTACTGCCGGCTGTTGAGCGCCTGCGAGGCGGCGCTCGACGTGCGCCGCGCGACGGACTGGCTGTCGCTGATCGATCGCTACGTCGTGTGGACGGACTTCGTTCGACCGACCTGCCGCACTCACTACGGCGGGATCCTGATCGCTCTCGGTCGCTGGGACGAAGCCGAGACCGAGCTGCTCGCCGCGATCGACGCGTTCGGCCGCGGGTACCGCGGCGACCGGAGCTTTGCGGCCCTTCGCCTCGCCGAGCTCCGCGTGCGCCAGGGCCGTATCGAGGATGCCGAGCGGCTGCTCGAGGGAGCCGAGTGGCATCCGGTGGCGCGGCGCATTGCGGCAACGATCGCGCTGGTCAGGGGTGACGCGGCGCTCGCGTCTGACCTCGCCGAGCTGTGTGCCGAAGGGTCGGAGCTCGCTGATCCGACCTGCGCGCCGGCGCTGGAGCTGCTGACCACGACCCGGCTCGCGATCGGCGACGCGGCAGCCGCGCGCCACGCCGCCGACGCGTTGGCCACGATCGCGCGCGAGTCTGGACTGGAGCGCGTCGAGGCCTGCGCCGCGCTCGCCGACGGGCGCGTGAAGGCGGCAGAGGGCGAGGAAGGGCGGCCGCGGCACAGCTCACGCACGCAGTCGAGCTGTTCGCGTCGCTCGACCTGCCACTCGAAGCCGCTCGCGGACAGCTCGAGCTCGCGCGGACGCTGGCGGCTTCGGCGCCATCCGCGGCAAAGCGCGAGGGCAAGATCGCGACGGCAGCGTTCGACCGGCTCGGCGCGATAGCCGACGCAGACGCCGCGGCCGGCCTGCTTCGCAGTCTCGGTGACTCCGCCGGACGAGTGTGGCCGCGCGGAGCAACGGGGCTCACACGCCGCGAGCGTGAGGTGTTCGGCCTGCTCGCAGAAGGCTGCTCGAACGCCGAGATCGCAGAGCGCCTGGTGATCAGCACACGGACGGCCGAGCATCACGTCGCGAGCATCCTCTCCAAGCTCGACCTCCGCAGCCGATCCGAGGCGGCCGCCTACGCGGTGCGCCACGGCGTCTGAAAGACCCGTAGCGGCCTTAGGTAGTTCCACCGATGCTGTAGTGCGCGGTCGATGCGACCGTCCCGGCATGAGCACACAAGAACAGAACAAGGCCGTCGTCCGCGATTGCTTCGCGCAGGCGTCCGCCGGGAATTTCGACGCGCTCGGAGGCATCGTCACCGAGGATTACGTGCTGCACCCCGACGACTTCCGCGGCGCCGAAGGACTGACCGAGATGGTTCAGGGCCACCGCGCCAGCATTCCCGACATCACTGTCACGGTCGACCATCAGTTCGCCGACGGCGACTACGTCGCGTCGCGCTGCACGATCCGCGGGAGGCACGTGAGCGGCCACGACGTCGAGTTCACCGGCCTCACGTTGAGCCGGTGCCGTGAGGGCAGGATCGCGGAGGAGTGGGAGATCGTCGACGTGATGACCCTGCTGGCGCAGATCGGCCAGCTGCCCGAGCCGAGCACCGCCTGACCCGATCGAAGCGCGGGCTACCGTCCGCGCGTGCTCCGCTGCGCGCAACGAGAGCTCCGACTGAAGGGGAGTGAACGACGGGCCGGCCCAGGTCGGCGAGACTGGGCGCATGAGCGAACTCGCCAAGCATTTCCTGTACCTCCATCGCCGGGGTGATCCGCTGCTGATCCCGAACCCGTGGGACGCCGGGTCGGCAAAGCTGCTGACCTCGCTCGGCTTCGAGGCACTTGCCACCACCAGCAGCGGCTTCGCCGCCACGCTCGGCCGGGTGGACAACTCGGTCACCCGGGAGGAGGCGCTCGCCCACTCGGCCGCGATCGTGGCGGCCACCGGGCTGCCGGTGTCCGCGGACCTCGAGAACGGGTTCGCCGACGACGCCCAGGGCGTGGCGGAAACCGTGCGGGGCGCGGTCGACGCCGGCTTGGCCGGCTGCTCGATCGAGGACTCGACCGGGCGCAGCGACGAGCCGCTCTATGCAGTCGAGCATGCCGCCGAACGCATCGCCGCGGCGGCGGAGGCAGCGGGCGGACGGCTGGTGCTCACCGGCCGTGCGGAGAACTTCGTCGTCGGCCAAGACGACCTGCCCGACACGATTGCTCGGCTGCAGGCGTACCAGGAGGCGGGCGCCGATGTGCTCTACGCACCCCGGCTCACCCGCATCGAGGACGTCCGCTCCGTGGTCGAGTCGGTCGACCGGCCGGTGAACGTGCTCGCCTGGACCGGGCTGCCACCGGTCTCCGGGCTCGCCGCGGCCGGGGTGAGCCGCGTCTCCGTCGGCGGCTGGTTCGCGTTCTCGGCCCTGGCTGCGCTGGTGGAGTCCGCGACCGAGCTGCGTGAGCGCGGCACCTACGGCTACATCGACATCGCACGAGGCGGCGCGGCGACTGCGGCCAGAGCCTTCGCGGACGACACCTGATGCGTATGCCTCCCTATGACCGAACCGTACGCCGCAGCTTCGCCAGCAGCCCGGTGACCGGGGCGACCAGGAGCCGCGGCAGCAGTCGCGGACCCGGGACGACCCGCAGGCCCAGCTGCTCGAACAGCGTGACCGCGTCCAGCTGGAACCAGTGCTCGGCGACCTTCCCGTCGACCATCCGGTTGATCTCCAGACCAGAGAAGCGGACCCGCCGGTTGGTCGGCGGGAGGCCGCGGAAGGTGCCGGTGTGCGTGCCCGTGAACTGGATGCGCTGCGCCACCATCCCCTCGTCCGCCGCGGAGTCCTGCACCTCGAGGTGCAGGTCGGGGAAGCCCTCGAGGAAGGCGCCGAGGAACTCGACCCATGCGTCGCTGTCGAGCGCAGCGGTCTGGATGCTGTCGGGCGCGTGCGCGATGTAGTCGGTGGCCCGGGCCGCGGCCTCGGCGGCGTCGTCGCGGGCGTTGAACGCGTCGATCCACCGACGCGCGACCAGCCTGTTGTGCTCGGCCGACGCGACGTTGCTCGTCATCTCGGTGCTCATGGTCGGTCCTCAGGCCGGAATGCCGGGAGGGCCGAGGATCTCGATGCCGTGGTCCGCGGCGGCGCGGAGCACGGGCTCCATGTCCGGCGGCGCCGTCGGGGCGGGCGGGATCTCCGGCGCCGTCGCGGGGACGGCGAGCGCCCGGATGAAGCCCTCGAATCCGGCCGGCTCGGTCACGAGCAGGAAGCGCGCCCGCTCGGAGCTGACGACGAAGGTGTGCGGGACGTCGCGCGGACCGAACACGAAGGCGCCGGCCCCCGCGACGACCGTCTTGCCTGCGACCCAGATCGTGAGCTCGCCCTCCAGGACGTAGAACCACTCGTCCTCGTTGTGGTGAACGTGCAGCGGCGAGCCGACGCCGCGCGGTGAGGTCGACTCGGTCACCAGCACGCGACCGCCGGTGCCGTCGCCGTCGGCCTTGATGGTCGTCAGCCCCCCGAAGAACCAGAGGTGCTCGCCCTCGGCGGGCCCGTGGGCGATGGGTGCGAGGGCATCCTGGGGCGCGGTCGTCATGGTGCCTCCTGCGTCGATCGTGTGCATGTGTCAAGGGTGATCGCCGCGCCCCGCGCGGACCATCCCCCGCGCACGGGGATCTTTCTTGCACCTCGTGGGACACTGGCCCGCATGGCATGGACGGCCGAGCGCCTGATCGCCGAGATCGACCTGCTCGGCGTCGCGGGGACTGCCGCGTCATGAGTTCTTCGCCGAGCTCGCCCCGCGGCTGCGCAACGTCGTCGACAACGACGCCAGCTGCTGGCACACCCTGGACCCGCACACACGGCTGATGACCAGCGACTCCCCCGACGAGCTGATCGAGCGGGGGATCCTCACGCCGGAGGAGGCCCCGGCGGCCGGGGAGCTGCTCTTGCGCAGCGAGTACATCGTCGAGGACGTCAACACCTTCGCCGGACTCGCCGCACGGCGCGTGCCCGTCGGCATCCTCGACCACGCCACGCGCGGCGCTCCACAGAGCAGCGCGCGCTACCGCGACCTGCTCCTGCCGGCCGACATCCCCCACGAGCTGCGCGCCGCCTTCGTCATCCGTGGCCGCGTGTGGGGCGCGGTCCACATCGCCCGCCGCACGGCCAGCGGCCCGTTCGAGCAGCGTGACGCCGACGCGCTCGCCGGCGTCGCCGGCGCGATCGCCCGGGGGATCCGCGCGTCACTGCGCTTCGACGCGGCACGCCGCGCGACGGGTGTCGAGGCGCCCGGGCTCGTCGTCCTCGGCCCGCGGGACGAGATCGAGCTCATCACGCCCCCGGCGCGCGAGCTGCTCGCGTCGATCCGCTCCGAGGGGCCGGCGTACACCGACGACGCGGTCGGAACGGCCGTGCTCGCGCTCGCTTCGTTCATCCGCAGCATCCCCGACGGCGGTCACGGCGGATCGAACGTGGTCACGGTTCCCGGCAGCGACGGCTGGGTCACGCTCCACGCCTCGCTGCCCGGGCCTCCCGGCGACGGCCGCGTCGCGGTCGTCATGGAACGGGCCAACGGCGCGCGCTCGGCGACCGTCCGGCTCGAGGCGTTCGGCGCGACGGCCCGTGAGCGCGAGGTCGCGACCCTGCTGGCCCGCGGCCTGTCCCGAGCGGAGATGGCCGAGGCGCTCGTCCTGTCCCCGCACACCGTCGAGGACCACGTCAAGAGCCTGTACGAGAAGCTCGGCGTCGCCTCACGGCAGGAGCTCGTCGCACGTGTGTTCCTGGACGAGTACCTCCCCGAGGTGGCGCGGCAGACACCATTGACGTCGCGCGGGCGCTTCGACCGCGAATAGCGGCCGGAACAGCAGTCGAGAGGCCTCAGCGCTCCACGCGGTATCGCACATGCGTCGCGTGCGGTGAGTGCAGGGTCTCCACCGGCGTCAACCGCAGCTCGGCGATCCCGTCGAACAACCGCTCGCCCTCCCCGAGAAGCACCGGGGCGATGTCGAGCGTCAGCTCGTCCACGACCCCGGCCGCGAGCGCCTGACGCACAGTCGAGGCGCCGCCCGCGATGTCGACGCCGCGGTCGCCGGCAACCGCCGTGGCCTGCTCGAATGCCGCTTCGAAGCCGCCGGTGACAAAGTGAAACGTCGTGCCGCCCTGCATCTCGATCGGGTCGTGGGCGTGGTGGGTGAGGACGAAGACGGGGGCGTGATACGGCGGCTCGTCGCCCCACCAGCCGCGCCATTCCTCGTCCCAGGGGCCGCGGATCGGGCCGAACATGTTGCGGCCCATGACGTAGGCGCCGCGAGGGCGCATCAACCAGCTCTGGGCGATGAGGTCCGCCTCGTCCGCCACCTCGCCGAGATGCCAGCCGTGGACCTGCATGCCGCCGACGCCGAGCGGGTTCTCCCGGCTCTGGCTGGGCCCGGCGACGAAGCCGTCGAGCGATATGGACATGTGGCAGGTAGTCGCGGTCATGGCATCTCAGACTGACACAAGCCACAGAACTCATCGGCGATGCGGCGATGCGTACTAACGCGCCGACGGGCCACTTGCCGGCGGAAGCCCCAGGGCTCCGCCGCGACGGGGCGAGTGCGGAACGCGTGGTTCGCGGACGCCCCCGGGGTCATCGAAGTCCTCGCCAGGCGGGAAGTCCCCGCAACCCCAGCGCCAAACCGCAGAATGGATGCCCGCTGTACGCGTCCAAGCGACGGCGAGGCTCCGACGCCGACCGATCGGGACCGTGACGACCATGCAGCCGAAGCGTCCCGCCAATCCGGTCGCACGTCAACCTGCGATGTTGTGCGGTCCTGCAGACTGTGCGCGACGCCTGGTTACCCGTGTCGTCGTGCCGTT
>CAWCEB010000145.1:0-32795 GCA_963794105.1 uncultured Actinomycetes bacterium | reverse complement strand
CCAGATACTTCTTCATCTCCGCGCGCAGGCCGTCGCGCAGATCGGGGCGCGCCATGCCGTAGGCGATGTTGGCGCGCAGGAAGCCGGGTTTTGAGCCGCAATCGTGCCGCTCGCCCTCGAACTCCACGCCATAGAAGCTTTGCGTCCTGGCGAGGGTTTTCATCGCATCGGTGAGCTGGATCTCGTTGCCCGCGCCGCGCTCCTGGGTCTCCAGGATCTTGAAGATTTCCGGCTGCAGGATGTAGCGCCCGGTGATCGAAAGGTTTGACGGCGCGGTGCCCTTCGGCGGTTTCTCCACCATGCCGTCGACCTCGAACATGTTCTTGGCGAGCCGCTTGCCGACGCCGCAGATGCCGTATTGATGGGTGAGATCGTCGGGCACCGCCTCCACCGCGAGCAGATTGGACTTAGCCCCGAGTTTTTCGGCAGCCTCGATCATCTGCTTCAGGCAACCCGGGCTGTTCAGCACCAGTTCGTCCGGCAGCACCACCGCGAACGGCTCGTCGCCGACGATGTCGCGCGCGCACCAGACCGCGTGGCCGAGGCCGAGCGGCGCCTGCTGGCGGGTGAAACTCGTGGCGCCGGCTTCGGGCTGGTCGCGCGCCAAAATGTCCTGCTCGGCCTTCTTGTTGCCGCGCGCGGCCAGCGTGGTGTCGAGTTCGAACATCCGGTCGAAATGATCCTCGATCACGCCCTTGTTGCGCCCGGTGACGAAGACGAAATGCTCGATGCCGGCTTCCTTGGCCTCATCCACCACATACTGGATCAGCGGCTTGTCGACGATGGTCAGCATTTCCTTCGGCATCGCCTTGGTGGCGGGCAGGACGCGGGTGCCGAGACCGGCGACCGGGAAAACGGCTTTACGGATTTTCATGGGATCTTGCGGGCCTTGGAAATGAGGAGTTTTGGGAACGGGGAAAGTGCTTTGATTGCACGTTGGTAGCCGGTTTGCATCCCCCAACAAAGGCGGATGTATGGTGCCAATTGTTTCGCCTCCCCTTGCGCTGGCCGGGGGCGACAACGAAATTCCGCCTCTGTTAAGCTGTTGGAAACCGTGGCAGGGCCTTCTGAACCGGGGTGAGAAGCGACGGACGGACACTGAATGGGTTTGCCTGAACGAGCGATGACCAATCGAGCCGGCGCGATGCTAATCGCGGCGGCGCTGGTGTGTTCCAGCCAGGCCGTTTTTGTCAGCCGTCCCAAGCCCAATCTCAAGCCCAATCCTCCGGCAACGGGGATTTCGAACTTTTTCGGCAACATCTTCTCCGGCCCGAAATCCGGCCCGGCGCCGCAGGCCGCGCCCGGCCCGGACGGCGGTCCGCCGCCCTGGAGCGGCGAGGACGGCGCCTCCGGCCATCCGCTGATGACGGCCTCCGCGATCCGGGAGGCGGCGGCGAATTTTCAAAATTGCGTCGCCTCGATGTGGCCTGATGCCGCACGGCGCAACATCACCCAGGAAAATTTCGAGCGCTTCACCGCAGGCCTCGCGCCTGATTTGCGCATCATGGACCTGATGGATTCGCAGCCCGAATTCACCAAGGCGATCTGGGACTATCTCGACATCCTCGTGAACGACAACCGCCTCGCCAAGGGCCGCGAGATCCTCGCGAAATACAAGCCGCAGTTCGACGCGGTGGAGAAAGCCTATGGCGTCGACCGCTACGCGATCGCCTCGATCTGGGGCATCGAGTTCGAACTACTCGACGCAGATGGGCGACCGCAACGTGGTGCAATCGACCGCGACGCTGGCCTGCGTCGGCCGCCGCCAGGCCTATTTCAAGGACGAATTCCTCACCGCGCTGGAAATCCTCAACCGTGGCGATCTGCGCCCCGAACAGATGCGCGGCTCCTGGGCCGGCGCATTCGGGCCGACGCAGTTCATGCCGACCGCCTTCAAGCGCTATGCCGTGGACGCCGACGGCGACGGCCGCCGCGACGTCGTCGACAACGCCGCCGACCTGATTGCGTCGACCGCCAACAACCTCAAGAAGGACGGCTGGCAGACCGGCCGGACCTGGGGCTACGAGGTGGTGCTGCCGGAGGGCTTTAATTTCATGCTGGCGGACAAGGCCAAGGCGATGACGATCGCGCAGTGGCAGAGCCAGGGAATGAAGCGGGCCGACGGCAAGCCGTTCCCTGACGCGACCGAGAAGGCCTATCTGCTGGCGCCGGCCGGCGCGCAGGGGCCCGGCTTCCTGATGCTGCAGAATTTCCGCGTGATCATGAAATACAACCCGGCGGAGGCCTATGCGCTGGCGATCGGCCATTTTGCCGACCGCCTGCGCGGCGGACCCGCCTTCGTGCAGCCCTGGCCGCGGCAGGAACGGGTGCTGTCGCGCGCCGAGCGGCTGGAACTGCAGCAGCTTTTGGCCCAGCGCGGCTTCTACAAGGGCACGCCGGACGGCCAGTTTGGCGGCCAGACGCGGGAGGCGCTCCGCAGCTTCCAGGCCTCGATCGGGGCCCCGGCGGACGGATTTGCCTCCTCCGACGTGCTGGAGCGGCTGCGGGGCCGCTAGGGCCTGATCAAGCGCCTTGTCGCTCGTTCCCGGCCGCCGGAGCACAGGCACAGCCTGTCACACGATTGTATCAATTAGCTCACACACATCTTGGTTGAAGACGGATACGATGCCGCGAGCGTTGCCCCTCTAAAACCTTTTCGATCTGCCGAGACGGCAGGCGCAGCGCTTCCCGCGGAAATCGATCGGGAGATCGCCATGGCCAAAGTCATTGAAGCCCGCGCTTTTTGTAACAATGAAGTCGCCTATCTGGCTTGGAAAACCGACGGCAAGATCAAGGACTGCCTCGGCTTCATGATCACCCGCATCAATCTCGACACCGGCGAACGGCGGCTGTTGCCGGCATGGGTCGCCTTCGACACCCAGTCCAACCCGGATTGGGAAGCACAGGACACCAGTGTCTGGCCGATCCAGAAATTCTCCTGGCGCGATCTTACCTTGCGACGCAGCCGCAACACGCTGCAGGTGCGCGCGCCCTTCCGCGCCAAATACGAGATCGTTCCGGTCGGCCCGGAAGCGCCGGGCCGGGTGGCGGTGCCGCCCTCACCGACCGCGCAACCCGGCAAATACAAGGGCAATCCGATTCCAATGTTTGTTTGCGGCGAGGCCGGCGAGACCAACGAATTCGACGTGACCGACAATTTCGGTGACGTGTCGGCCTTCTTCAACAACGGAATCCTATCGACGCAGAACCTGCGCAAGCAGCTCGAGACGCCGGACGGCAAAGCGCCGACCAAGCCGCAGATCGACGCCCATATCAAAAAGCCCGGCGATCCGATCCGGACATTCCTTGCCGGCGACGTGCTGCCGGCGCTCAAAACCATGTTTACGCGCGCGGAACAGGAAGACGGAACGCTGCACCTCGCTTTGTACGAGCTGGAGGATGCTGAACTGGTCGACCTGCTGGTGCAGAACCAAGCGCGGCTGCATCTCATTCTCTCGACCGCCGGCAGCAAGACGGTGAAGGCCGACAAGACGAAGCCGGCCAGCATCGCCGCCGCGGCGAAAACCATGGTGAAGAGATCGAAGCTGATCAAGAACGCCACGAAAAAGAAATCCATTGCCACCATGGCCAAAAAGTCAGCGAAAAAAGTAAGTGCGGCGAAGAAAACCGGCGCAGTGAAAAAAACGCCAAGAAGTTACCAAGAAAACCGTGAAGAAGACGAAAAAGAGCAGCGCCGCCAAGCCGAAAAACGTCACCATCTGGGACGTCACGAATGCCGCCGCGCGGGCCAAGCTCTCGGCCCTGATGGGTAACCGGCTTCAGAACCGGATGTTCAATAACTCGGCCCATATCGGACATAACAAGTTCGCGGTCCTGCTCGACAGGAACGGCAAGCCGATCGTCGTGTGGTCGGGCAGCACCAACTGGACCAAGACCGGCCTGTGCGCCCAGTCCAACAATACGATCATCGTCGAATCCGATGCCGTCGCGAAGGCCTATTTCGATTATTGGACGCGGCTGCATGCCGATAAATTGCCGGTACCCAAGCCGCTCAGTGCACCGCTTGGCTGCGAGCAGGGCCCGGCGCTGCGCACGGCCGACGCCACCCCGAATTCGGCGACGCTCGACAATGGAAAGACCAATATCGATCTCTGGTATTCGCCCAATACGCCGAAGACCGGCACGCCGAAAACCCGCACCGTGCCGCCCGATCTGCAATTCGTGTTCTCGCTGATGAAGCAGGCCAAGGATGCGATCTTCTTCCTGGTGTTCAACCCCGGGCGGACCGATGCCGAAGGCGAAGACGTCAACACCGTCGTGTCCGCCGGCATCGATTTCGGCCGGCTCGATCCTGATCTCACCGTGTTCGGCGCGATCAGCGATCCGACCGCGCTGCCCGGATTCGTCGCGCCGCCGAAAGACCAGCCCAAGGACGCGCCGAAGATTCCGCCTCGCAGCGATCTTCAGCCCGGACGGGTGTTCCGAATGTGCTGATGATCCGCGCCGCCGCCATCAAGGATCTGGTCGGCGATTTCCAGCGCGAATTGCTCAGTGCCGGCCACGCCATCATCCATGACAAGATCGTCGTCATCGATCCGATGTCGGAGACCGACTGCGTGGTGATCACCGGCAGCCACAATCTGGGGTTCAAGGCCTCCTATGCCAATGACGAGAATATGCTGGTGTTGCGCGGCAACAGGCCTTGGCGCTTGCCTACACGACCCATGTGCTCGACATCTATGACCACTATAAATTCAGGGCCGTCCTGGAACAGCAGACGCGCGAAATCATGCTGAAGGGCAAACCGCCCCCCAAGCGGCCGACCGGCAAGGGGTTCCTGCAGACCACGGATAAATGGCAAGACCCCTATATTTCCGGCGAAAAGGGCAAGGAACTGGCGTATTTTCTTCGATAGAGCGGCCGACAGGCCATTTTGGAGGCCCCGCTAACCCCAAAGTTAACAATTGGGGCCGGCACCCTTGACGGCGAAGCGGCAACCCCGGTTTATGGGCCCGAAATCTGCCCGCTTGCGGCCCGATTCCGCTACTATATTTGACACATCACGATCCATTGCGACCGAGCCGGATGCGAAAGCCAAAGTCCTTTTTGCGCGTGTTTACCGATACCGGCCCCTGGTGGCGCTGGCGGTTGTGATCGCGTTTCTGGTCGGGATCGTTGGACCGGCGTCGGCGCAGTTTTTCAATTTCGGCGGCTCGTCGCCGCCGAGCGCCACGCCGCAGCGGGCGGCGGCTGGTTTGGCGGCGATTTCTTCCAGCCATTCCAGCAATCGCCGTCCCAACAGGCGCCGCGCCAGGATTTCTCCCGCGCGCCCGGGCCCGCCAAGCGCGACACCGTGCCGGAACGTAACGTGCTGGTGCTGGGCGACGCCATGGCGGACTGGCTCGGCTATGGCCTGGAAGACGCCTATGCCGAACAGCCCGACATGGGCGTGATCCGCAAGCACAAGACCGTCTCCGGCCTGATCAAGTATCAGCCGCGCGGCGAGCCCGCCGATTGGGCCGCGGCCGCCAAGGCCATCCTCGCCACCGAAAAGCCTGACGCCATCGTCGTCATGCTCGGCCTCAACGATCGCGTGGCGATCCGCGAGGCGATCACCGAGAAGAAGACCGACAAGAAGGAAGACAAGAAGGACGCGCGCGGCAAGCCGGGCGATGCAAAGTCCAAGCCTGAAAGCTCGACTGATGCCGCCAAGGCCGATGCTGGCAAGCCACTGCAAGGCTGATGGAACCAAGGCAGACACTGCCAAGACTGATACCGCCAAGCCTGATACCGCGAAGGCTGACGATGCCGAGGACGATGATGCGCCGCAAATCGCAGCCCCCGAAAAGAGCGCGCGCGCGGGCGGCGGGCTCTATGAGTTTCGCGATGAGCGATGGGTCGAACTCTACGCCAAGAAGATCGAAGAGCTGATTGGCGTGCTGAAATCCAAGGGCGTGCCGGTGTTGTGGGTCGGCCTGCCTGCGATCCGCGGGCAAAAGGGAACGTCCGACCTGCTGTTCCTGGATGCCCTGTACCGCGACGGGGAGCAACACGACGAGTCGGCCCGGCGGCAAGGGCAAGAACCTCGAGTGCCGCCCGCACGCCCTCCAGGCCCTCGCGCTCGGCGAGCTCCCGCACGTCCGGGCGCGCGACCACCACGACGTCCGCGTCACCCGGGAGCCGGCCGGCCTGAGTGGCGAACGCCTCGCGCAGCAACCGCTTGACCTTGTTGCGCTCGACCGCGCCCCCCACCTTGCGCGACACCGAGACGCCGAGGCGCGGGCCGTCGGCGGTCTCGAGCTCGGTCGGCGGGTTCGCTGTCTCGCGCGGGAACGTGTACAGCACGAGGTACCGGTTCCCGGTCGACCTGCCCTGGCGGTAGACGCGCTCGAACTCCGCGCTGCGCGACAGCCGCCCGCGCTTGGCGCGGCGCGAACCGGCCCGGCCGGGGCGGGCGGGGCCGTCCTCCACCGTCAGACGGTGAGCCGCTTGCGGCCCTTGGCGCGGCGGCGCTTCAGCACGATGCGCCCGGCGCGCGTGCTCATCCGCTCGCGGAAACCGTGGGTGCGTGCGCGCTTGCGCTTCTTGGGCTGGTAGGTGCGCTTCATGGCGGAAGAGAAGGGTCGGAGACCGGCGAGCAAGGATAGCGGCTCGCGCCGTCCACAAGCCTTGTGCACAGGTCGTCGACAGCTGTGCACAGCGCCCCCCGAGCGCAATTTTGCGGCATTTGCGGGCTCCGCCCACGCGCTCGCCGTGGGCACGCATCGGCCTCTGCGGACGTGCGCTATGGTCGGCCCACGCCCGGCGGGTTGGAGGTTCTCCCCCCGACGGCGCTCCTTCCGAATCGTCGCTGACCGCTCTCCCGAGGAGTCGACTCCGCCTGCCGTGAACCCGGACGCCGCGCATATCTGGTCAGCGATCCAGACCGAGCTCAAGCGGGCGGTTCCGGAGCACACGTACGACCTCTGGCTCGCACCACTTCGGGCGGTCGCGATCGAGGGTGACACCGTCCTCGTCGAGGCGCCCGCAGGCCTGCGGGCGCGCATCGCGGAGCGCTTTGGGCGCGTGCTGCAGTCCTGCGCCGCGGCGGTGCTCGGTCCGCAAGCGGACGTCGACGTCGTGGCGGCGGGCGACGTTCCACGTGAAACACCCGCGCGCGAGTCGTCCGCGGATCCGAGGCCCGAAGGCGACGGGATCAACCGCCGCCTCACCTTCGAGTCGTTCGTCATCGGTGACACCAACCGCTTCGCACACGCCGCGGCGCTCGATGTCGCCGAGTCGCCCGCCCAGGCCTACAACCCGCTCTTCATCTACGGGCCGCCGGGTGTCGGCAAGACGCACCTCCTCCACGCCATCGGCAACTACATCCACCGCTACGGCGCCGGCCTGACGGTCCGCTACACGACCGTCGAGGCCTTCACGAACGCGTTCGTCTGGGCCGTTCACGGCGGCGACATCGAGCGCTTCAAGGCGCGCTTTCGCCGCACGGACGTCCTCCTGATCGACGACATCCAATTCCTCGAGTCCAAGGTCAAGACCGAGGAGGAGTTCTTCCACACGTTCAACGCGCTGCAGGACGCCGGCAGCCAGCTCGTCCTCACCTCCGACCGGCTCCCCCGCGATCTCGACGCACTCCACGACCGCTTGCGCGAGCGCTTCGAAGCCGGCCTGGTCACCGACATCCAGCCGCCCGACCTGGCGACCCGCATGACCGTCCTGCGCAAGCGCGCCCAACACGACGGCGCCGCGGTCTCCGAGGCGGTCCTCGAGACGATCGCGCGCCGGATCTCCGGCAACATCCGGGCGCTCGAGGGCGCCCTGGTCCGCGTGGTCGCCTATGGATCGCTCACCGGCGAGACGATGACCGCCGACCTCGCGGACCGCGTGCTCGATGGCTTCTACGGCCGCGCGGGACGCGGCGCGACCGGTGGACCCGGCGCGTCACGGCCCGCCCCGTCGCTCGAGGCGATCCAGGACACCGTCTGCGATGCGTTTGCGATCACCCGTGACGAGCTCGTGTCGCCCAGCCGCGCCGCCCGCCTCGTCTGGCCTCGCCAGGTCGCCATGTATCTCGCGCGCGAGAACACCGACCTCACGTTTCCCGACATCGCCCGGCGGTTCGGCAGGCGCAACCACACGACGGTCATGCACGCCGTCAAGCGCACAGCCGACCGGCTCACCAGCGACCGTGAGGCCTTCGACACCGTTCGGGAATTGACAGAGCGCCTCAGCGGCGGCGGTCACGACCGACGGGACTGACAGACTCCGTGCCCACCAGCGACCCGGATGTGCGTTTCCTCCCCGCAACGAGCGGGTGAATCCGGCGCCTGTGCACATCTCCACACGCATTAAGACTTTCATCGTCCATCTCAGAGGTTTCTCATCGTGAAGGTCACGACCTCAGCAGCCGAGCTGCTCGCCCACCTGCAGACCGTCACCCGCGTCGCATCGACGCGCAGCGCCGTGCAGGCGTTGTCCGGCGTCCAGCTCGACGCCGCCGGCGGTCGGGTGGAGCTGCGCGCCACCGACATGGAAGTCGGGCTGCGGGTTCCGCTCGAGGCCCAGGTCGAGCGCGAGGGCATGGTTGTCCTGCCGGGCCGGCTGTTGCTCGATGTCGCCCGAACCCTGCGCGGTGACGTGGTGCTCGAGCTTCGGCCGACTGAGCAGGACGTCGAGGTGACGGCCGGCGGGGCGACGTTCCACATCCGGACCCTGCGCGCCGAGGATTTCCCGCCGTTCCCCGACCCGCCGTCGGAGAACCGTGTCGCGCTGCCGGCGAAGGCGTTCGTCGAGACCATCGCGCGCGTCGAGCGCTCCGCGTCGCGAGACGAGACGCGCCCGATCCTCACCGGCGTGCTGGTCGGCGTCAGCGGCACGGAGCTGCGGATGGTGGCGACCGACTCCTACCGCCTCTCGGTCAAGGTCACGTCGCTGGAGTCTGCCGTCGAGCCCGGGTTCGAGGCGAACGTCCCGGCGCGCGCCCTGGCGGAGCTCGAGCGTCTGGCCGGCGACGCCGACGAGGTCTCCGTCGCGCTGCGTGAGAACCAGGTCGTGTTCCAGGTCGGCGGCAACGTCCTCAGCTCACGCCTCATCGACGGTCAGTTCCCGAACTACAACCAACTGCTGCCTGACACGTTCGAGCACGAGCTGCGGATCGCGACGGAGGAGCTGCGGTCGGTGGTCGGGCGGATCAGCCTCATGGCCCAGAAGAACGCCCCGCTGCGGCTGCGCTTCGCCGAGGGCGAGCTCACGGTGAGCGCGCAGACGCCGGACGTGGGCGAGGCGTCGCAGACGATCCCCGTGCCGTTCGCCGGCGAACCATTCGAGATCGGGTTCAACCCCGAGTTCCTCAAGGACGGCCTTGAGTCGGTCGCGGCCGATGACGTGATCCTCAAGCTCATCAGCCCGCTGCGGCCGGGCCTGGTCGAGGCCGGCGACGAATCGGGCTTCCTCTACCTGATCATGCCGATCCGGCTGAACGTCTAGGGGTGCCGATGGCCGCCACATGGCTGCCAGAGGCGGGCCCCCGAGGGATCTAGGGCGCATGCTCGTTCGCCGCCTCCGGGTGCGGGACTTCCGCACATACGCGAGCGCGGACGTCAGCCTCGGCGCCGGCCTGACCGTCGTCCACGGGCGCAACGGCGCAGGGAAGACGAACCTGCTCGAGGCGCTGTACTTCGGCTGCACCGGGCGCTCGTGCCGCACGCGCGACGAACGCCAGGTCGTGCGGTTCGGGCAGAGCGCAGCTCGCGTTGAGGTCGAGGTTGAGGGCCGAGACGGACTCCACGAGCTGAGCGTCGGGTTCCAGCCCGGGGAGCCCAAGCGCATCCGCGTCGACGGCGTCGCGGTGGAGGCGCTCGGCGAGCACCCGTCCCGACCGCTGGTGAGCGTGTTCCTGCCCGACCGCCTCGAGCTCATCAAGGGACCGCCGTCGCTGCGCCGCGCGCACGTCGATCAGGTCGTCGCCGCGCTGTGGCCGGCGCGCGCTGCGACTCGCAGCGGGTATTCGCAGGCGCTGGCGCAACGCAACGCGCTGCTCGGCCGCATCCGCGCCGGTCGCGTGGGCCGTGACGCACTGCTGACGTGGGACGTGGAGCTCGCCCGTCACGGCATCGCGCTGCGCGACGACCGTGCCGCCGCGATCGATGCCGTGGCGCCAGGCGTCAGCGCGATCGCGGCCGAGCTCGGCCTCGCCGGCGACGTGGAGCTGCGCTACCGCCCGCGCTCGAAGGCGCTCGATGCCGCAGGCCTCGCCACCGAGCTGGCCGAGCGCGCGGACGCGGACCTCGAGCGCGGCTTCACGACACACGGGCCGCATCGCGACGACCTCGCCCTGGTCCGCGAGGGACGCGACCTGCGGATCTATGGCTCGCAGGGCGAGCAGCGCCTCGGCCTGCTCGCGCTGCTCCTGGCGGAGCGGGCCGTGCTCGAGGCCGAGCGGGGCGCACCGCCGCTGATGCTGCTCGACGACGTGATGAGCGAGCTGGACGCCGATCGGCGCGGACGGCTGGTCCGGCGGCTGCGTGACGGGGGCCAGGCCGTCGTGACCACGACCGATCTCGCGCATGTCCCGGACGCCGAGGGCGAGGACGTGGAGCGCATCGCGATCACCGAAGGATCGGTCCGCCAGGAGGTGGAGGTGTGAGGCGCCGCCGCGGCCCGCGGCGCGCCGGCGGCGCGGTGGCAGCGCTCGTCGACGGGCTTGCGCCCGTCAGCGGGCTGGCGGCGGTGCAGCGCGCCTGGCCGGAGGCGGCGGGGGAGGTCATCGCAGCCCAGGCGCACCCCAGCGCCGACCGCGACGGGGTCGTCACCGTGACGTGCGCGTCGTCGGTCTGGGCGCACGAGCTGACGCTGATGGGGCCGGAGCTCGCGGGTCGTCTGAACGCGTCGCTGGGAGCGGAGATCGTGCGCGAACTGCGCTTCCGCGCGGCCCCGGCGGGGGCCTGGGCCAGAACCCCTTCGCCGTGACCTCATTTTCCGCAGATTTGCAGCACTTTTATGGCGGTCCACCGGGCCGGTTCAGGGGCCCGGTGTGCTATTGTTACGTCAACCTCTCCTTCAGGCCCCGGACCGTGGTCGGATGACCTCGGGCCCCGGGGCTTCTCTCTGCCATGCCCAAGAACGACTCTCCTAAAGGCACGACCTACGACGCCCAGGACATCACTGTCCTCGAAGGGCTCGAGGCCGTCCGCAAGCGCCCAGGCATGTACATCGGCTCGACCGGTGTCCGCGGCCTGCACCACCTCGTCTATGAGATCGTCGACAACTCTGTCGACGAGGCGCTGGCCGGCCACTGCTCGCAGGTCGACGTCACGATCCACCCCGACAACTCGCTGACCGTCGACGACGACGGGCGTGGCATCCCCGTGGCCAAGATGGCCAAGGAGGACAAGCCGGCCGTCGAGGTCGTGCTGACGGTGCTGCACGCCGGCGGCAAGTTCGGCGAGGGCGGGGGCTACAAGGTCTCCGGCGGCCTGCACGGCGTCGGTGCCTCGGTCGTCAACGCGCTGTCTGAGGAGCTGCACGTCGAGGTTCGCCGCGACGGCCATATGTGGACGCAGGACTACGTGCGCGGCGCCAAGCAGAACGAGCTCACCAAGGGCCGTGCGCTGGGCAAGGGTGAGAAGACCGGCACGCTGATCACGTTCCTGCCGGACGCCGAGATCTTCCAGACGACCGAGTTCGACTTCGACACGCTCGCGCAGCGCCTGCGTGAGACCGCCTACCTGACCGCCGGCCTGAAGATCGCCATCACCGACGAACGCGGCGCCGGCCAGAAGATCGAGTTCCACTACGAGGGCGGCATTCGCGACTTCGTCTCCTACCTCAACGAGAACAAGGACCCCGTCCAGAAGAAGGTCATCTACTTCGAGGGCGAGTCCGACGAGGGCATGGTCGAGATCGCGATGCAGTGGAACTCCTCCTACCAGGAGTCGATCTTCAGCTTCGCCAACAACATCAACACGCACGAGGGCGGCTCGCACATGTCGGGCTTCCGTTCGGCCCTGACGCGCACGCTGAACAAGTTCGCGCGCGACAAGGGGCTGCTCAAGGAGAAGGACGACAACCTCTCCGGCGAGGACGTGCGCGAGGGCCTGACCGCGATCATCTCGGCCAAGCTGCAGGACCCGCAGTTCGAGGGCCAGACGAAGACCAAGCTCGGCAACCCGGGCATGGAGGGGTTCGTCGCGTCGGTCGTCAACCAGAAGCTGGGCGAGTTCTTCGAGGAGAACCCCACCGAGGGCAACGCGGTCGTGCGCAAGGCCGTCCAGGCCGCGCAGGCGCGGATGGCGGCCCGCAAGGCGCGCGACCTCACGCGGCGCAAGAGCGCGCTGGAGAACTCGACGCTGCCAGGCAAGCTCGCCGACTGCTCGGTGCGCGACCCCTCGCTGACGGAGCTCTTCATCGTCGAGGGTGACTCCGCGGGTGGCTCGGCCAAGCAGGGCCGCGACCGCAACACGCAGGCGGTGCTGCCCCTGCGCGGCAAGATCCTGAACGTCGAGAAGTCGCGGATCGACAAGGTCCTGCAGAACACCGAGATCCAGAACCTGATCACCGCGATCGGGACGGGCGTGCGCGACGAGTTCAACCTCGAGAACGCGCGCTACCACAAGATCATCCTGATGACGGACGCCGACGTGGACGGCGCGCACATCCGCACGCTCGCGCTGACGCTGCTGTTCCGCGAGATGCAGGAGCTGATCGAGGCCGGCTACGTCTACATCGCCAAGCCGCCGTTGTACAAGCTCAAGCAGGGGCGCAACGAGCGCTACATCGAGCGCGAGATCGAGCTCGAGGAGGTTCTGCTGTCGGACAAGTGGGACAACATCGAGGTCACCGATCGCCTCGGGAAGCAGTTCAAGCTCACCGAGCCGCGCTGGCAGAAGTACTCGCGCCTGCTCAAGCAGTACGAGGGCTGGGCGAGCGCGCTGCGCGCCGAGTACGGCCACGACATGGTCACCTTCCTTGAGGAGTCGGCACTGCTCGACGAGAAGGTCGCAACCGTCGACGCGGCGCGGGAGCTGGTCTCGCGCAAGGGCATGGAGGGCGAGCCCTACTCGACCGAGCTGCTCGACGAGGACGGCGAGCGGCTGCGCATCCGTGCCGTCGAGACCAAGACCGGGCTCGCGCGCACGATCTACCTGCGCACCGCCCTGTTCGCTGACTCCGAGTACCAGGCATTCGTCCGCGTCCACGCGCAACTCGTCGAGCTCGCCGGCACGCCGGCGTTCGACGTGCGCTTCAACGACGCCCACGAGGAGGCGCTGTCGTTCGAGTCATTGCGCGACGCAGTTCTGACCGTCGCGCAGAAGGGCATCTCGCTGCAGCGGTTCAAGGGCCTGGGCGAGATGAACGCCGACCAGCTGCGCGAGACGACGATGGACCCGGCCTCGCGCACCCTGCAGCAGGTGACCATGGACGATGCGGCCACGGCTGACCGCCTCTTCTCGATGCTGATGGGCGACCAGGTGGAGCCGCGCCGCGCCTTCATCGAGGACAACGCCCGCGCGGTCGCAAATCTCGACGTCTAGGAGGAGGTGACGAAGCATGGCCGGAACTGACCTGATCGGCGGCGGCAACATCGAGCCGCGCGCCCTCGAGGACGAGATGAAGTCGGCGTACATCGACTACGCGATGTCCGTCATCGTCGGCCGCGCGCTGCCCGACGTCCGCGACGGCCTGAAGCCCGTCCACCGCCGTGTCCTCTACGCGATGAGCGAGCTCGGCCTCGGCCCGACGCGCGGCTACGTGAAGTGCTCGCGGATCGTCGGCGAGACGATGGGCAACTACCACCCCCACGGTGACGCCTCGATCTACGACACGCTCGTGCGCCTGGCGCAGGACTTCTCCATGCGCTACCCGCTCGTCGACGGCCAGGGCAACTTCGGCTCGGTCGACGACGACCCCGCCGCCGCGATGCGCTACACGGAGGCCCGCCTCACGCGCATGGCGATGGCGATGCTCGAGGACCTCGACGCCGACACGGTCGACTTCGCCCCGAACTACGACGGTCGCACCCAGGAGCCCCTGGTCCTGCCGGCACGCTTCCCGAACCTGCTGGTCAACGGCTCGTCGGGCATCGCGGTCGGCATGGCGACCAACATCCCGCCGCACAACCTGCGCGAGGTCGTCAACGCGGTCATCGCGTACGTCGACGACCCGTCGCTGGGCGTCGAGGACCTGATGAAGCACGTCCAGGGCCCCGACTTCCCGACCGGCGGCGCGATCCTCGGCCGCCAGGGCATCCGCGAGGCCTACGAGACCGGCCGCGGCCGCGTGCGCGTGCGCGCGCTCGCCCACATCGAGCCGCTCTCGCACGGCAAGGAGGCGATCATCGTCACCGAGCTGCCCTACCAGGTGAAGAAGGGCGGCCCGGGCGGCCTCGTGGAGAAGATCGCCGACCTCGTGCGCGAGAAGAAGATCTCCGAGATCTCCGACCTGCGCGACGAATCCGACCGCAACGGCATGCGGCTCGTGATCGAGCTCAAGCGCGATGCGCTGCCGAAGGTCGTGCTCAACAAGCTCTACAAGCACACGCCGATGCAGTCCACGTTCGGCGTGAACATGGTCGCGCTGGTCGAGGGCGTCCCGCGCACGCTGAACCTGCGCGAGGTCATCCACCACTACGTGCAGCACCAGCGCGAGGTCATCGTCCGGCGCACCAAGCATGAGCTGGCGCAGAAGGAGGCCCGCCGGCACGTCCTCGAGGGCCTGCTGATCGCGATCGACAACCTCGACGCCGTGATCGACCTGATTCGCAGCTCACGCGACCGGGACGCCGCACGGGCCGGACTGATCGAGCAGTTCTCCCTGTCCGTGATCCAGGCAGAGGCGATCCTCGCCCTGCGCCTGTCGCAGCTGACCGCGCTCGAGACCGACGACATCAAGCAGGAGCACGCCGACGTCACCGAGCGGATCGCGTATCTGCGCGACATCCTCGGCGACGAGCTGAAGGTGCTCGGACTGATCAAGAGCGAGCTCGAGGAGATCGCCGAGCGCTTCGAGGACGACCGCCGCACCCAGATCACGGCCTCCGAGGACGAGATCGACATCGAGGACCTGATCGCCGACCAGCAGATGGTCATCACGATCACGAAGTCCGGATACATCAAGTCCCTGCCGCTGGCGACCTACCGCAAGCAGCGCCGCGGCGGCGTCGGCGTCACCGGCATGGACATGAAGGACGGCGACTACATCGAGCATCTCTTCATCTGCTCGACGCACGACTACCTGCTGTTCTTCACCAACCGCGGCAAGGTCTACCGCTCGAAGGTCTACGAGCTTCCGGAGGCGCAGCGCACGGCGAAGGGCCGGGCGCTCGTCAACATCCTCCCGCTGCGCGAGGGCGAGCGGGTGCAGTCCGTGCTCTCGACGCGCGACTTCAGCGAGTCGAAGTACGTCGTGTTCGCCACCCGCAAGGGCATGATCAAGAAGACCGACCTGGGGCTCTACAACACGCCGATCAAGGCCGACGGGATCATCGCGATCAACATCCGCGACGACGACGAGCTGGTCGACGTCCGCAATGTCGACGATGGCGACACGATCATCATGGTGTCGCGCTCGGGCCAGGCCTCGCGCTTCGAGGAGGGCAAGGTCCGCTCGATGGGTCGTGCCACGGCCGGCGTGCGCGGCATGAACGTGTCGCAGAAGGGCAACGCGGTGCTCGTGATGGACGTCGCGCGCCCTGACCAGGACCTGCTCGTCGTGACCGAGAACGGCTACGGCAAGCGGACCGCGATCGACGACTACCCGATCAAGGGCCGCGGCACGATGGGCGTCAAGACCATCGCGCTGACCGACAAGAAGGGCGCGCTGGCCGGTGCGCTGGTCGTGCGCGAGCATCAGGAGCTCGTCTTCATCTCGACCAACGGCATGGTCCAGCGCACCGCTGCCCGCGGCATCAACCGCTACGGCCGCGCCTCGCAGGGCGTCCGCGTGATGAACGTCCGCGAGGACGACCGCGTCAGTGCGGTCGCGCTCGTCATGGAGTCCGAGGCCGACACGGCTGCGGTCGTGGAGGACGGCCCGGTGGACGGCGCCGGGCCGGATCTCGACGCAGACGTCGATGTGGATGCGGATCTGGATGTGGTCGCGGAGGACGCCGAGGAGACCGAGGAGTAGGAGCTCGCGGACGCGGTGACGGCCCGTTTTTGGGACGTCAAGACCCCTTGCTACTCTGGCCTCACCAGAGAAAGGAGGTGGTCCGTATCGGTAGTTCGAGTTCTTGCGGGACCCTGGAGGTGGCCGGTCGCTAGACCGGAAGGCTGGCTTCGGCTGGCGAATCCACACCGGGCCACCCCCGACGCGTGACGCCGGGTTGGTCCCACCGGCCGCACAGACAAGTCATGCGCGGGCCGCAGATCCAGTCAGTGTTGTGAGCGAAGGGCGCCTTGTCGGGGCGCCCTTCGTCTTTGTTTTGGTGCCTCAGCGCGGGACGATCCGGAACGGCAGGGCGACGGACACAGACCGGTTTCTGGCCTGATCGGTCGCGATGAGTACCACGCGGTGGCGGCCGAGGCGCAGCGCTCGGCGGCCCACGCGCCCCGAGAACGCCAGGCCACCGGCGCCCGCGGCCGCGCTGCGGGTCAGAACCCCTTCCGCGACCATCCGCCGACACGGCCGCGCCGAGCGGTTACGGCGAGTCTGCTTGACGCAGTGACCTCCGACCCGCCGGCCCCGCTCAGCCCGGTTGAAGGCGGCTCGGATGGTTGCGGGCTCCGAGACGCGCCAGCGCAACCGCGTCCCGGCAGGCGTGCTCCGGGCGCCCAGCGCTGTCGCATCCCGGCCCACCCGGAACCGCGAGCGTGACAGCGACGCCGACAGCTGCGGCGGTGTGGTGTCGGGCTCGGAGGCGCCGGTGGCGGTCACGTCGATCGTCACGTGCGCGGTCGCGCTGCCCTCGAAGTCGGTGCGCCGACGTCGAAGCTGTCGGTTCCCGCGAAGCCCGGATCGGGGGCGTACAGGACCGTTCCCGCCTGCGCATCGACGGCGCCGAGCTGGCCGTGCGCGGGCACGCCGGGCTGGTAGGACAGAGCTTCGCCCCCGTCGGGGTCCACGCAGCCCAGATGGATCTGCACGGCCGCCGCGACCCGCGTCGAAACGTGCACCGGGGAACACTCGACCGGCTTGAGCGCGAATGCGGAGATCGCGCCGCCGGCGTCCGCGCTGTACACGCGATTGCCATCCGCGCTCACGGCGAGCCCGAACGGCCGCTCCAATGCCTGGCTGTTGTCGTTCAGGCTCGCGCACGGCCCGTCGCCGGTTCGACTGATGCAGCGCCCGAAGGTGAGCGTGCCACTGGCGGAATCACGCGTGAAGACCGAGACGGCGTCGCCGTCGTAGGCGGCCACGAACAGCCGCGTGCCGTCCGGGCTCATCGCCAGTGGCCGCGGTGCAGCGAGCGCCGCGCCGTTGGCGATGCCGGGGCATGGGCCGGAGGTCTGGGCGCTCACGCACGAGGCGAAGGTGATCGCGCCCGTCGACGTATCACGCGAGAACACGCCGATGGTGTCGCCGGCCGTCGCTGCGCTGTACAGGTACTCGCCGTCGGGGCTGATCGCGAGGCCGGTCGGGAAGTACGCGGCGTAGCTGTGGACATCGGTGCACGTCGTGGGCGCCGAGCCGACGCAGCCCGCGTAGACGATCTCCCCAGTCGACGTGTTGCGGTTGAACACGCCGATCGCGTTGCCGCCCGAGGCGGCGACGTAGAGCTGCTTGCCGTCCGGGCTCATCGCCAGCCCCTCGGGTTGCTCGAGCGCCTTGTCGTTGTCGATGCCGGTGCACGGGCCCGCGGTCGTCAGGCCGACGCAGCCGGCGAACGTCAAACCGCCGGTTCCGGAATCGCGATTGAACACGCCGATCGCGTTGCCGCCCGAGGCGGCGACGTAGAGCTGCTTGCCGTCCGGGCTCATGACCAGGGCGTAGGGAGTATGGAGCGCATTCGTGTTGCTGATGCTGGTGCACGGGCCCGCGCTCGTCGCGCCGACGCAACCCTGGATGCTCAGGGCGCCCGTGGCGGGGTTGCGGGTGAACGATGCGATCGCGTCGCCAATCGCGGCCGCTACATACAGCGACGTGCCGTCTGGGCTCGCGACGCTCGACCAGGCGAGGTCGAGCGCGTTCGTGTTGGCGATGCTGGTGCACGGTCCGTCGGCGGTCGCGCCGAGGCATTGCGAGAACCCGAGCGCTCCGGTGAGCGGGTCGACAGCGAACGCGGCGATGGCCTGACCGGCAGGCGCCGCGCTGTAGAGCTGCCTGCCGTCGGGACTCAGCGTCACGGCGCTTGGCCCGTGCAGCGCGTTCGTGTTGGCAATGCTTGTACACGGGCCGGCGCCATCGCCGCTCACGCAGCCGCGAAAGCCGAACCCGTGAGCCGGACCGACGGGGAGGGCGAACAGTAGGACAAGCGCCGCCCCTGCCACCATCCCTGGCAGGCTCACTCTCGTCACGGCGCGATCGTACGCCGATGCACGGCGCGCCGAAAGGGGGCTGCGGTCGCGGGGCGCTACACAGCAAGGTCGACGGGCAGTGGGTGGCGATCGCGCGCGGCCTTCTGACTCTCAGGTTCTTCTGACGGTGGCCTTATGCCGTGGGTGTTGGATGGCATGGTCGAACGAAAGGAGTCGAGATGGATCGACCGCGGAAGGTGGGCCTCGCCCTGGTGCTCGCTGGGGCCGCCGTGGCCGGCAGCGCGCTCGGCGGCGGCCTGCTGAGCGCAGGCGCTGCGACCACCTCCACGACGCCGACGACCCCGTCGAGCACGCAGCAGACCGCGCCGCCCGACAACGGACCGCGCGGCCATCACTGCCGCCACGGTCAGGGCCAGGACGCACCGAGCCAGGACAACCAGTCGAGCTCCCCTACCGGGAGCGCCGCTCAGTCCTAGGCCGCCTCAGGCAGCCATTGACGCCACGCCGGCGGGATCGTCGGCGTGGCGACGTGGATGAAGATGTGTGGCGACGGCGCGCGCGGCGTCGTCTTCGGGTGCATGTTGGCCTGGTGGGGGAGGTGGTCTCCCTTGCGGCGATTGCACGGCGCGCAGCAGGCGACGATGTTGTCCCACTCGGCGCTGCCGCCCTTGGACCGCGGGATGACGTGGTCGACCGTGAGGTTCGAGCGCGAGCCGCAGTACTGGCAGGTCCAGCTGTCGCGGGCGAAGACTGCGCGGCGCGTGATCTTGCGCCGGTGCGTGTCGCGCGGGACCTTCACGTAGGCGACGAGGCGGATGACGACCGGCCGTGGATGCGTCCGGTGCTCGGAGTGCAGGCGCCAGGCGGCCTGGTCGAGCAGCTCCGCCTTCTCCTTGAGCAGGAGTACGACCGCGCGTCGCACCGTGCAGACGTTGATGGGCTCGTAGGTCGCGTTGAGGACGAGCACGCGGCCTGACGTACCGGTGGCACCATGAACCAGCTGTCCGCGCGGCCGGTGCGTGGCCTGCGCGGACCCCAGTGGGCCGGTTGGGGTCGAGGCGCCCATGAGCGTTGGGGGTCAGTCTAGCGGCACGTCCGGCGCGGCCTCGTAGGTCCCGAGCACGCGAACCTCCTCGCAATGCTTGCGCAATCCTTCGATCGCCTCGGCGGCGGCGCGCGTCGTGCGCGGCGCCCTCGAGATCGACGAGGAACAGGTAGTGCGCCGAGCTGCCGGCGCCGCGGGCGGGACTCGATCTTCGTGAGGTTCACGCCGCGGAACGCGAACTCGCTGAGGCAGCGCACGAGCCAGCCGGGCGACGAGTCGCCGGCGCCGGCGAAGAGCACGGACGTCTTGAAGGGCCCGGCTCCTTCGCCGACCGGTTCGTTGCCGCGGGCGAGCACGACGAACCGCGTCGCGTTGTCGGGGTCGTCCTCGACGCGCTCGCGCAGCACGACGCCCCCGTGCAGGTCGGCCGCTCTCGCCGGCGCGATCGCAGCGTCAGCCTCGCTGGCGGCAACGGCGCTGCGCACCGCCTCGGCCGTCGAGCTGGCGGCGACGAGCCGCGCGCCCGGCAGCTGCTCGCGCAGGAAGCGCGCGCATTGTGCCGAGCCCCTGCGGATGCGACGCCACCGCCACGACATCGCCGAGCTCCATCGGCTCGCGGGCGATCAGCGCCTGGTGGACCGGCGAGGACGGACTCGCCGACGATCGCGACGGCGGGGAAGTCCACGGCGAGCGCGTCGAGCGTCGCGTTGACCGCGCCCTCCAGCGAGTTCTCGATCGGCACCACGCCGCGCTCGACGGCGCCCTCGGCGACGGCTTCGACGACGTCGTGGACCGTCGCGAACGGCACGAGCTCACCCTGGACCTGCTGGGCCGCCTGCTCGGTGAACGTGCCCTCGGGGCCGAGGTATCCGACGCGCACGTCAGCCGCCGTCGAGTGCGATCCGGACGGCCTCTTCCTCTTCGGGCGAGAGCTGCAGCTCGCCCTTGCCGTCGACGACCTGCTTGGCGTACACCCGTGCCTGGTCGCGGTGGTGGATGCTCGAGACCACGACGCCCGAGCGCCGCGCGTCGAGCAGGGCGATCGAGGTCGACTGCTGTCCGGACATCTCGTTGTACGCGTCGTAGCGCACCATCGCGCGGTAGGCGATCGCGCCGTCGAGGCGCTCCTCGGCGGTCCCGAGCCGGCCGTTCAGCGTGCCGGCCACGTCCTCGACGTAGCCGTGGAGATCGCGGAAGTGGCGTTCGAGTTGCGCGCCCTGCTCGACGAGGTCGCGCCGTTCCTTGCCGCCGAGGACGACGCGCTGGTCCGCACGCAGCCGGCGCAGGCGGATCACCGCGATCACGGCGAGGATCAGCGAGATGAGCGCGACGCCGGCGGCAGCCAGCGCGACGATGCCGGCGGTCGAGGACAGGTCGTGCACGGCGGCCAAGGCTAGACGACGGCTAGCGCTGGAAGATCGCCGTGTAGCTCTGCTTGTTGTTGTCGAGCTTCTTCTCGCCCGGGACGCCGACGATCTGCACCTTGATCGTCACCGGCGAGCCGATCGGCGGCGACTGCCCCAGCGGGATGGTCGCCTCGGCAGGCTGGCCGGCCTTGGTCTGGTTGAGGGTCTTGCGCAACAGGATCGGCTTGCCCGACCCGCTGATGGCCACGAGGACGCGGACGTCGATCTCGTCGTTCTCGCCCTGGTTGGTGAACTTCACGTCGAAGGTGAGGCCGGCGCCGGCGGGGATCCGGTTGACGGCGGGGAGGGCTGCAGCGTCTGGCCGCCGATGGAGACCGAGTCCAGGCCGTGCCCATGGGTGCCCGGGGCGCGGGGTCCCGTTGGCGGTGCGCCCGCCGAGCCGCGAGTTGAGGCGCGATGCGACGGCGTCGGGGCTGAGCCAGCCGAGGTTCGGCAGGAAGTTCGACGTTGCGATCTCCTGGCCGCCGATGTCGTTGTTGTCCAGCGTCTCCTTGATGTACGGGATGACGCGCTGGGAGTAGAGGACGTCCGAGGCCAGGAACGCCTGCATCTGACCCGCGATGTGGTTGATCGCCTCGGAGGCGGCCGATGCGCTGCCCGGCATTCTGCGCGACGGCGGTCGGGAGCTCGTCACCGATCTTCCCGATCGCGGCGGCGCGGAGGTTGAGGACCTGCGTCAGCACGCCCTGGGCGCGCTTCATGTCGTCGGGAACGTCGAAGCCCTTGGCGCGCTTTGCATCCTCCTCCGCGGCGATGCGCAGCTGGTTGACGGCCGACTGGATCCCGCCCGCCTGGCTGCTGCCGCCGTCGAGCAGACGGAAGAACGGCTGGCTCACCGAGTCGTTGGAGTCGGTCATCACCGCGAACACGTTGCGGTTGTAGTCCTTCAGCGAGCGCTTGTGCGCGCTCGTGCGACAGCCGTTGATGACGACGGCGAAGAGGATCAGGAACAGCAGCACGACGCCGATCAGCACCGCCTGGCGGATGCGTGCGGTCTGGGGGTCGGGCCCGTGCGGCGGGCCCGTTCCGCCGGGTCGGGTCGACGGCCGCGCGCCTGTCGCGGGCCTTCGGGGCCGGGCGGGCCGGCTCACACGTGTGGGTTCGTCACCCTCGTCGAAGAACGACACGATCCTCGCTCCTTGCAGGAGTCCAGGGGGCGCAGTATGCCCGTCCTTCCGGCGATACGACTCCGCGTGCACGTTCGCGTTCAACCGGAGGAACCCTGCACGCCCGGTCGAAGGCGCAATCTGGTGGAGACTGCCGAGCACCCGACCGAGGTCATGGAAGCCCACGGGCGACAGGCGCTCGTGCTCGACCGCTACCGCCTCGTACGCCGCCTCGGAGCCGGCGGCTTCGGCGTGGTGTGGCTCGCGCACGACGAGCACCTCGACCGCGCGGTGGCACTGAAGCGCATCGGCGTCGCGGGGCAGGATCCGGCGCGGGCGGAGCGCGAGGCGCTGGCCGCGGCGCGCCTCGGGCACGCGGGGATCGTTGCGCTGTACGAGGCCGGCCGCGACGACGACGCGGTGTACCTCGTCTCCGAGCTCGTGCGCGGGCGCACGCTCGCGCAACTGATCGAGGACGGCGAGCTGAGCGACCGCGACGTGCTGCGGATCGGCGTTGCGCTGTGCGACGCCCTCGAGCACGCCCACGGCCGCGGCGTCGTGCACCGCGACGTCAAGCCGGGCAACGTCATCGTCCCGGACGACCCTGCGGCGGGCGTCGCGAAGCTCACCGACTTCGGCATCGCGCGCGTGCTCGGCGACGACGCGCTGACCCGGACTGGCGACGTGGTCGGCACGCTGGCGTACATGGCGCCCGAGCAGGCCGAGGGCCGCCAGAGCGGCGAGGCAGCCGACCTCTATTCGCTGGCGATCGTGCTCTACGAGGCGCTGGCCGGCGTCAACCCTGTCCGCGGCCGCGGCCCGGCGGCGACCGCACGCCGCGTCGGGGCACGGCTGCCGCCGCTCGCTCGCCTGCGCCGCGACCTGCCGCCCGACCTCTGCGAGGCCATCGATGTCGCCGTGCTGCCGCGGCCCGAGCAGCGTGGCACGCTGGGTGACCTGCGGGCCGCGCTGCAGGACGCGATGCGCGACGTCGCCGACGAGGCGGGGGCCGTCCTGTCGTCGCGCACCGAGGCGATCGGCCGCGTCGGCGTCGCGGCGATGCCGAGCCGCCCGTCGGATCGGGTGCTCGCAGCCTGTGGCGCCGCTGCGCTGACGGCGAGTGCACTGGCGTGGCTCGGGCCGGCGCCGCTCGTGCAGCCGGGCATCGGGGCCGCGGTCGCGGGCTTGACGTGCGCGCTGCTGCCGCGGATGGGGTGGATCGCCTGTGCGGTGGTGCTGGTGTCGTGGCTGTCGGTGCCGGCAGTCGGAATCGCGCTCGTTGTCGCGATGGCGACGGCGCCCGTGCCCGTGCTGCTGCGCCGCGCGCGCGGGAGCTGGTGGAGCGCGCCTGCGCTGGCGGCGCCGCTCGACTTGATCAGCGGGGGCGCGGCGTGGCTGGCCATCGCCGGGCAGGCGGCGCGGCCATGGCACCGCGCTGCGCTCGGGGCGCTGGGCTGGTGGGCGTGCTCGCCGGGCGCGTGCTCGTCCACGGCCGCGCGGCGTGGGCCGACGACACGGGCGCCGCGTGGCGCGAGGGGGTGCAGCCCGTCGTGGGGGACGGGACGGTGCTCGCCGTGGCCGGCGTGTGGGCGCTGGCCGCGCTGGTCCTGCCGCTGTTCGTGCGCGGAAAGACGTTCGCCTACGACCTGCTCGGGGCCGCCGCGTGGGCCGCGGGGCTGGCGGCCGGCACGCAGGCATTGGCGCCGGACATGGGCGCCGCCGTGCTTGGCGCGACCCTTGCCGGGGTACTTGCGGTGCTCGTTCGCGCGTCGCGCACGCCCTTGCCTGCGTAGCATGACCCGCCACACGCCGCCATCGGCGTGCCCGTTGCCATGAGCGTTCTCAGGAGTCTCGAGGAGAAGATCGCTGGACTCGTGGAGGGCGCCTTCGGGCGCGCCTTCCGGTCACAGGTGCGCCCGGTCGAACTCGCGCGCAAGCTGGCGCGCGAGATGGACGACCACCGGACCGTGTCGGTGTCGCGGACATA
The DNA here is from genome assembly GCA_963794105.1 of uncultured Actinomycetes bacterium. Taxonomy (GTDB): domain Bacteria; phylum Actinomycetota; class Thermoleophilia; order Solirubrobacterales; family Solirubrobacteraceae; genus AC-49. The sequence continues at coordinate 8,856 of CAWCEB010000145.1, read as the reverse complement.
CGTGCCAAACGAGTACGCGATCTGGCTGTCGCCTGAGGATCGCCAGCGCTACGAGGGCGTCGAGCACGAGGTCATCGACGAGCTGAGCGCCTACCTGCTCGAGCACGCGCGGCGCGAGCGGCTGGCGATGGTGTCGCGACCGGTCATCGAGTTCCGCACCGACGAGCGCCTGCACCTCGGCGAGTTCGGCATCCAGGCGCGCCTGGTGCGGCCGGAGGGCGAAGCCGCCAAGCAGGCTGACCACGGGCACACGATGGTCTACTCGACGTCCGATCGCGCGCAGGAGTCGCTGACCGAGGCGCGCGCCGACCGCGCGGGGCGGGCGATCCTGCAGGCCGAGGGCCGGCGCCTCGTGATCGCGCCCGGTGGCGCGGTCGTCGGGCGCAGCCGCGAGTGCGACGTCGTGCTGGGCGACTCGAACGTGTCCCGGCGCCACGCGGAGATCCGCCCGGGTGCCGGCGGCCAGTGGACCGTCGCCGACCTCGGGTCCACCAACGGCGTCCAGGTCAACGGCCGCAAGATCAGCGGCGTCGACGCCGCTCAAGGCCGGCGACCGCGTCGTGTTCGGCACCGTCGACGCGGTCTTCGAGGTGGAGTAGATGCTGGAACCGGTTTCCGTCGGCCTGAAGTTCGCCTTCCTGATCGTGCTGTACCTGTTCCTGCTGTGGGTGTCGCGCAGCGCGCTGAAGGACCTGCGCCGTGGCGTGGGGCAGGTGCCCGCGAGCTACGGCGACCCCGTGCAGGCGCCCGCCGACGCGACCGGGCTGCACTCCGCGACCGCTCGCCCGGGCAGCGCGGCCGACGGCTTCGAGCCGCGACTTGTGGTCGAGCGCGCTCCGGGGCACACCCCAGGGATGGAGTACGAGATCGGCGAGGGCGCGGTGATGGGCCGCGGGGACCAGGCGGAGATCCGGCTGGAGGATCCGTTCGCCTCCTCGCGCCACGCGAAGCTGACGCGCCAGGGCGGCATCGTCGTGCTCGAGGACATGGGCTCGACCAACGGCACCTACCTCAACGAGGAGATCCTCGCCGGTCCCCAGCCGCTGCACCCCGGCGACCGGGTCCGCATCGGGGACTCCGAGTTCACGTACGTCACCCAGTGATGCTCCGAGTCGCCGAGCACGCCGAGCGCACAGACACCGGCCGCCAGCGCAAGGGCAACGAGGACGCCTACTTCGCGCGCTCGCCGCTGTTCGCCGTGGCGGACGGCATGGGCGGAGCGCAGGCGGGCGAGGTGGCGTCGCGCACGGCGATCGCGGCAATCGAGAACGGCCTGCCGGACGGGCCGGGCAGCGCGGAGGAACGGCTCGCGGGCCTGGTGCTCGAGGCCAACGAGCGGATCATCGAGATGGCCCAGGCCGACCGCGAGCGGGCGGGGATGGGCACGACGATGACCGCCGCCTACGTCACGGAGGGCGACGTGGCAATCGCGCACGTCGGCGACTCGCGCCTGTACCGCCTGCGCAACGGGGACCTCGAGCGGCTGACCGAGGACCACACGCTCGTCGCCGAGCTCGAGCGCCAGGGGAAGATCACGCAGGAGGAGGCGGGCCGGCATCCGCAGCGCTCGATCATCACGCGGGCCCTGGGCGCAGAGCACGACATCGAGGTCGACCACCACACGTGGCCGGCGCGCGACGGCGACGTCTACCTGATCTGCAGCGACGGCCTGATGATGTTCCCCGAGGAGCAGATCGGCGAGATCGTGCGCGCTGCGCCAGACCTGCGCGGCGCCGCGCGGGCGCTGGTGGATGCCGCCAACGCCGGCGGCGGGCGCGACAACATCACCGTCGTGCTGTTCCGCATCGAGGACGTCGGCGGGGCCGCGCGCGCGGCCGAGGACCAGGACACGAGCGTGGGGATGGCGGCCGTGGCGCCGCCGCCCCCGAAGGAGCCGGCGCCGCCGGCGAAGGTCGAGCCGCGCCAGCCGCGCGCACCGGCTGCGCGGCCGGCGGCCAAGCGCACCTCCCCCTGGCGCCGGCGCCTCACCGCGGCGGCGCTGATCACGCTGCTCATCCTCGTCCCGATCGCGATCGGGATCTCGATCGCCGTGCGCAGCGTCTACTTCGTCGGCACGGACTCCAGCGGCTTCGTGTCGGTCTACCAGGGCCTGCCCTACGACCTGCCGGCCGGAATCCATCTGTACCGCGAGCAGTTCGTCTCCGGCGTCAGCGCGGCCGCGCTGAGCCGCGCCGCGGCGCGACAAGCTGCTCGACCACAAGCTGCGCAGCGAGCGCGACGCCAACGACCTCGTCAAGCAGCTCGAGCTCGGGCAGCTGCAGCGATGAAGGCCCGCAACCGCGAGCTCGTGGCGCTGATCCCCGCGTCACTCCTGGTGACCGCCGGCTTCGCCGCGATCTTCATCCAGCGCCAGGACCTTCTGAGCAACGTCTCGCTCACCTACGGACTGCTGTTCCTCGCGCTCTGCCTGGCCGCTCACATCGTCCTGCGCCTGACGCTGCCGCACGCCGACCCGTACCTCTTCCCGCTGATCGCGCTGCTCGCGTGCTTCGGGCTGGTGATGGTCTACCGGATCGACGACACGCTGGCGCGCCAGCAGGCGCAGTGGTTCGTCATCGGGCTGGTCATGTTCGCCGGCACGGTGATCGCGCTGCGCGAGTACCACGTGCTCGAGCGCTACCGCTACGTGATCGCGCTCGGCTCGCTGTTCCTGCTGCTGCTGCCGCGCGTGCCCGGCATCGGCTCGCAGGTCAACGGCGCCTACCTGGGCATCCACTTCGCCGGGACGACGTTCCAGCCGGCCGAGTTCGCGAAGATCGGCATCGTCATCTTCCTGGCCAGCTACCTGCGCGACACGCGCCAGCTGCTGGTCACCGCCGGCAACCGCGTGCTCGGCGTCACGCTGCCGCCGCTGAAGCACTTCGGGCCGTTGCTCGTGGTCTTCGGCGTCGCGATGCTCGAGCTCCTGATCATCCGCGACCTCGGGTCGTCGCTGATGTTCTTCGGCGGCTTCCTGGCTGTCCTCTACGTGGCGACGAACCGGCTGTCGTTCCCGGTCATCGGGCTGATCCTGTTCGCGCTGGGCGCGTGGTTCATCGGCACGCACACGCCCGCACGTGCACGACCGGATCGAGGCCTGGCAGCACCCGTTCCGCGCGAGCCTCTACAACCGCACCGGCGGCAGCTTCCAGGTCGCGCAGTCGGTGTTCGCGCAGGCCGACGGCGGCCTGTTCGGGCGCGGCTTCGGCGAGGCGCTGATCTCCTATCCGTGCCAGATCAACGGCCACGCCGCGGATTGCCCGCTGCTGCCGGCCGCGCAGACCGACCTCATCTACTCGGTCATCACGAACGAGCTGGGCCTGTTCGGGGCGTGCGGGCTGCTGCTCGTCTACGCGCTGGCCGTCGAGCGCGGCTTCCGGATCGCGATGTTGGCCCGCGATTCGTTCTCGAAGCTGCTCGCGGCCGGCCTCACGGCGGTCTTTGCGCTACAGGTGTTCGTCATCGTCGGCGGGGTCACGCGCGCGATCCCGCTGACCGGCGTCACGCTGCCGTTCGTCTCCTACGGCGGCTCGTCGATCATGGCGAACTTCGTCCTGCTCGCGCTGCTGCTCGTCGTCTCCGACAAGGCGCGGAGGGACCCGCTGTGAACACGCCGATCCAGCGGCTGTACGCGCTGTGCCTGGTGCTCTTCGCGGTGCTCGTGTACTTCACGTCGCGCAACGCGGTCTTCGACGCCAAGGCGCTGCGCGACAACGCGCTCAACAAGCGCGCGCTGCTCGAGGAGCAGCAGATCCACCGCGGGACGATCCGAGCCGCCGACGGCACGATCCTCGCGCGCTCGGTCAGGCAGCGCGGCGGCGTGTACTCGCGCCGCTATCCGACGCGCGGGCTGTTCAGCCATGCCGATCGGCTACTCGTTCACGACGCTGGGCCGGGCGGGCCTCGAGCGCTCGCGCAACGACGACCTGACCGGCAAGCGAAACGAGCTGACGTCCGTGATCGACCAGCTGCGCGGCAAGCGCCAGACGCGGCGACTCCGTGCGCACGACGCTCGACCCGGCGGCGCAGCGGGTGGCCTACGCGCAGCTCGGCCGGCCGCAAGGGCGCGGTCGTCGCGCTGGATCCGCGCACCGGCGCGGTGACGGTGATGGCCTCCGACGCCGCAGTACGACCCCAACGCGCTGCGCAGTCCGGGCACCTACTCGCGCCTGGCCAACGACAACGCGAACAAGCCGCTCGTCAACCGCGCGACGCAGTTCGGCTACGCGCCGGGCTCCACGTTCAAGGTCGTGACCGCGACGGCCGCGATCGACAGCGGCGAGTTCACATCCCAGTCGACGGTCGACGGCAAGAACGCCGTCAAGATCTCCGGCGTGCCGCTGCAGAACGACTTCAACCAGTCGTTCGGTCCGATCGACCTCGCGACGGCGCTGGAGAAGTCGGTCAACACCGTGTACGCGCAGGTCGGCCGAGAAGCTCGGCAAGACGACCATGGGCAAGTACATGAACCGCTTCGGGTTCAACAGCAAGCCGCAGCTCGACTACCCCAAGGACCAGATGTCCGCGAGCGGCGAGTACCGCAACGGCCGCCTGATCCGGCCGACGTCGCCGTTCGTCGACGTCGGGCGCATGGGCATCGGCCAGGACAAGCTCGCGGTCACGCCGCTGCAGATGGCCGAGGTCGCGGCCGCCGTCGCCAACCGCGGCAAGCTCATGAAGCCGCACTTCACCGACAAGCGTGGTCGATACCGACGGCCGCACGGTCGAGGACGTCAAGCCCGAGGAGCAGTCGACGGTGATGAAGCCCTCCACCGCGTCCACCGTGACGGCGATGATGGAGCGCGTCGTGCAGAGCGGCACGGGCACGCAGGCCCAGATCCCCGGGCATTCGCGTCGCCGGCAAGACCGGCACCGCTGAGACGCAGATCGGCAAGACCATCAACAACGTGTGGTTCATCGCGTTCGCGCCGGCGGACAACCCGCGCGTCGCGATCGCGGTGACGATCGCAGGGCGTTCCGGGCTTCGGCGGCGACGTCGCCGCGCCGATCGCCAAGCGACGTCATGGAGGCGCTGCTCGAGATGAGCGCAGCGCCTGGACATCGGATCGATCATCGACGGCCGCTACCGCGTGGTCCCCGCGCTCGGCTCGGGCGGGATGGCCGACGTCTACTGCGCCGAGGACCAGCAGCTCGGCCGCCAGGTCGCGCTCAAGGTCCTCTACCGGCGCTTCGCCGAGGACCAGGAGTTCGTCGAGCGCTTCCGGCGCGAGGCGTCGGCGCCGCCGGCCTGCAGCACCAGCACGTCGTCTCGGTCTACGACCGCGGCGAGTGGGACGGCACGTACTGCATCGCGATGGAGTACCTCGAGGGGCGCTCGCTCAAGCGCGTCGATCCAGGAGGAGGCGCCGCTGGCGCCCGAGCGCGCGATCGACCTCGACGACGCAGATCCTGCGCGCCGCGCGGTTCGCGCACCGGCGCGGGATCATCCACCGCGACCTCAAGCCGCACAACGTGATCGTCGACGCCGAGGGCCGCGCGAAGGTCACGGACTTCGGGATCGCCCGCGCCGGCGCGTCGGACATGACCCAGACCGGGCTCGATCATGGGCACCGCGCAGTACCTGTCGCCCGAGCAGGCGCAGGGCCACGCGGTCAGCGCGCAGTCCGACCTCTACTCGGTCGGGATCATCCTCTACGAGATGCTCACCGGCCGCGTGCCGTTCGAGGGCGAGAGCGCGGTGACGATCGCGCTCAAGCAGGTCTCCGAGCAGCCGGTGCCGCCGTCCCAGCTCAACCCGGCTGTGACGCCCGCGCTCGAGGCCACCGTGCATGCGCGCGCTGGCCAAGGACCCGGCGCAGCGCTACCCCGACGCCGACGCGTTCATCGCCGCGCTGCAGGGCGAGGAGGTGCCGCCGACCGCGGCGACCGCGATCGCGCCCCGCCGCCGCCGCCGCCGGCGTGGTGCGTGAGCCGGTGACACCGCTCCCGCCGCCACCCGTCGACCCCGACCGGGAAGGCTCGCGCTGGTGGGCATGGCTGCTCGGGCTGCTGGTCGTGGCCGCGCTGATCATCGGGGCGGTCGTGCTCCTCTCAGGCTCCAAGAAGGTCGCGGTGCCCGACGTCGTCGGCGCCAGCCAGGCGGCCGCCGAGAAGGCGCTGCGCGACAAGGGTTTCTCCACCGACTCCACGTTCGAGACCTCGACCGAGCGCCGGGGCGAGGTGATCGGCCAGGACCCCTCGGGCGGGACGCAGGCCAAGAAGGGCTCGACGGTGCATCTCACGGTGTCCGGCGGGCCGGGCCAGGCCAGCGTGCCGTCGGTCAAGGGGCTCGGGCGCCGCGCGGCGGCAAAGAAGCTGACCGACGCTCGGGTTCAAGGTCACGAGAGTCCGAGCAGTCCGACGACACGGTGCCCCATGACCACGTGATCGACACCCAGCCGCCGGCCGGCACGCCGCTCGACAGGGGCTCGACCGTCACGCTGCTCGTATCGACCGGGCCCGAGCAGGCGGACGTTCCCAACGAGGTCGGCAAGAACCTCGACGATGCGCCGCACCGACCTCGAGAACGCCGGCTTCAAGGTCTCCGTCAAGCGCCAGGAGTCGACCACGCAGGACCCGGACACCGTGCTGTCCCAGGATCCGGCCGGCGGCCAGCACGACAAGGGCTCCACCGTGACGCTGACCGTTGCGAAGGAGCCCTCGTCGGCCACCGTGCCCGACGAGACCGGCAAGCAGGACACCGACGCCGTCTCGGCGCTGCAGGACGCCGGCTTCAAGGTGAGCATCACGCGCCAGGACACCGCAGAATCTGGACGAGGACGGGATCGTGCTCACCGCAGGATCCCTCCAGCGGCACGGCCAAGAAGGGCTCGACCGTGAGATCGTCGTCGGGCGCTTCAACCCGGCCCTGCAGGGCGACGGCGGGACCACGACGCCCTCGACGACGACGCCGACGACGCCCTGAAGCTCGCCGTCCTCAAGGGCGGGCGCTCCTCCGAGCACGATGTCTCGCTCGACAGCGGCACCGCGGTGGCCGGCGGCCTGCGCGAGGCGGGCCACGAGGTCGTCGAGGTGACTCGTCGGGCGCGACGGGCGCTGGACCGTCGACGGCGAGGAGGTGACGCTGCGCGTCGCGGGCGGCCTGCTCGGCTGCGATGCGGCGTTCCCCGTGCTGCACGGGCCGTTCGGCGAGGACGGGACGGTGCAGGGCCTGCTCGAGCTGCTGGACGTCCCGTACGTCGGTTCCAACGTGCTGGCCAGCGCAGCGTGCATGGACAAGGTCGTCCTCAAGGACCTGATGGCGGTCGCCGGCACTCCCGCAGGTCGCCTACGCGCTGGTGGAGGAGGATCGCCGCGAGGCCGCCGAGCTCGACGGCATCGGGTTTCCCTGCTGGGTCAAGCCCGCGCGGCTGGGCTCGTCGGTGGGCATCGTCCGCGTGGCGCAGGAGAGCGAGCTGCGCCCGGCGCTCGACAGCGCGTTCACCCACGACCCGCGCGTGATCGTCGAGGCCAACAGCGCGGGGCTGGAGGTCGAGTGCTCGGTGCTGGGCCACACCTACGGCGCGCAGGCCTCCCAGCCGGGCGAGATCGTCCTGCTCAAGGGCGCCGGCTGGTACGACTACGAGGCCAAGTACGCCGAGGGCGGGATGGAGCTGCAGGTGCCCGCGCGGATCTCCGACACGGCACGCGAGCGCCTTCGCGAGCTTGCCGTCGACGCATTCCGGATCGCGGGCTGCAGCGGCCTGGCGCGCGTCGACTTCTTCGTCGAGGGCGAGACGGTGCTGCTCAACGAGCTCAACACGATGCCCGGCCAGACCGCGACCAGCGTGTACGCGAAGCTCTGGGCGGGCATCGTGTTGAGCTCGTTGAGCAGCACCGTCTCCCCTCGACAAAGAAGTCCACGCGCGCCAGGCCGCTGCAGCCTCATCACGCGTCACCCACACCATCGGCGTCCTGCTTCCCGATCTCTACGGCGAATTTTTCTCCGAAGTCATCCGGGGCATCGATCTCACCGCCCAGCACAGCGGCTACCACTGCCTCGTCTCCAGCGCTCGGCACGACGGACCCCGCCTCGAGGCGGCGCTCCGCTCCATGCGCGGCCGGGTGGACGGCCTGGTGCTCATGTCGCCGGAGTTCACCGGGGAGCTTTCGCACCGAACCCTCCCGGGAGGATTTCCCGTAGTTCTGCTCAACTGTCCGCCGTCCGGCGAGCCGATTGCGACAGCCTGACGGTGGCCAAATGTGCTGAGGGGGCCTACGCGATGGTGCGGCACTTCGTGGGGCTGGGACATCGCCGGATCGCGCTGATCAACGGGGCCGCCGGGAATTTCGACGCCGCGGAGCGGCGGCGCGGGTATCACGTCGCGCTGCGTGATGCCGGGCTGCCGGCCATGCCGGACCTCGAGATCCAGGGGGATTTCACCGAGGAATCCGGGCACGCCGCGGCCCTCGCCCTGCTGGGGTTGGCGGACCGTCCGACCGCGATCTTCGCTGCCAATGACTGCATGGCGATCGGGGCGCTGAGCGGGCTCCGCGACCGCCGGGTCCTGGTGCCGGAAGACATCGCGATCGGGGGGTTCGACAACATCCGAGTCGCCCAGGTATGTCGTGCCCGCGCTCACTTCGGTCCACGTGGACATCAGCGCCCTCGGCGAGCAGGCGGCCGGCCGTCTCCTCGCCAAGCTCCACCACCCGACGAATGTCGAGGTCTCCGCCGACCCACCCGACCACGCTCGTGGTACGGAAGTCCTGCGGCGCCCAGAATGGTTCGAGCAGTGTTTCCGCCAGTACACCCACCACGGAGGAGTGTTGTATGAGGATCCATCGAGTCACAGCCGTCCTGCGGGGTCTCCTGGCCTCTGGTCTGGCCATCGCGGCCCTTTAGGTGCATCACTG
>CAWCEB010000144.1:0-16521 GCA_963794105.1 uncultured Actinomycetes bacterium | reverse complement strand
GTAGGCGTCAGTCATGCCCGGATCCGGCTGTGGCGTCGTGTCGCGCACGCACGGCGCCAAGGCCGTGACGAACAGCGTGTCGCGGGTTTGGCTGTAGCCGTCCTGGATCGTGAACCGACCGGACTGCAGCATGATGGCGAGTTGGTTGAACTCGCCCGGCGCGGCGTCATAGCGCAGCGTGTCACCGTCGATGCCGACCGTGCCTGCGACAGCCGTGCCGGCGGCCAACAGCGAGGCCGTCAACGCAACCAGGACGAATGCAGTGAGACGCATGGTGGTAGCAGCATCCAGGTAACTCGAGGCGAAGCGCATCCGCGTTTGTGCACAGACGCGATGCGGCAATCCCGCATCCTCGGGGCGTTTGGGCCACTGGTAGGCCACGGTCGCGATCGCTGTGTCCCGTGCCCGAACGGCGAAAGCCGCGCGTTTGCGCGGCGCTCCGTAAGCGCGCCGAGAGGATTCGAACCTCTGACCTTCGGTTCCGTAGCCGGTCGGCCATATCGACGTTGACCGCTCGGAGACTGGGGATCCGGTCCAGGAATGGCCCTGTGGGGAAGCCCATGGGGACCCGGCGGCGCCTCGACAGGGGCCGATTGGGATCGGCAGCGGGGATCGGAGTCCTCTGTTCGGCTTGGCCTGTCGTGTCGGCGAGGAACACGAGGACTTGTCCTGTGTGCAGCGACGGGTCGGACCACGAAGCGTGGTCCGACCTCGAGGTTGTCGCTCGGACTTTGCACCGATACAGCGCGGGGTCGCGCGGCGTGGACAAAGACCGAGCTTGACTTGATCGGCGGGATCAAAGAGCGTGGGTCTGACGCTGCCCCGTTGTGGCGGCTCAATTCGAGTGGGACCGGCGATGCGCTGGCGCGTCTCGCCACCAGCGGAGAGCCCGCGGGCGCTCCCTGAGAAAGGAGTCTCAATGGATCGCCGCAGGCTTCGAGGCAGACTCGGCGTTGTTGGCGTGGGCGCGGGCCTGCTGGTGACGGGCGTCGCCGCTCCCGCGTCTTCTGCCGCGGTTGGGGGTTGCCAGGTCAGCAACGCCGACACGGGTGTCAAGTACGGTGGCGCGAGCGCCGTCGGCGACGCGATCGCGGCAGCCGGGGCCGGAGACACGATCGAGGTCTCCGGGACGTGCGCGGCCAACGTCACTGTGAGCAAGGACGTGACGCTCGTGGGTAAGGGCAAGCGCGCGGCCCTCGACGGAAAGGCAAACGGTCGGGTGCTCGACGTCGCCGGGGGGACCGTGACGCTTCGCGACCTGATCGTGCGCGGCGGCAAGACGGACGGGGCGGGCGGCGGCATCCGCGTCGCAGCCGGCCGCGCCGTCAACCTGATCGGAGTCGAGGTGAGCGACAACTCCGCGGGACAGAACGCGTTCGGCGGGGGGATCGAGACGGGATCGGGCGCACACCTTCTGCTCGAGCGATCGACGGTCGCGGGCAACACCGCCGGCAGCTCTGGGGGCATCGACAGCGACGGGGCGGTCGTGAGCCTGAACAAGTCCAAGGTCATCAACAACCGCGCAACGCACGCGCCGTCGTCCACCGGTGACGGGTGTGGATTCGGGACACCGTTGACGATCTACGCCTGCGCCGGAGGCATCTGGAACTTCGGTGGCACGCTCGCGCTCATCGACTCACGGGTGTTCCACAACACCGCCGGATACCGCGGCGGCGGGCTGCGCGTGGACGCAACAGTTGGCACAACGGGCGGGCTGCTCGCCGGCGCCACGATACTCGGAGGAACGACGACGATCGACAGCAACTCGGTGGGCGATCAGGGCGGCGGTATCTGGGCCCGCGTGCGGCAGTCCGGCGTGCCCGTCGACCCAACCATCGCGTTCCGTGTCAGCGACGGATCGGGATCCATCACAGATCCGCTGACCGGCGCCGCCGTGCCAGCCTGGACTGGATCGGTCACCGGCAATACGCCGGACCAGTGCTTCGGGCTGAGCTTCCCGACATTCTCGCTCGGCACGCACACCTGCGGAGTGACGTTCAGCTGACGTCCGGTGAGGGCCGGCCCGACCGGCGGCCCTCACCCGACCCACGACGAAGCGCGCCCGAGAGGATTCGAACCTCTGACCTTCGGTTCCGTAGACCGACGCTCTATCCAGCTGAGCTACGGGCGCGAGGCGGCTGATTGTAGAGGGCTTGCCCTCAGCCGACGGTGCCGCCCGTCGGCGCCCAGTCGAACGTGGCCGCCGGCTTGCGCCGCAGGCAGCTGCCATCGTGCGGCTTGCTCTTCGTCACGGTGCCCTTGGGGTCACGGCCCTTGCACTTGAAGCCCTTGGGGCCGCCCCTGAGCGTTCCCATCGGGTGCGGCGGGATCTTCGGGAAGAACGCGCGCAGGTAGGACCTGGCCTTCTTGCACGTGATCCCCCATGCGTGGACGAGGTAGCGGTTGCCGTGCCGCGGCGGGCCGTTCGGGGCGTGGACGCCGTACAGGACCCAGGCGGGTCCCTTCATCTTGCAGCTGGTCTGCTTGCCCTTCGGCGGCGAGAAGATGCCCTTGGGCGGCGACGTCGGGATGATGATCGGTGGGGGCAGCAGCTGCGCCTGCGCGCCCCCCGCGATCAGGGCGAGTGCCGCGACCACCAGAGCGACCCGGGTCATTGCGGAACTCTAACCGGGCGCTGGAGCGGAGAGGGCGGGATTCGAACCCGCGATGGAGTTTGATCCCCATACTCGCTTAGCAGGCGAGTGCCTTCAGCCACTCGGCCACCTCTCCTGGACCCGGCCAGTGTAAAGCGTCGGTGCCACACTGCCGATCCCGGGGTAAGGCCGCGTAGCGTCCCCCATCGCCCATGCCCGAGCCTCAGATCAACGCCATCAACGCTGTTGCGCGCCTCATGGCCGCGACGGTCGCCGGTGCCCAGGCGGACGCCGTCAGGCGCGCGCTCGTGCGCGAGGCGCGTGAGCTGCTTGGCGTCGAGGCCGCGCTGCTCGTCGCGGTCGAGCCTGGTGAGGGCGTCGCGCAGGTCGTCGCGGCCGACCCGGAGTCGGCTGTCGAACATCCCCGCGTCCCGATCGGCACGGTCCCGGCGCTGAACGAGCTGGTCGAGCTGCGCCGCGCGGCCACCCGCGCGGGCGGCGACCAGGCGCGCGCGCTGGCCGACGCGCTCGGTGGGGGCATCGCTCCCGGCCTCGCCGTCGTGCTGCCCGTCCGCTCGCACGAGACCGTCGACCACGCGCTCGTCCTGCTCGACGGCCCAGGCCGGTCGGTCGATCCCGAGCACATCGACGTCGCGGCCGCGTTCGCCACCGCGTGCGGCGCGGTCCTCGCCCAGACGCGCCTCGCGTCCGAGCAGGCGGCGCGCGTCGCCCAGCAGGCCGCGCTCGCGCGGGCGGCCAAGACCCTGAACGAGTCGCTGGACCTTGGCGACGTGCTGGACTCGATCTGCACGGAGGCCGTGCGGATCCTCGACGCCGACGCCGCCGCCGTGTACCGCGGCGACGCCGAGCAGGGACTCACGATCGAGGCCGCCGTCGGCCAGCCCCCGGAGGTCCTGGGGCTGCGGATGCCTCCCGGCGCGGGCCTGTCCGGCCGTGTCGTCCAGGCCGATCGCCCGATGCTCACCAACGACTACGAGCGGATCGCGGCGCCCCAGCCCGGCGGCCCGTTCGACGACATCAAGAGCTCGATGGCCGTGCCGATGCACTGGGACGGCGCGTTGCGCGGCGTGCTCAGCATCGGCTACCGGACCGCGCGCTTCATCACCGGCCAGGACCTCGCGCTGCTCGAGACCTTCGGCGAGCTCGCCGCCGTCGCCTGCCGCAACGCGAGCGCCGCGACCGGCCTCGCCCTCGCAGCGCACACGGACGGCCTGACCGGCTGCCTCAACCACGCCGCCCTGCAGGACGGGCTGCGGCGCGAGATCGAGCGCTGCGCGCCGCACCGGCCAGGAGCTGAGCCTGATGCTGCTCGACCTCGACGACTTCAAGCAGGTCAACGAGAGCCACGGGCATCTCGTCGGCGACGAGGTCCTGCGGCGCGCCGGCCACGCGCTGCGGATGGCGACGCGCCCCTACGACCTGGTCGCGCGCTACGGCGGCGACGAGTTCGCGATCCTCGCCGTCGATGCCGACGAGCGGGCCACGCTCGAGATCGCCGAGCGGGCCGTCGAGCGCATCAGCGAGGCGATCGAGGATCTCGGCTCGCACGGGGCGACTGCGGGCGTCGCCCAGTGGGATCCGTCGATGACGCCGACGCAGCTGATCGAGCAGGCCGATCGCGCGCTGATGTTCGGCAAGCAGGAGCGCGGGCGCGGGACGGCCCAGCCGGCGTCGGACCTGCCCGCGGGCTTCCGCCCGGGCCGCTTCCGGCGTGAGGACGATCCGCCGCCCCTCCCGGAGCAGCCACGCTGGACCGGCAGCCACAACCCTGAATCCGACCGCCTGCAGCGGCGCACGCGCCATCTCGTGATGGCCAACAACCTCGGCACCCGCCTCTCGGCGATGACGCGCGCCGACGAGGTCCTCGACGCGGTCGTCGACGAGCTGCATCGCGCCTTCGGCTACTACATCTGCCATGTCGTGCGCCTGCGCGCAGGCGGGCTCGTGCGCTCGGTCGTCGGTCGCGGCGAGATGTACGGCCAGATGTCCGACATCCACTGGGAGCAGCCCGTCACCGAGGGCGTCATCGGCCGCTGCCTGCGTGAGCGCCACGTGATCGTCGTGCCCGACACGCGCCTGGACCCGGACTTCATGGAGAACGAGGACATCGACCCGCTGCCGCTCTCGGAGCTGTGCGCGCCCGTGTGGGTCGGCGACGAGCTGTGGGGCGCGATCAACGTCGAGGAGATCGAGGCCGGCGCGTTCGACGAGGACGACGCGCGGCTGCTGCAGACGGTCGCGGACCAGCTCGGGTCGGCACTGCGCTCGGCGCTGCTCTACGAGCGGCTCGACCGCGCCTACCTCGGCACGGCCGAGGCGCTCGCCGCGGCGCTCGAGGCCAAGGACTCCTACACCGCCCACCACGCGCATTCGATCGTGCAGTGGGCCGAGGCGGTCGGGCTGCGGCTCGGCATGGACGAGGGCCAGCTGCGCGATCTGCGCTACGGCGCCGTCTTCCACGACATCGGCAAGATCGCGATCCCCGAGGCGATCCTCAACAAGCAGGGGCCGCTGAACGAGGCCGAGCGCGAGATCATGGAGCGCCACACGACCGTCGGTGAGCAGATCCTCGCCCCGGTCGAGTTCCTCGCGGATGTGCGCCCGATCGTGCGCCACGAGCACGAGCGCTGGGACGGCGGCGGCTACCCGGACGGCCTGCGCGGCGAGCAGATCCCGCTGGGCGCCCGGATCGTGCTCGTCTGCGACGCGTTCCACGCCATGACGTCCGACCGCCCCTATCGCGCGGCCATGAGCGAGGCCGACGCCCGCGCCGAACTGCGCGCGGGCGCCGGGACGCAGTTCGACCCACGCGTCGTGGACGGCTTCCTTGCCGTCCTCGACGCCGGTGTCGTCGCTCGCTAGCCGAGCGTGGTGTTCGGCTCGCCGTTGACGTTCAGGCCGGTCCCGTGGACGCAGCTGCCACCGCGCGGCGCGCCGCCGTTGTAGGCCTGGCGGACACAGTTGCGCTCGGCCAGCTGACCCCAGTAGCTCGGGTGCAGGTCCTCCTGCAGCTGGTATGGGCCGAAGAGCGTCGAGCTCGTGCGGATCTGCGACACCCACTCGGTCTTGTCCGACGCGCCCGCGGCCGTCCACGACGACACCCCCTTCTCCTCGAGCAGGCCGACCGTGTTCTCACACAGCCGCCGCCCGACGAGCAGGTTCGAGAAGTCGAGCACCGCGACGTTCGGCACGCCCGTCGTCGCCGCCTGCGCGGCGCCGTTCTTCGCCGAGTTGTTCATCGCGACGACCGCCGTGTTGTTGGCCCAGTCGGCGTCCCGGTTCCAGATGCCGCAGCCGCCCGTCGTCTGGCGGGTGTAGCCCGACTGCGAGTAGCGGAACAGCGCACCCGGCGGGATCGGCGACGCGTAGGTCTGCACGAGCAGCTTCCACTGCGAGTCGCTGTAGCCCGCATTCGCCATCGCCTGATGGATGTTCCGGAACGCACCGGCGTCCTGCGCCGTGATCGTGGCCTGGTTGGAGGCCGTGAAACGCGACGAGACGCTGGAGTCGTCGTAGCAGTAGTTCGGCCACCAGCTCGGGCTGAAGTACCAGTCGGTGACACACGTCTGCACGATGTCCGCGAAGCCGTAGTTGTTGGCTCCGATCAGCGCCACGACCATCTTCACGTTGTGCGTGGCGGCGTACTGCTGCAGCGCCTTGGCCTGGCCGGTGTGGCCCGCGCCGTCGTCGTAGAAGTCCAGGCCGGGCTTGAAGTCCGAGCCCGAGCTGAAGGCCTGCGTGTAGGTGCGCGCACCCGAGCACGAGAGGTTCTTCGACGCGACACCGCCGCCGAGGCCGATCTCGCTGGCCTTCGAGCGATGGCAGCCCGGGATCGCCTCCCCTGTGGGGGTGTCCCAGTAGGCGCTGGACCCCAGCGCATCAACCAGCGACGGGCTGTTGTTCGTGTTGCCGGCCCATCGGCCGGCCTCCCCCGAAATCGCCGAATCGCCGACGCTGACGACGGTCGGCGTACCCACGCCGGGACCGTCCGCGAACGCCGCCGCTGGGGCCGCCGCGAGCGCGGCGAGGACCACTGGCAGGACCTTCTTGAACATCTGAGGACCCCTCCTCCGGTTGGACCCGCCGACACTATCCCCGCAAGTAGCGAATGACCAGTTGCCGACTGGCCTCAAGCTCGGCCCCGAAGTGGCCGAAAGTTGTCTTGTGAGCGCTGTCCCCGCCACTCGGGTCGCCCGAGGCCTGGAGGAGATCATCGACGCCGCGGCAGGTGTGCTCGCGGCGCAGTCGCTCCAGGCCACGCTCAAGGAGATGGCCGACGCTCTGCGGCCGATCGTGCCGTTCACCAGCCTGGCCGTGTACGAAGCCGATCTCGAGGCGCGCAAGCTCGTGCCCGTCTTCGCCGTCGGGCGCCATGTCGAGCAGACGCTGGCCTTCGCACCGCCGCTGGATGCCTCGATCACCGGCAAGGCGTTCATGCGCGGTCGCCTGGTCCACCTCGAGCCCGGCCACCCCTGGCTCGGCTCCTACCAGCTTCCCGGCACCCCGGACGATGAGGACGAGGCGATGATCGTCTCGCCGCTCGTCGCCGCCGGCGCGCCGATCGGCACCCTCAACGTCTGGCGCGAGGGCAAGGAGCCGAGCTTCGAGCGCGAGGAGGCCAACCTGATCCGCCGCTTCACCACGCTCGCCGCGATGGCGTACGACAACGCGCGCCGCGCCGAGCAGCTGTCCGTGCTCGCGCTCACCGACGACCTCACGCAGCTGCCCAACCGCCGCCATTTCCAGGAGCACCTCTCGGCGGAGCTGGCCCGCGTCGGCCGCGAGGCCGTCCCGGTCTCGCTCCTCCTGCTCGACGTCGACGACTTCAAGTCCGTCAACGACACGCTCGGCCATGCGGCCGGCGACGCCGTCCTGCGGGACCTCGCCGGCGCCCTGCGCGACGGCGTGCGCGCCGCGGACGTCCCGTGCCGGACCGGCGGCGAGGAGTTCGCCGTGATCCTCCCCGGCACCGACGAGCGCGAGGCCCGCTTGTGCGCCGAGCGCCTGCTCGACTGCGTCCGTACCGCCGGCGACATCCGCGTCTCCGCAGGGGTCGCCACCGCGCCGACCGACGGTCGCACCGTCGCCGCGCTCTTCCAGGTCGCCGACGACCGCCTGCTCGCGGCCAAGGCCGCCGGCAAGGACCGCCTCGTCGGTCCGCCGCGTCTCGCCGCCTGATCGAACCAGCCTGAGACCGTGTCAACACTGACGCCGGGGTCACCCGGCGCGACAGTGGCGGCATGCCTCAGCTCTCTCGACCCACACCCGCAATGGCCGTCGCCATGACCGCCCTCGCCGTCGCCATCGGCGGCACCGCCGCAGCCGAGCCGATCGCTCACGTCGCCAAGGCGATCTCCGGCAAGAAGATCAAGAAGCGCTCGATCCCGGGCAACCGCATCAAGGCCGACAGCCTCGGCGGCACCGAGATCGCCGAAGCGAAGCTCGGCAAGGTCCCCGCCGCCGGTTCGGCCGACTCCGCTGCGAACGCCGGCCATGCGACGAGCGCCGACAGCGCCGGCGACGCCGCGAAGCTCGGCGGCCTCGCCCCCGGTGCGTTCGTCCAGGGCGGCGGCAGCCACGTGCAGATCCGCAAGACGATCCCGCAGAACACGGCGGAGACGAAGCTCTTCTCGATCCAGGACGCCGGGACGATCTCGTTCGGCTGCGTGCCCAGCTTCACGAAGGTTCGCTTCAAGAACGACACCGGTCAGCTGCAGGACGTCACGATCACGTTCATCACGCCGAACGCGCCGCACGCGGACGTCGACTTCTCAGGCCCCTACGCCGCCGGCGGCGAGAGCGCCTTCACGCTCGGCGTGCTCCATTGGATGATCCATGCGGGCTCCGGCAACGGCCAGGCGACGCTGGACCTCACCTCCTCGTTCGCCAACGGCGAGTGCGTCATCGACGTCCAGGGGCTCAGCACGCTCGCCCTCACCTGACGGACCGATACCGTCTCTGCCACCCAGGAGGGGTGGCAGAGCGGTCGAATGCACCGGTCTTGAAAACCGGAGTCCGTTCACGCGGACCGCGGGTTCGAATCCCGCCCCCTCCGCTTATCTGAGACCGTCGATTTGAGGCCGATGGCGGGATATCGCAGCGAGCCTTCGTCTCTCGGAGGACGCCACGCGCCGCGCGTATGAGACGCGCTGCGACGTGCACTGACGTACCTCTCGCGCGCGCCACGGTCGCGATCGCGACTTCTCCCTCTCCTGGGCATGGTTGTGGCTGGGCGCGTCCACGCTTGTCTACGTGTGACTGGCAGGGCTAGGATCGCCGGTAGGGCAGCGTTGAGCGGTCCGGTTTGATCGCTGAGATAGGAGGAACGATGCACCACGCTGGGTGGTGCCTGATCGGGGCGCGCGTTCGGCGCGCTGCAGCTCGTCGATTCGGCCCAGGCTCCGCTGTGGTTGACGCGACGCTTTCGGTTCTGTTCACCGATGCAGTTGCGCTCGACAGCGTCGCTGGACAGGCTCGGGGACGAGCGTTTCGGGGTTGTGTTGGAGAAGCATCTGGAGTTGCTTCGGGCTGCGGCGGCCGGGCGAGGGGGCCGTGAGGTCAAGACCTGGGCGATGGGCGACGACGGCCTTCTACCGGTGCCGCGGATGCGCTTGGGTGTGCCGTGGCGATGCAACAGGCGGTTGAGGCTGCGCAGCGGCGTGGTGACAATGGGCTGGCGTTGCGGGTCGGCGTCGCCGCAGGCGATGTGACGGTCGCCGAGGACGGGGATGTGCACGGCAGCGTGGTGGTCGAAGCGGCGCGGTTGTGCGCTGTCGCCGCCGGCGGTCAGATCCTGGCGAGCGAGATTGCGCGAGGGCTTGCTGGCTCGCGCGGCGGCCATGCGTACACCGCGTTGGGCCTGATCGAGCTTACGGGGTTTGCGGAGCCGGTCCCGGCGGTGGAAGTCGGATGGGTGCCGCGGGCCGACGGCGACGCGCTGGCGCCGGTGCCGCTGCCGGCGCGCCTGGCCCGCGAGTCGACGTGGAGGTTCGTCGGGCGCTCGGACGAGCTGCAGCGCCTGGCTGAGTCCTGGCACGTGGTCCTCAAGGGTTCGCGTCGGGTCGTCCTGCTGGCCGGCGAGCCCGGGGCGGGGAAGACGCGCCTTGCGCGTGAGGTCGCCGTTCGCGCACATCGCGAGGGCGCACTTGCGCTGTCGACGCATCGACGAGGAGCTTGCGGTGGCCTATCAGCCGTTTGCTGAGGCGCTGGCGCATTACCTGGCCGCCGTCGAGGACGACACCCGCGAACGGATGCTGCACCTGCGCGGGGGCGTGCTGGACGGCTGGCGCCAGAGATGGTCGACGCGCCGCCGGAGGGGCAGATCGAGGCGTGGGCGATGGTCGAGGGCCTGGTCGACTGGTTGTCGGCAGAGGCCGAGCGGCGACCGGTCGTATTGGTGCTCGATGACCTGCACTGGGCGGCCCGCCCGACGCTCGGTGCTCTCATGCACCTCGCACGCAGCGACAGGCTCGGGCGCGTGCTGGTCGTCGGGACCTACCGCGACACCGAGCTGGCCCGCACGCATCCGCTGGCGGCCGTGCTGGCGGACCTGCGCCGCGAGGACTGTGTCGAGCGGCTGAGCGTTCGTGGGCTCGATCCGGACGGCGTGGCGGCGTTCGTCGAGGCCGCGCGCGGCGGCGCGCTGGATGACGAAGCCCGCGAGCTGGCGGCCAGGATCAGCCGCCAGACCGAGGGCAACCCATTCTTCGTCTCGCAGATCCTGCGCAACCTCTCTGAATCCGGGGCGGTCGAGCGAGTCGACGGACGCTGGGTCGCCGCGCGCGACCCCGACGCGTTCGATGTTCCCGAGGGGGTGCGTGAGGTCGTCGGGCGCCGCGTATCGCGCTTGTCTCCGTCGACCGGCGAGCTGATGCAGGTCGCCGCCGTCGCCGGGCCTGAGTTCGACACGTACATCGTCGCCGCCGTCGCCGGGGAACCCCCCGCCGCCGCGCTCAACGGATTCGACGAGGCCGTTGCGTCGAGGCTGCTACTGGAGACCGACGTGCCGGGCCGGCTGCGCTTCGCCCATGCGCTCGTGCGCCAGACCCTGATCGACGAGCTGACGACGCTGCGGCGCGTGCATCTGCACCGCGACCTCGCGCTGGCAATCGAGCGCCGCTACGGCGACGCCGACCACGTCGTCGCCGAACTCGCCTACCACTTCGCCGAGGCGGCGGTCGCCGGCGAGGCCGAGCGTGCTGCCCACTACGCCGAGCGCGCCGCCCTCCAAGCGGCGGACCGCGGCGCCATCGATCAGGCGGTCGACCTCTTCGAGCGGGCCCTCGAGCTGCTCCCGGAGGCGGCCGATGCTGACGGCCTGCGCCGCGACCGCCTCTACCACTACTTGTGTCACTGCGGCTGGATGGCGACCGATCTGGCACTCGTCGAGGACGCCAGTCGTCGCTGGCTGACCCTCGCGCACGCCCTCGGCGACAACGCGCTGCGCATCGGTGCGACCGCGTGGCGGCGAACGCGTTGCTGTGGCGCCAGGCTCCCGAACCCGAAGACCTCGCGAATCTGGCCGAGGTCCTGGCGCTCGACCCATGCCGCCTCGCCCTCTGCGCGCGCCACGGCATCACCGTGAAACGAAACTGGGTCGAGATCGACGCTCCGGCGCTGCGCTCGTGGCTGCTAGCGGCGGTCGCGGTCGGATGGGCCACCTAGCCGCGCCGCTGGAGCAGATTGCGCACGCCCTGCCCGGCGTGATGATCCACTCGCGATGGCGGACGAGGCCTGTCGCGTGGCCGAGCGCAGCGCATACCGCGAATGGGCTGACCAGGCGCGCTTCCTGCGGGGCTGGTCACAGTTCGGCGCGCCCGACGCGCGCGCGCTGCTCAAGACGGGAGAGGACGCGGTCCGACTGGGGTACACGTTCGTCGGCGGCGGATGGGCGATGAAGGCGCTCGCCCTCGCCCGTCTCGGACGCCTCGACGAGCTGCGCGCATGGACCGACGAAATGGCGCTCGCCGCAGAGCGGTCCGGCGACCGCGGACTGGCAGCGGCCGCGCAGCAGACGCGCGCATATGACGCCCTGGCCCGCGGCCGCATCGACGACGCTCGGCTCGGCATGGATCAGATGCTCATAGCGCTCCCCAGCGAAGCCCCCTACAGGGTGAGCCACGCCATGGTGACCATCGCCTCGCTGCTTGCCACCGGCGCTGCGGACGCGGCCCGCACCGCCGCAGACGCTCTCAACGCCAACCCCGCGTTCGACCTCGACTACCTCGTCGGCGCCGTCGCCGTCGCCCAGGGCGATCTCGACACGGCGCGCAGCATCCTCGAAGCGTGGCACACAGCAGGGCAACGCCTACCCGCTGACAGCAACCTGACCGGCAGGCTCTGGGGCCTCGCGGAATGCGCACATGCCATTCGCGACCGGGACGCTGCCGCGCTCCTCCACGAGCGGCTGCTCCCCTATGACGGCCAGCTGGTTGTGGCTTCGATCAGCTTCATCCCGGCCAGCGCCGCCTTCATCCTGGGGCTGCTCGCCGAAACCCTCGACCAGCCCGGCCGCGCGATCACGCATTACGACGACGCCCTCACCCTCGAGGAGCAATGCGGCGCCCATGCGCTCAGCGCACGAACGCGCGACGGCCTCGCGCTATTGAGATGACGCGGGGTGCGCGTCGTTTGGCGTGGTCGAGGCGAAGCAAGCACGACATGATCCTGTGTCGAACGTCATCCCGCGTCGCGTCCCCCGGACAAGTCGGCTGACCTAAACTCCTGCACGTCCGCAAGATCCGGCGCGCCCGCGCCGGATCTTGAAACCGGAGTCCGTTCACGCGGACCGCGGGTTCGAATCCCGCCCCCTCCGCTTACTGAGACCGTCGATTTGATGCTGATCTTGCGGATCGTCGACGGCTCCAACCCCTCGACGAGGTCCTGCGTGGGCAGGCTACGCGCGCGTCTCGCCGCGACGGTGGGTGTACAGATCCCGGCGTGCCCTGGATCAGCGGCTCAAACGCGCGCGCTCCGGCTCGCTGTGCGAGCCTGGTGTGCGCGCGCCAGCGACGCCTCGACATCCGGCCAGGCCGCGGAATCGCCAGCTTCCAGGATGACGCGGGCCAGCGCGAGCTGTGCGTGGATCTCGTGGACCATGTGCCTCTGCGCAACGGCGGTCGCCACAGCCTCATCCGCGAGGATGCGGGCGCGTTGCGCATCCCCGCGCCCGAGCGCAGCCTCCGCCAGGAGCGCGAGGCGTCGCGCTTCCGACTCGGTCGCGGTCCCGGCCTCGTGCGCGATCGCTTGAGACCTCTCGAGCGCTTCGGTGGACTGCGCCCACCCGCCCCGCATGCCCTCAGCGACGCCGAGCCACAACCATGCCCAGGAAAGCGATAGGGCGCCCCCGATCTCCTCGGCGATGGCGACCGTGGCACGGGCGTGTTCGAGCGCGCTGTCGGCATCGCCTGCGAGCTGCGCCACGCGCACGGACCACATGTGCGCGTAGCCGGCGACCTCGACATCTGCGCCCTTGAATGCAACCGCGATCGCGTCATTGAGGATCGTGCAACCCCGCACCGGGTCGTCTGTCTCCGCCGTGATCAACCCCTGCATCGCCAGTGCGAACGCGTACTGGGCAATCCACGGCCAGGCCCGCCCCCATTGTCAGGTCGCCACGGGCGAGCTCGATCACGCGGTCCGAGACCATTCGTGCCCGCCGGTAGTCGCCTGCCTGGATCAGGGCGTACGCACCGGTGGCGCCGACGCCGACGTAGAGCGCGTCGTCGCCGGCCTCCATCGCGAGCTCGAGCGCCCGGACCGAGAGCCTGGCGTACTCGCGTACGTCTCCGCACCACTGTCCACGGTATGTCGCATACACGGAGAGCAGCATCGACTGCGCGTGTACGTCACCGGCAGCGGTGGCAAGCCGCTGGCCCTCGTCGAGTACCGAGTTAGCCTGCTCCAGCGACATCGCGAGGCGGATCCCGGAGTTGAGCACGGCGATCGCGGCGTGGAGCATCAGGGCGATCGTCTCCGGCGTTTCCGGCAGCCCGCCCGCGAGCTCGACGGACGCGCCGCCAATGCTGGTGCGCCTGGGCGGGGTCTCGAAGCTCGCCCATGTGCGGCCCGTGGTGCCAGCGCGCCGCCTCAGCGCCTCGCCGCTGGCTTCCCAGTGATGCGCCAGGAGCGCAGCGCGCTCGTCGAGCTGTCGGGGTACAGCTCCGCGATCGCCCGCGCCACCGCGGCGTGGCCGCGAGCGGCGCTCGCGGAGCTGGGAGCGATACGCCACCTCCTGCGTCAGCGGATGCTTGAAGGCGTACTCGGCGACCGGGATAGAGCTCGCCTGCTCGTAGATGAACTCCGGCGCGAGCGAGCGCTGCGAGCGACCGCCTCCAGCTCGTCCGCGGGGAGCTCCGCCGACCGCCGCCAGGACCGGCTCGGGGAAATCCTTGCCAGATTCCACTCGATGCGGCCGGCAGGCAGCCGCCTTCTCCGCGCTCCGGTAAGCCGATCGATGCGCGCCGCGAGCACCGCCTGACGGTGGCCGGCACGGCGAGCTCCTCGATCGGCCGCGACCAGCCGGTAGGCCCCCTCTCACCCTGCGAGGCCCCCGATCTCGGCCAGCGACTGCGACCACCTCCTCGATGAAGAAGGGGTTGCCGCCGGTCCGCGCGCGGATGAGGTCGGCCAGCTGTCGAGCGAAGGGTCCGTGCCCGAGGAGATCCCGCAGCAGCTCGCGCGATCGCCTCCGCGCCCGAGCGGCGTCGAGCGGGAGCTGCGGTACTACGACCTCTGCATCCAGTCGGCGTGGTACTCGGGCCGGAAGTTCACGAACAGGAGGCCGCGTGTGCCGGCACGCGCATCGACGATTGCTCGAGAACCCTCGCTCGCCGCGTCGAGCCAGTGAGATCCTCGATCAGCGATCACCGTCGGCTGCGACGCTCGCTCGCGCCTGGATCGCCGCCTCATCAGCGCGAGCAGCTGGCGCTGGCGAGCTTCCGGGATCCATGCCGGGGAGCCGGACGCTGCGGATCGGACGACGCCGAGGAAGTCGAACATCAGCGGCAGGTCGGCCTCGGCAGCTCTCGTCGAGCAGCACCATGCGCTCCGGCGATCTTCTCGCGGCGCGCTCGATCGTCGTCGCTCTCGTGATCCCGAAATAGGTCCGCAGGAACTCGAGGATCGGAGCAACGGAATTGCCTTCCGTGGGCCACGCGCGCGGCCTCGTAGACAGCGCAGCCCGCGGCGAGCGGCAGCGCTCGACGAACTCGTAGCAGAGGCGGCTCTTGCCGATGCCCGGCTCGGCCGACGACGCCGACCACCTGCCCGCTGCCGCCGGCCGCCTGCGCGAGCGCGTCGCTCGAGAGCCGCAGATCTCGTCGCCGCGCCCGACGAAGCGCGAGAAGCCGCGGGCGCGCGACGACGTCGAAGCGCGTCTCGCGCGGCGCCGACGCCCTCAGCTCGTAGACCCGCACCGGCTCGCCACTCCCTTGATCGGGACTCGCCGAGATCTCGAGCGCGAAGTAGCCGCCGACGAGCTTCGCCGTGCGCTCCGTGAGGTAGATGCTGCCCGGCGATCGGCGAGCTGCTCCATGCGCGCGGCCAGCCCGACCGTGTGGCCCTGCGCCGTGTAGTCCATGCGCAGGTCGTCGCCGATCTTGCCGACCACGACCTCGCCCGAGTTGAGGCCCATGCGGACCGAGAAGCTAAGGCCGTGCGCGAGCCGCAGCTCGTCCGCGTAGCGGCCGAGTCGCGCCGCAGTGGAGCGCCGCGTAGCACGCGCGCTGCGCGTGGTCCTCGTGCGCGATCGGCGCGCCGAACAGCGCCATGATGCCGTCGCCCGTGAACTGGTTGACGGTGCCCTCGAAGCGGTGGACGCCTCGGACAGGATCGCGAAGAAGCGATCCATGATCTCGTGCCACTCCTCCGGGATCGACCTGCTCGGCAGATCCATCGAGCCCTTCACGTCGGCGAAGAGCACGGTCACCTGCTTGCGCTCGCCTTCGAGCGCAGCGCGGGGCAGGATCTTCTCGGCGAGGTGCTTGGGCGGCTCCGCACGCCGTTCCTCGACGGCGACATCGTCGCGCCGCACTGGTCGCAGTAGGACCCTGCTGCTGCGGCGCCCCGCATAGCGGACACGTGATCGTCTCGAACAGCGGCGCCGAACAGCTCGCGCAGTACCCGGCGCGCTCTCGCGGTTCAGGTGACCACAAGTCGGACAGTCCATCGCCTCGCTCCGTGTGCTGCGCGAAGCCTACCCCGCCAACGGCGAGCACCGCACGATGAACGCAGCTAGGCATCTCGCAAGAAAGCTCGTCCCGTGTCGCATCCCTCGTCATCGCCGCCCCACCTAAACTCCTGCACGTCCGCAAGATCCGGCGCGCCCGCGCCGGATCTTGAAAACCGGAGTCCGTTCATGCGGACCGCGCGTTCGAATCCCGCCCCCTCCGCTTAGCTGAGACCGTCACATCCCACGGGCGTTCGGACCGGGTGTATTCCATCGACATCACCGACACGACATGGTCGAACCGGCGGGCGGTGTCGCTCGTGGCCACGCTCAGCCCATCTGCGACTGGATGTGATCGACCAGCTCGTTGAACCCCGTCGTCGGCGAGAACTCCACGTACTCGGAGTCCTCGAGCGCCATCGGCGCATGTCCCGGCGACCAGTAGAAAGCCTGACCGGCCTCGAAGAACTCGTCGCCGTCTGTTGGTCGCGAGCTTCAGTCGCCCGCTGAGAACGTATCCCCAGTGCGGACACTGGCAGAGGTTGTCGGGCAGCCCGACCAGCATCGGCGCCAAGTCCCATCCGGCGGGCACCCGAATGAACGAGAGCGTGATGTCACCGCCGATCTCCTGTGTTCGGATTTCGACGCCGCCGCCCTCGAGCAGGATCTGTGCGTCTTCGCGCGCGATCGCGGTCATCGATGATCCTTTCGCTACTCGACGCAGGGTCCCAGCGACTA
>CAWCEB010000143.1:0-61251 GCA_963794105.1 uncultured Actinomycetes bacterium | reverse complement strand
GCGGCGCGGGCCGGTGGAGCGCATGTTCGGGTTCAAGGAGATCCTCTCCGCCGATGCTCGGGCAGACCTTCTGGACCGGGTCACCGAGCAGACCCCGTGGACCGCCTGCGGGCACGGTGGGCCGAGACCGCCGGCGCGGATGACCTCGCCCGGCTCCAGGACCTCGACGAGGGGATCTACCTCGCCGAGGACCTCCTCACGAAGAGCGATCGCGCGTCAATGGCGCATTCGCTCGAGGTCCGGGTGCCGTTCTGCGACGTGCACGTCGCGGCGTTTGCCCACGCCCTGCCCAGGGCGATGAAGGTGCGCGCCCTGCAGACCAAGCGCCTGCTGCGCCAAGCGGTCGCCCCGCTGCTGCCGCGTAGCGTTGTCCAAGGGCCCAAACGCGGCTTCTCGATCCCCGCGGCCGCCTGGTTGCGCGGCCCGCTGCTACCCCTGGCGCGCGACGTCCTTTCGCCCGACGCCCTGCGCTCTGCGGGACTCTTCGACCCGGCGATCGCCCGCCGCCTCCTGGACGAGCACGCCGCACGCCGCGACGACCACTCGCGCGCGCTGTGGGGACTTGTCTGCTTCGCGCTGTGGTCGGAGGGGCGCTAGACGGCGGCCGCCGCACCCAGGTGCTCGTAGAGCGGGTGGCGCTCGGCGATCGCGGACACGCGCGCCGTGAGCTCGTCCTTCGCCGCCTCGAAGTCCGGCGTCAGCGTCGTCGCGATGATGTCGCCGACCTCGGCGAAGTCGTCGGCCTGCAGGCCGCGGGTCGCCAGGGCGCTGGTGCCGACGCGCAGGCCGCTGGTGACCATCGGCGGGCGCGGGTCGAACGGGACAGCGTTGCGGTTGACCGTGATGCCGACCTCGTGCAGCCGGTCCTCTGCCATCTGGCCGTCGAGCTCGGACTCGCGCAGATCGACGAGCGCCAGGTGCACGTCGGTTCCGCCCGTGAGCACGTTGACGCCGTGCCCGGCCTTCATCAGCGCCTCGGCGACGACCTTGGCGCCGTCGATGGTGCGCTGCTGGCGCTCGCGGAACCCTTCGGTCGCGGCAATCTTGAACGCGACCGCCTTGCCGGCGATGACGTGCTCGAGCGGGCCGCCCTGCTGGCCCGGGAAGACCGCGGAGTTGATCGGCTTCGTGTACTCCTCCTTGCAGAGGATGAGCCCGCCGCGGGCGCCGCCGAGCGTCTTGTGAACCGTCGAGGTGACGACGTCGGCGATCGGAACCGGGTTCGGGTGCAGGCCTGCAGCCACGAGGCCGGCGAAGTGCGCCATGTCGACCATCAGGATCGCGTCGACCTCGTCGGCGATCGCGCGGAAGCGATCGAAGTCCAGGAAGCGCGGGTAGGCCGACCAGCCCGCGAGGATGAGCTTGGGCCGGCGCTCCTTGGCGATGCGCTCGACCTGGTCCATGTCGATCAGGCTGGTCTCGCGATCCACCTCGTACGGCGCGATGTCGTACAGGCGGCCGGAGACGTTGAGCTTCATGCCGTGGGTGAGGTGGCCGCCGTGTGGCAGCGACAGGCCGAGGATCGTGTCGCCCGGCTGCAGCAGGGCGTGGTAGACGCACGCGTTGGCCTGCGCGCCCGCATGCGGCTGGACGTTGGCGTGCTCGGCGCCGAACAGCGACTTGGCGCGATCGATCGCAAGCTGCTCGATGATGTCGACGTACTCGCAGCCGCCGTAGTAGCGCTTGCCCGGGTAGCCCTCGGCGTACTTGTTGGTCAGCACGCTGCCCTGACAGTCCAGGACGGCCTGCGGGACGAAGTTCTCGCTGGCGATCATCTCCAGCGTGCGCTGCTGGCGCTGGAGCTCGAGGCCCATGGCCTCGGCGACCTCTGGGTCGACGTCTGCGACGGGTCGGTTGAAGAAATCGGGCGGCAGGTCGGACATCTCGGAATCCTCCGGTGGACGGTGTGCTGCCCAGGCGCGCGGCGGTGGATTCGGCCGCCGTTCCCCGGAGGTGTACTCCTCCCTAGGCGCCGGTCGCGGCGGCTGACCCCGACGGTACCACGGAGGCCCGACCGCGCTCCACATCGGCGATCTGGCCGACCCTGCGGGCGTGGCGCCCGCCTTCGAAACCGGTGCGCAGGAACGTCCTGACGATGCGGTCGGCGTGCTCGGGCTGGAGCCGCGCGCCGCTCAGCGTCACCACGTTGGCGTCGTTGTGACGGCGGGCCATCTCGGCCTCCGATGCATCGTGTGCGTTGACGGCGCGGACGCCGTCGACCTTGTTGGCGACGATCGACACGCCGACGCCGGAGCCGCAGGCCAGGACTGCGCGATCGGCCTCCCCCTCGGCGACGAGGCGGCTGGCCTCCTCGGCGTAGCGCGGGTAGTCGACGGAGTCGGGAGAGACGGTCCCGACGTCGACGATGTCGTGTCCTTCGGCCTCGAGCACCTGTCGGACGTGCTCCTTGAGATGGAACCCGGCGTGGTCGGACCCGACGGCGATCCTCATGTGCTTCGCAGCTCCTCCATGCCCTGGTCGACGGATGTGATCGGAGAGTAGCCCAGGTCGCGGCGCGCACGCGAGATGTCGATCGTGCACTCCTGCGAGGCGAGCCAGAACGCCAGCCGGGTGACCGGCGGCTGACCCGGGAGCGGGAGCACGCGCCACGCCGCTTCGCCCGCGGTCGCGAGCGCTCCGGGGATCGCGCGCGGGACCGACTTGTCCGGCGCGTCGATGCCCTGCGTTGCCAGCAGGCGGGTGACGAACTCGCGGAAGACCTGGGGCTCGCCGTCTGTGACGAAGTACGCCTCGCCGTCCTGGCCGTTCTCCGCGCCGAGCAGCAGGCCTTCGACGACGTTGTCGACGTGCGTGGTCGACGTGCGGTGCGTTCCGCCGCCGATCCACGCGAAGCGCTTGCGCCGGACCGCTTCGGCGAGCGCCGGCAGGATCGTCGTGTCGCCGGGGCCCCAGACGAGCCGCGGCCGGACGACGACCGCGCCCCCCTGGCGCGCCACCTGCTCGGCGCGCGCCTTGGTGCGCGAGTAGAGGGCCTTCGAGTCGGGGCGCAGCGGCGCGGTCTCGTCGACGTTGACGAGCGGCTCACCGTGCATCAGCGCGGCCTCCGTCCCGACGTGCACGACGCGCGGCACGCCGGCCTCCTTCGCCGCCTGGACAGCGTTGGCGGTGCCCGTGACGTTGACGCGCTCGAAGTCGGACGCGTCGCCCCACTCGCCGAGATGCGCGGCGCAGTGGAAGGCGACGTCGCAGCCCCTCGCGCCCTCGGTCATCGCCGTGACATCGTCGAGGTCGCCCTGCACCGCGGTCGCCCCGACCGCCCGCACGGCCTTGGCGCTCTTCTCGCTGCGCGCCAGCGCGTTCACGCTCCAGCCTTCGGCGACCAGCCGCCTCGTGAGCGCGCCGCCGATGAAGCCCGAGGCGCCGGTGACGAAGGCGGTGCTCATCGCAGCCGCGACGCTACCTCGTCGGCGGGAAACAGTCCCTGGCGGACGATCGCGTATTCCCCGGTCTTTGCGTACTCGCGTAGGTCGATGACCGTCGAGGGCGTCCCCGGGAGCTCGCCGCCGTCCAGCACCAGCTCGGCGCTGTCGCGCAGACCGACCGGCACGTCCTGGAGCCGGCGCGGGTCCGGGCGCCCGGCGAAGTTCGCGCTCGTCTGGAGGACCGGCCAGCGGACGTCGGCCAGCTCGGTGTCGAGCCTGGGCACCCGCAGGCCGAGCGTGTCCGGATCCGCGCCGCAGGCCAGCGGGAAGCGATGGGCGGGGTTGGGCACCAGCAGCGTCACGGCGCCCGGGAGGAGCTTCGCGGCCGCCGTCCGCACCGGGCCCTCGAGCTCCGCGAGCGTGTCGAGCGCCAGCTCGGCGTCGAAGAACATCACCGCGCTGGGCTTGTCCATCGAGCGGCGCTTGAGCAGGTGCAGGCGCTGCACCGTCTCCTTGGCGTCGGGATCGCAGGCCAGCCCGTAGACCGTGTCGGCCGGGAACACGGCGAAGCCGCCGACCGCCATGCAGCGTTCGAAGGTGGCCGCGTCCTCGGCGGTGATCACCGGCGGCTCACCACCACGCGCTCGATGCCGGCGAGGTCGTGGAGGATCTCGGTGTCAGCGCCCATCCGCCCCGCCACCGTCGCGGCCTGGCCCGCGCCGACCTCGACCGCGAGCAGCGCGGCCTCGCACTCGGCGGCCAGGCGCCGGATCACGTCGAGGCCGTCCGGGCCGCGAACAGCGCCTGCGGCGGCTCGTGGGCGAGCTCGGGCGGGAGCTGCGCGCCGTCCTCGACGTACGGCGGGTTGGCGAGGACCGCGTCGGCGTCGCCGGCAGCTTCGAGCAGGTCGGCGACGGCGAAGTCGACATCGAGGCCGAGGCGCTGAGCGTTCGCGCGCGCCACCTCGATCGCTGCTTCGCTGGCGTCGCTGCCGGTCACGCGCAGGTCGGGGCGCTCCTGCTTGAGCGCCAGCGCCACGGCGCCACTGCCGGTGCAGGCGTCGTGCACGCGCGCTCCCTGCGCAAGCGTGAGGCCGACCTCGACGAGCAGCTCCGTCTCCGGGCGCGGGACCAGCACCCGCGGATCGACGGCGAGCTCGATGTGCCGGAAGCCCTTCGTGCCGAGCAGGTAGGCAACGGGCTCGCGCCCGACGCTGCGGCGCCGCACGAGATGCTGGAAGGTCCGGATCGCGGCGCCCTCGACGGGGCGGTCGGGGTCCATCACGAGCGCCGCGCGGTCGACGTTCAGCGCGTGCGGCAAGCAGCAGCCTGAGCGTCGAGGTCCGCGCGTGTCTGATCCCGCGGCGGCGATCGCGATCCGCGCCGAGTCGAGCGCGTCGCGCACCGGGCGCGGGCAACCATTGACGCACGCCGCGGCCTGCGCCTCCAGCCGCCGGCGCTTCTCGTCGGCCTCGAGCCCGGCGGTGAACTCGTCGAGCTCGCCCGCCGAGCATCGCGTCGAGGTTGTGCGCGGTCAGCTTGATGCGATGGTCGGTGACGCGGCGCTCGCCGGAGTTGTAGGTGCGGATCTTCTCGGCGCGGTCGCCGGTGCCGACCTGGGAGCGGCGGTCGGCGGCGCAGCTCGGCCTGCTGCTCGGCGACGGCGCGCTCGTACAGGCGCGCGCGCAGGACGCGCATCGCCTTCTCCCGGTTCTGCAGCTGGGACTTCTCGTCCTGCATCGAGACCACGATGCCGCTCGGCTTGTGCGTGATGCGAACCGCCGAGTCGGTCGTGTTGACCGACTGGCCGCCGGGCCCGCGACGAGCGGTAGACGTCGATCTCGAGGTCGTTCGGGTCGACCTGCGACGTCGACGTCCTCGGCCTCCGGCAGCACCGCCACCGTCGCGGTCGAGGTGTGGATGCGCCCCTGCGACTCCGTCGCCGGCACGCGCTGCACGCGGTGGGTGCCGCCCTCGAACTTGAAGACCGAGTAGGCGCCGTCGCCGTTGATCTCGAAGGTGTACTTGCCTTCCCCGATGTCCAGCGGCTCGGTCTTGAACCCGCGCCGTTCGGCGTACTTGCTGAGCATGCGGTAGAGGTCGCCGGCCCAGAGCCCGGCCTCCTCGCCGCCGGCGCCGCCCTGGATCTCGACGATCACGTTCTTGTCGTCGTTGGGGTCGCGCTCGACCATCGCGAGGCGCAGGTCCTCCTCGATGCGCTCGAGGTCGGACTCGGCGGTGGCGAGCATCTCGCGCACGTCGGCGTCGTCGGCGCCCTCTGCGATCAGCTCGCGCGCCCCGTCGGCGTCGCCCTTGGCCCGGCGCCACTCCTCCGCCAGCTTCGCGGCAGCGGCGAGCCGCCGGTACTCCCTGCCGACCTCGGCGTACCGGTTGCGGTCCCCGATCACGTCGGGGTCGGTCATCTGCCTCGACAGCTCGGCGAAGCGTGACTCGATCTGCTCCACGAGCGACTCGATCATTGTTCGTCGAGCCTAGCGACTAGGTTTTGCGCGACCGTGTTCGACGCCTGGGAGATCGAGCTCCACGGCCACCAGGTGGTCTATCGCGTGGCGGGCGCCGGGCCACCGGTGGTGCTGGTCCACGGCATGGTCAACGCGTCGCGGCACTGGGCAGCGGTGGCCGAGCGGCTCGCCGAGCGCCACCTCGTGATCGCGCCGGACCTGATCGGCCACGGCGACTCGGCCACGCCGCGCGGCGACTATTCGCTCGGCGCGCATGCGACGGTCATCCGCGATCTGCTCGCGGCGCTCGGCATCGAGCGCGCAACGATGGTCGGCCACTCGCTCGGGGGCGGGATCGCGATGGTGTTCTTCTGGCAGTTCCCCGAACGCGTCGAGCGGCTGGCGCTCGTCTCGAGCGGCGGGCTTGGCGACGAGGTGAGCCCACTGCTGCGCAGCGCCGCGCTGCCGGGCGCGAGCGCGCTGATCTCGCTGGCGACGCACCCGCGCGTCACCGGCGCGCTGGATCGCGCCGGAACGCGGCTACGCGACCGCGGTTCGTCGCTGGGCGTCCAACTGCAGGCGGTCGCGCGCGCACTTCGGCCGCTCGAGAACACGGGCGGGCGAGAGGCGTTCCTCCAGACGCTGCGCGCCGTCATCGACCGCCACGGGCAGCGCGTGAGCGCGACCGACCGGCTGTACCTCCTGCGCGACCTCCCGACGCTGATCGCCTGGGGCGAGCGCGACCACACGATCCCGATCGAGCACGGACTCGCAGCGCAACGCGCGAGCCCGGGCAGCAGCTTCGTCACGATCCCGCACGCCGCCCACTTCCCTCACCTCGAGAACCCGGACGCCCTCGCCACGGCGCTGCTGGACTTCATCGCCTCGACGGAGCCGGCCCAGTTCGACGAGGAGAAGTGGCAGGCGATCCTCCGCGGCCGCTCGGCGGCCCGCCCGCGCAGCGCCGCCTGATCCGGACTCAGGGGACAGACCCCTCAGTCCGGCTACGGACTCAGGGGACAGACCCCTCAGTCCGGCTAGGCCACGACTTCGACGCCGACGAGGTCCTCGGCGTCGTGCTCGCCCGGGGTCTCGACCGCGAGGACGGCGTCCATGGCGGCGATCGCGACGGCGAGCTCGTCGAGGTCGGGCTCGCGGGTGGTGAGCTTCTGCAGCTGCAGGCCGGGCCACATGACGGCGCGGACCCAGCGCTTGCGGCGGTTGCGGCCGGCGAACTTGATGATCTCGAAGGAGATGCCGGCGATCAGCGGGACGCCGAGGATGCGCGTGGCGACGAGCAGGTACCAGGCGGGCAGGCCGATCGGGGCGAAGACGAAGATCGCGACGATCATGACCACGAGCAGGAAGCTCGTCCCGCAGCGCGGGTGCAGGCGCGAGAAGCGCTGGGCGTTCTCCGGCGTCAGCGGCAGCTCGGCCTCGTAGCAGGAGATCGTCTTGTGCTCGGCGCCGTGGTATTCGAAGACGCGGCGCAGGTCGCGCAGGCGCGAGAGCATCACGAGGTACCCGAGGAAGATCGTGGTGCGCAGGACGCCCTCGACCAGCCAGAACAGGAACGACGAGTTCAGCTGGTCCTTGATCAGCGACGTCAGGCCGACGGGCACGACGAAGAACAGGCCGACGGCGAGCGCGATGCGCCACGACGACCGTGCCGAACCACATGCCCCCGCTGATCTCCTCCTCGTCCTCGCCCAGCTGAGCGTTGGCGGAGATGCCGAGCGCCTTGAAGCCGATGGCGAGCGACTCGCCCAGTGCGACGACGCCGCGGATGATCGGCAGCCGCAGCACGCGGTGCTTGGCCATGACGGACGTCAGCTCGATGCGTCTGGACCTTGATCTCGCCGAGCGTGCCCTCAGCCGACCCCTCCGGGGCCGGCGCGCGGCAGGCGACCGCCCATGTGCGGATGCCGCGCATCATCACGCCCTCGAGCACGGCCTGGCCGCCCACCGGGGCATCCCGCTGGGCGACGAGGCCGCCGAGCCCGGGATCGGGCTCGGCGACAGGCGCCACCGCGGGCGAACGCTCGCCCACGGCCACGACTACTTCGCCTTCGAGCGCGCGGCGCGGCGCTTGAAGCGCTCGACGCGACCACCGGTGTCGACCAGCTTCTGGCGACCGGTGTAGAAGGGGTGGCAGTTTGAGCAGATCTCGACGTGGATCTCAGGCTGGGTGGAACGCGTCGTGAACTCGTTCCCGCACGTGCAGCGCACGTGGGCCTCCACGTATTCGGGGTGAATTTCGGTCTTCATGGCTTTACTTAGTGTAGCCGGGGCGGCTAGACCGTCGGGCACGCCCGGGAGACGCGTGTTGTTGGCTCTCGCGCGCCTCGTCGATCGTGCCGGCCGGGTCCAGCGCGATCTGGATCCGCGAGCCCGGGCGTGCAGCTCGGAGCAACGACGGGGACCTTGGTGGTGCCGCCCGCCGGCAGGCCCGCGACCGTCGCCGGCGGCTGCGCGCTTGCCGTCGACCGACAGCACCGTGTCGAACGGGCCGACGTCGCTGCGGCCGTCGTTGCGCACGCGGATGACGTAGCGCAGCTTGCCGGCGCCGACCACCGTCGCGGTGACCTTGCCGACCGCGAGGTCGGGGCGCGGGTCGGGTTCGTGGCAGGTGCGCGTCGTGCGGCGCGCCTGGCGCTGCAGCTTGCCGTGCGCGTCGTACCAGCGGAACCGCACCTGTGCGCGGTAGGCCGCCGGCGCCTGCGAGCTGGTCCACGCGCTTGAGGTAGATGAACCCCGGCTTGCCGGGCAGCGACTTCTGCCACGTGCCGAACTTCGGCACCAGGACAGGCTGCCAGCTGCCCGCGGCGGTGCGCTCGAACAGGTCGAAGCGCATCCACATGCGGCGCGTGCGCTGCAGGGCGGGCATCTGGCCGACGAAGACGGCGAAGCGATCGGTCGCCAGCGGTCCGGTGTGGCAGTCGGTGAGCTTCGCCTTCAGCGGCAGGTTGAAGACAGGGGCCTGCGCCGCTGCGGGGATCGCAGCCACGAAAGCGATGCAGAGAGCTGTGAACGCTGTTCGGCGCACGCCCCTATTCAACAGGGGCGTGCGCCAAAAGTTGCAGCGCTATGTCTGTGTGTACAGCGGCCCGTCGCCGCCCTCGGGCGGCGTCAGGCGGCCGCCCTTGGCGGTGATCGCCCCGCACTGGACGCAGTTCGTGTAGTTCACGATCAGGTCCACGTTGCCGTGCTCGGGTGCGTCCTCGGGGATCTCGTAGACCCCGGCCGGGCACATCCACGTCCACGTCTCGGCGATCTCGCGCGGGACGTCCTTGCGCACACGGATGTGGTTGGGCGCGTCGTCACGGGTCGCGTTGCCCGTGATGTACACCGACGACAGCTTGTCGAAGGTGTACTTGCCGTCCGGCTTGGGATAGCGGTCCTTGGTGTCGCCGATGAACATCGGCTTGTCGTCGTTGCGATGCCACGGCCAGCGACCGCCGGGGAACTTGCCCTTGGTCGCGATCATCGCGTTGACGAGCGGGCCGCCCTGGATGAACCCCTTCTGGAACGGCTGGCGCGTGTTGCGGACCTCGTAGAGCTCCTTGCCGATCGAGGAGTCCTCGACCGCCTGCTCATAGGACGCGAAGTCCGACCCGCCGCGCTTGAGCTGCTCGTAGATCGCCTCGGCCGCGAGGATGCCCGACTTGATGCAGTGGTGGACGCCCTTGAGCGCCACCGTGTCGACCATCCCCGCCGAGTCGCCGACCAGCAGCGCGCCCGGCATGGCGACCTTCGGCATCGACCAGTAGCCGCCGCCCGGCAGCGCCTTGGCGCCCCACGCGACGCGCTCGCCGCCCTCGAGGATCTTGCGCACCAGCGGATGGGTCTTGAACAGCTGGAGCAGGTCGTGCGCGGACGTGGTCGCGTCCGCGTACTCGAGGTCGACCACGAACCCGATCGAGACCAGGTCGTCGCCGGTCTTCTCGTTCTTCATCGGGTAGATCCACGTGCCGCCGATCTGCCCGTACTTCGACGAGAGCTTGAGCGGCCATGGGCCGATCGTGTGGATCAGGCGGTCCAGCGGCTTGGGGACCTTCCAGACCTCCTTGACACCGAGCTCCCAGACCTGCGGCTCGCGGTTCTCCGCGAGGTCGAACTCGCGAATCGCCGCGCCGGTGAGGTGGCCCCAGCAGCCCTCGGCGAGCACGGTCGCCTGGGCGGTGACGTCGGTGCCGGGCTCGAAGTTGCCCAGCGGCTCGCCGTCCTTGCCGCGGCCCTTGTCACCGGTCCGCACGCCCTGCACCTTGCCGTCGGTGACCAGCAGCTGCGTCGCCGCGGTCTCGGTCAGGACGTACGCCCCGGCCTCCTCGGCCTGCTGCTGCTGGTAGCGCGCCAGCGCCGCCACCGAGATGACCTCGTTGCCGTGGTTCTTGAACGGCGGCGGCGTCGGGATGCGCAGCGCGCGCTTGGCGGTCGGCGTCATGTAGACCGCCTCCTTGGTGACCTCGCCGAAGGCGAAGCCCTGCTCGCGCCACTGCTCGCGCGTCATGTCTCCGAAGAGCTCCTGCAGCGGCCCCGGGCGCATGACGGCGCCCGAGAGGTTGTGCCCGCCGCAGGTCTTCGCCTTCTCGATGATCGCGACGGGGACCTCCCCGAGGCGCTCCAGCGTCTCCGGGTCGTCCGCGAGCAGCTGCAGCAGCCGGTTGGCCGTGGCCAGGCCGGCCGTGCCGCCGCCGACGATGGCGACGCCGACCTCGATGCGCTCGTCCTCTGAGTCGAGCTCGCGCTTGACGAACTCGCCGACCGGGTCAACGGGCGGCGGGAACTCGCTCGGAGCAACAGCGCCGTTGCGAGATGACACGTCGATCAGCCGCCCTTCTTCGCCTTGATGGCCTCGGTGAGCTTGGGCAGGATCTTGTTCAGATCGCCCACGATGCCGAGGTCGGAGAACTCGAAGATCGGGGCGTTCGCGTCCTTGTTGATCGCCACGATGTTCTCCGAGGACTGCATGCCGACCTTGTGCTGGATCGCCCCGGAGATGCCGGCGGCGAGGTAGAGCTTCGGCGCGACCGTCTTGCCGGTCTGGCCGATCTGGGCGGCGTACGGGTACCAGCCCGCATCCACCACGGCGCGCGTGGCGGCGACGGCGCTGTTGCCGCCGAACGCCTTGGCCAGCTCGTCGCAGAGCTCGAAGCCCTCGGCCTTGCCGAGACCACGGCCACCGGCGACCAGGATGTCGGCGCCCTCGATGTCCACGTCGGCGCCGCGCTGCTCGCCGCGCTGGACCATCTTCGCCTTCGTCGAGAAGGGCGAGAGCTCCACCTGGACGTCCTCGACCGTGGCGCTCCCGCCGGTCTCCTTCGCCTCGAAGGCGTTGAGGCGGCCGATGATGATGCCCTTGTCCTTGTAGGTCGACGTCGAGATGCTCGAGTCGCCGAGGATCGGGCGCTCGGCGGCGAGCTTGCCGTCGACCACGTTGACCTGCGTGACCTCCATGGTCACGCCGGCGCCGAGGCGGGCGGCCAGGCCGGCGCCGATCTCGAAGCCGAGCAGGCCGCCGCCGAAGATGGCGTACTGATGGCCCTGCTCGCCCATGATCTTGGCCATCACGTCGACGACCGGCTGGGCGAGGCCCTCGGGCGCCTCGGCGCGGAAGACCTTGGTGACGCCGTAGTTGCCCAGCGACGCCGCGAGGTCGTCGCTGACGCCCTCGCCGACGACGACCGCGTGGGCCTCGCCGCCGATCTGGCTCGCGAGGTTCGCGGCCTCGGACACGGCGCCGAGCGAGTTCTTGTTGATCGCGCCCTCGTAGTGCAGCGCGTAGACCAGGATGTCGGCCATCTCAGATCAGCTTCCTCTCGTCGAGCCAAGCGACGATCTTCTCGACCGTCTCGTTCGTGTCCTCGTCCTCGATGATGGTGCCGCCGGCCTTCTGGGGCGGGGCCTTGAACTCGCCGCACTGCACGGCGGAGCCATCGGTTCCGACCTTTGAGCCGTCGATGCCGACGTCGCCGGCAGCCTTGGCGTCCAGCTGCTTCTTCTTGGCGCCCATGATCGCCTTGAGCGACGGGTAGCGCGGCTCGTTGATGGCGTCACCGACGGAGATGACGGCGGGCGTCTCGACCTCGACCGTGTCGTAGCCGTACTCGGCCTGGCGCTCGCAGCGCAGCGAGCCCTGCGAGACGTCCATCTTGATCACCTGCGTCAGCGACGGCATCTGGAGGTGGTCGGCCACGACGGCGCCGATCGTGTAGCACTCGCCGTCGTCGGACTGCTGGCCGAGCAGGACGAGGTCCGGGCTCTCGGACTCCAGCACCTTGGCGAGGGCGTAGCCCGTCGCCGCGACGTCGGAGCCGGCGAGCGCCTCGTCGGACAGGTGCACGGAGCGGTCGGCGCCGAGCGACACCGCCTTGTGGAGCGCGCGCACGGCGGTGTCCGGGCCCATCGTCACGGCGACGATCTCCTCGACCTCGACAGTTCCGCCCTCGCGGATCTGCATCGCAGCCTCGATCGCGTGCGTGTCGTAAGGGTTCAGGTTTCGCTCGCCAGATCGGTCCAGGCGCCCCGTCGACGGGTTGATCCGCTTGTCGACGGCGGCGTCCGGGACCTCCTTGACCAGAACGCAGATCTTCACTTTCAAGCCTCCTAGAAGGGCTAAATCAGACGTCGGGAATGGTACCTGCCCGATTGACTGACGAGTCAATCGGGTCGAACGCCGCGTTACTGCTGGGGTACGGCGCCCTGGATGAAGTCGATGATCGCCTGGGTCGGCGCCCCTGGGGTGAACACCTCCGCGACCCCGAGCTCCTTGAGCTGCGGGATGTCGTCGGAGGGGATCGTCCCGCCCACCGTCACGAGCACGTC
The DNA here is from genome assembly GCA_963794105.1 of uncultured Actinomycetes bacterium. GTDB lineage: Bacteria > Actinomycetota > Thermoleophilia > Solirubrobacterales > Solirubrobacteraceae > AC-49. The sequence goes on along the minus strand of CAWCEB010000143.1, from coordinate 48,582 downwards.
GTCGATGCCCTGCTCCTTCAGCAGCTCGACGACGCGCGGCACGAGGGTCATGTGGGCACCGGAGAGGATCGAGAGCCCGACGGCGTCGGCGTCCTCCTGGATCACCGTCTCCACGATCTGCTCGGGCGTCTGATGCAGGCCGGTGTAGATGACCTCCATGCCGGCGTCGCGCAGGGCCCGGGCGATGATCTTCGCGCCGCGATCGTGCCCGTCCAAGCCGGGCTTTGCGACGACGACGCGGATCTTCCTCTTCGTGGCGGTGGACATGAGCGGGTGCGCCGCCCGGGGGCGGCGAAGGCCCGGAAGACTAATCGTTCTTGAGCGCGATGATGCGCGCAGCGCTCTCGCGCAGGCGCTGCTCGCCGAGCCGGCCCTGGCGCACCGCTCTGAGCAGGCGGCGGTACGCGCCGGCGGATGTCTCCTCGCCGCCGCCGTAGAGCAGGAGGTCGAGCCCGGCGCGAGCGGCGCGCACGGCGACGTCGGCCCGGCCCGCCATCGCGCGAGCGGTGAGGTCGTCGGAGATGGTCACCGTCCCGGCGCGCAGCAGCGTGTAGGCGCGGCGCTCGAAGACGGCCGGACTGGGGCCGATTCGCGGATACGTCGCGCTTGCGAGCATCACGAGCCCGCGGTGCGCGCAGCGGCGATACGGCGCCAGCCGCAGCGGCGCGCGGATCGTCACGCGCTCGAGATCCGTGTTGCCCGCGGCGTCCCCCAGGCCGGGGAAATGCTTGAGCGTCGGCGTGACCCCGGCCGACTGCAGGCCGGCGGCGAACGCGCAGGCCTCGCGCGCGACCTCCGCCTCGGTGGAGCCGAAGGCGCGGCTCGTCAAGAAGTTCGGGCGGCGCTCGACGTCGGCGACTGGGGCGAGATCGACGGTGATCCCGGCGCTCCGCAGCGCGCGGCCGGTCGCGGCGCCCTCGGAGCGCGGGCGGGCCATCGCGGCGGCCGCGGAGCTCGGCGGCGCCCATGGCAGCCGCTTGACGAGCCCTCCCTCCTGGTCGACGGCGATCAGCGGCGGCGGATTGCCGCCCTGCGCCGCGGCAGACCGGATGCGCCGCGTGAGGGCGCGCAGCTGCGCGGGCGACGCGATGTTCTCAGAGAACAGCACGACGCCCCCGAGATGGCCGGTTCGCAGCCGGCGCAGCAGCGCGTCGCTGGGCACCGTCCCTCCAAACGCGGTCACGACCTTCTGCCCGACGACCTGCTCGAGCGGCATCGTCGGCGGGTCGACCATCGGTGAGACGGCCAGGGCTGCGAGCAGCGGAGCGGACGCCCAGGGCACGGCCGCAGGCTAGCTGGACTGAGGGGACAGACCCCACAGTCCAGCTGGACTGAGGGGACAGACCCCACGGTCCGGCTTCCGACCGGCGGTCGATAGGCGCGTGACCGCCGCACCGCCACGATGCTGCCATGGCGAGAGCGAGGCTGAGCGCACTGGATGGGTCGTTCCTGCGGGTGGAGACGCCGACGGCGCACATGCACGTCGCGTGGAAGGGGATCTTCGAGCCGCGCGACGGAGGGGTGGCTGGGGTCCTATCCGTGGAAGAGCTGCGGCGCGCGATCACGGGGCGCCTGCAGCACGCGCCGCGCTTTCGCCAGCGCCTGGCGTTCACGGGCGGGTGGGCTGGCTTCCTCGCCGAGCCGGTGTGGGTCGACGACGAGCGCTTCGACGTCGCCGAGCACGTCGTCGCGCTCTCCGAACCCGGCCAGGTCATGAGGCGCAGCCGCTTCGACGAGCTCTGCGACGCGGTGCTCTCGCTGCCGCTCGATCGCAGCCGGGCGCTGTGGTCGCTGCACGTCGCGCCGCAGCTCGAGGACGGCTCGCTCGGGCTCGTGATGAAGGCACACCACGCGATGGTCGACGGCAAGTCGGCCGTCGAACTGGCCCTGCTGCTGCTCGATCTGTCGCCCGACGCACCCGAGGCGCAGGCCGACGACTGGGTCCCGCAACCTGCCCCGTCGTCGGCCCGCCTCGCGCTGGACGCCATGGTCGACGCCGGCGGCGAGTCGCTGCGCACCGCAGCGGGATTCGCGCGTGCCGCGGCGAGCCCGCGGCTGGCGGGCACCCTGCGGCGTGCGGCGCTGGCCGTCGGCGAGGACCTGCTGCGCGCCGCGCCCGCGTCCTACGTCAACGCGCCGCTGTCACCGCAGCGGATCCTGCTGCACCACACGCACGACATCGAGCCGCTCATCAGCGCCAAGACCAAGCTCGGCGTGACGCTCAACGACCTCGCGCTGACCGCCGTCAGCGGCGCGCTGCGTGAGCTCGCGCTGCGCGCCGGTGAGCGCCCGCAGGCGCTCAAGGCGATGGTTCCCGTGTCCACGCGCGCGCCGGAGCGGGCTGCTGATCTCGGCAACCAGATCTCGTTCGTGTTCGTCGACCTCCCGGTCCAGATGACGAGCGCCGCCGACCGCCTCGACGCCGTCCGCGCGGCCACGACCCGCTTCAAGGAGCAGGACCGCGCCGCCGGCGGTGCGGCGATCCTCGGCTCGCTCGGCGCGTTCCCGGCGCCGGTCAAGGAGGCGGCGGCGCGGATGGCGGCGTCGCCGCGGACCTACAACCTCACGGTCTCCAACGTCCCGGGCCCGCGGATCGGAGTCTGGCTGCGCGGCTGCGCGCTGCGCGAGGCCGTCCCGGTGATCCCGCTCGCCGACGGCCACGCGCTGTCGATCGGCATCTTCAGCTACGCCGACAGCATCACGTTCGGCGCCTATGCAGACCCGCGCGCGCTGCCACAGGTCGCGGACCTGCCGCTCGCGCTGTGCGCCTCGCTTCTCGACGTCTGCGGCTTGGCGGCGCCTGCAGGCAGGCGCCGCCGCGCGCTGAAGGCCGTGTCCTAGCGGACCTTGACGGTCAGGCCCATGTCCGACAGGCCATGGATCGTGCAGTAGAGCGTGTAGGTGCCGCCACGCGTGAACCTGTGGCTGAAGGAGCCCTTGGTCTTGACGCCGGAGTTGATCCGGCCGCCGGGGCCCTTCTTCTTGACGACGTTGTGCGCGCGCGTGACCGCGCCAGACGAACTTGAGGGTCGAGCCCTTGCTGATCGTGACGGTCGGGCGGCCGCCGTCGCGGACGAAGTAGTTGTCGCCGACCCTCACGGTCTTGGTGCCGGCGAAGGCGGGGATGGCCGCGATCGCAGCGATTCCGATGACGGCCGTGGCGGCCAGGACCTTCTTCATGCGAATTCCTCCGTGGGGGGTGGTGCTGGACTAGAAGACGGGCGTCTCGGTGTAGCTGCCGAAGACCTCCTGCAACGCCTCCACGATCTCGCCCTCGGTTGCATGAACACGAGCGCAGTCGAGGAGATGCGGCATGAGGTTGGCGTCGAGTGGACGCATGCTGCTTGAGGACGCCGAGGGCGGCCGAGACCTTCCCGGCGTCGCGGCGTGCGCGGACGGCCTGGACGCGGCCGACCTGCTTGCGCTCGAGCGCCGGGTCGATGTGCAGGATCGGGTGCTGATCGTCGTCGCCCTCGGTGTAACGGTTCACGCCGACGACGATCCGCCGGCCGTGGTCGATCTCGCCTTGGAGCTCGTAGGACGCATCAGCGATCTCGCGCTGGGGGAAGTTCTGCTTGACCGCCTCGACCATGCCGCCGAGCTCGTCGATGCGCGCGAAGTACGCGTAGGCGGCGGCCTCCATCTCGTCGGTGAGCGCCTCGACGAAGTAGCGAGCCGCCGAGCGGGTCGATCGTGCTCGCCACGCCGGTCTCGTGGGCGATGATCTGCTGCGTGCGCAGCGCGATCCGGACGGCCGTCTCGGTCGGCAGCGCGAGCGCCTCGTCGAACGAGTTGGTGTGCAGCGACTGCGTCCCGCCGAGCACGCCGGCGAGCGCCTCGATCGCGGTGCGCGTGATGTTGTTCAGCGGCTGCTGGGCGGTCAGCGAGACGCCCGCGGTCTGCACGTGGGTGCGCATCAGCCACGACTTGGGGTTCTTGGCGCCGAAGGTCTCCTTCAGCTCGCGCGCCCAGATCCGGCGCGCGGCGCGGTACTTGGCGATCTCCTCGAAGAAGTCGATCTGCGCGTTGAAGAAGAACGACAGGCGCGGCGCGAAGTCGTCGACGTCCAGCCCGCGGTCCACGGCCTGCTGCACGTAGGTCAGGCCATCCTTGAGCGTGAACGCGAGCTCCTGCTGCGCCGTCGAGCCGGCCTCGCGGATGTGGTAGCCGGAGATCGAGACCGGATGCCAGCGCGGCATGTCGGTGCTGCACCACTGGATCATGTCCCCCAGCAGCCGCATCGCCTCGATCGATCGGGAAGCACCATTCCTTCTGGGCGATGTACTCCTTGAGGATGTCCGCCTGGATCGTGCCGCCCAGCCGGTCGGCGGAACGCCCTGGCCTCCTCGGCCGCCACGACGTAGTAGGCGAGCATGATCGCCGCCGGGCGCGTTGATCGTCATCGACACGCTGACGTCGCCCAGGTCGATGCCCTCAAACAGCGTCTGCATGTCATCGAGCGAGTCGATCGCGACGCCCTCGCGCCCGACCTCGCCCAGCGACCGCGCGTGATCGGAGTCGTGGCCCATCAGCGACGGCATGTCGAACGCCGTCGACAGCCCGGTCTGCCCATGATCCAGCAGGTAGCGGAAGCGCTCGTTGGTCTCCTCCGCCGTTCCGAACCCGGCGAACTGGCGCATCGTCCACAGCCGCCCCCGGTACATCGACGGATACACGCCGCGCGTGAACGGATACTGGCCCGGCAGGCCGATCTGCGAGTCCGCGATGTCGGCCTCGGTGTACAGCGGCTTCACCGGCTCGCCGCTGAGCGTGGTGAACGAGGCGTCGCGCTCCGGCGTCGCGCCGTACGCCGCCAGCCACTCGTCGTAGGTGCTCGGCATGGCTGAGTATGCATAAGCGCGGACATCAGATAGTTGGATGTCTACATATTTGATACCTTAGTGTCAACTGCATCCGAGAAAGGGCCCAGCGTGGACGTAGAGGTGGTCGGGGTAGTCGGAGCCGGATTTATGGGATCTGGCATTGCAGAGTCTGTAGCTCGGTCAGGGCTCGAGGTGCTGGTGTATGAGCCTGAGCGTCCACCACTCGATACCTCCCGCGCGGCCATCATCAAGTCGGTGGCGCGCGCGGTTTCCGCCGGCAAGTTGAGCCCCGCGGAGCGTCAGCCGCTGCTATCGCGCATCGAGCACACCACGCGACTGGAGGATCTGGCGCGAGCCAACCTCGTCATCGAGGCTGTCTACGAGGACCCGAACGTCAAGGGCGAGCTGTTCCAGCGCCTCGACGCGCTGTGCCGCGACGCCATCCTCGCGTCCAACACCTCGTCGATCCCGATCGCCCAGATCGCGTCCTGGACGCGCGAGCCCCAGCGCGTCCTGGGCCTGCACTTCTTCTCGCCGGTCCCGGTCATGAAGCTCGTCGAGATCGTCATCGGGCTCGACACCGGCCGCGCGTCCGTCGAGCGCGCCGAGGCCTTCGCCGAGCAGATCGGCAAGCACCCGATCCGCACCAAGGACCGCTCGGGCTTCATCGTGAACATGCTGCTCGTGCCCGTACCTGATGGCCGCGGTGCGCATGTACGAGGACGGCTTCGCCAGCCGCGAGGACATCGACGACGGCATGAAGCTCGGCGCAGGGCACCCGATGGGGCCCCTGACGCTGTGCGACTTCATCGGCCTCGATGTCCTCTACGCGGTCTGCGACTCGCTCTACGAGGAGTTCAAGCGCCCGGAGTACGCGCCGCCGCCGCTGCTCAAGCGGATGGTCGTGTCCGGCCATCACGGCCGCAAGACCGGCCGCGGCTTCTACGAGTACCTGCCCGTGGAGGAAACGGCAGCCGCCGCCTGAAGCGCAGCACTAGGACTCGCGAAAGTCGCCGGCCGAAACACGCAACGGTCGGAGCAGTGCAAACAACTCTTCGCAGGAGCGGTCATCCAGCGGGCCCGTCGCGAACCGCTCGGCGTTCAACCGCTTAGTCGCCAAGCGCGCCACGCGCTTGCCCGCAGGCGTGATCTGCGCGAGAACACTTCGGCGATCCTGCTCGTGAGCGAGCCGCTCGACCAGCCCCTTCTCGGCCAGCCGGTCAACCACGTTTGTCACGCTCGCTCGGTGTACCTGCAGACGAGTACCCATCTTTCCTAGCGGCAACGAGCCGCGGCGACTGTACAGGAGCAGGAGCAGCGCCTCGTACTGCGGGAACGTCAGGTCCCACTGCGCCAGTAGCTCGTTTAGCCGGCCGAGCAGGACCTGATGGGCCCGCATGATCGACGTCACCGCGACCATCGACGGCCCCGCCTCGGTACCCCAGTGCTCGTCCCACTGTCGCCGCGCCTCGGCGATCGGATCGAAGTGGAGCTCCTCGGTCATATCTCGCAGCAGTTTGCCTGTGAAGCGGCGAGCGTGCCCCGACAGCCATCTGTCGGTCGTGCGTTCGACGCCCGCAAGACTGATGGACAGCAATGCTCTTCATCCCGTAGCGTCGGCGCATGCGGTGTCGGTCCAGGCTCCACGCTTCAGTTCATGCCTGAGCAGCAGGAGCCGGTCTTCATGCGCCTCGGCGACATCCCCCGGGGTGGAGTGGCGGACGCCCGAGAACATCACGCTCGTCGTCGGGCGTGGCCAAGCGCGTTCAGGAGGTGGCCGCGGGTCGCGTCGGGATCGTGTGAGTGGTCGCTGCCGCGGCGGCCGCGCGCTCGACCGTCGATGGCCGGCTTGCGTGGTGGCGCTTCATGAGCGCGATCAGTCCGACTCCGGCGGCCGTCCAGATGGCCATCATCAGCGACGCGGCGGCCAGGCCGGCAGCGAGCGCGTCGGCGCGCGCGGCGCCGTTGTCGAGGTGGTTGTTGAGGACTGCGTTGTCGATCATCGCGGCGGCCGCGACCGCGACGGCTGCGCCGATGTAGCGAGCCATGTTGGAGATGCCTGACGCGGCGCCGACCTGGTCGTCTGGCACCGATGCGGTTGAGGCCGACGAGGCCGGCCCGTTGGCGATGCCCAGGCCGACGGCGGTGGCGACGAGCGGCAGGACGAACGCGGCGTAGACCCAGGACTGCTCAACGAATGCCAGCGCGACGAAGCCCGCGGTGGCGAGCGCGAAGCCGAGCGCGACCGCCTTGCCGGCACCGATCTTCGAGGCCAGCGGGGTGATGAACGGGGTGACGATGATCATCCCCGCTGCCGCCGGGAGGGTCGCCACGCCGGCCTGCAACGCGCCCAACCCGAGCGCGGCGGGATCCTGGAAGTAGAGGCTGACCAGGTACATCAGCGCGTTGATCGTTCCGGCGACGACGAGGATCGCCAGTGTCGAGCCCACGAGGACCCGGTTGCGTAGCAGCGCCAGGTTCACGATCGGCGCCTCCACGCGCCGCTCGACGACGACGAACAACCAGCCGGAGACGAGCGAGACCACGAAGCAGCCGAGCGTCCGCGCGGATGTCCAGCCCCAGTCGTTGCCCTCGCTCAGCGCGAGGATCACGGGCGACAGCACCAGCGCGATCAGGACGGTTCCAACCCAGTCGATGGAGCGCGAACGGTGGGGGTCGCGCGACTCGGCGACGGTCATGAGCGTGAGTGGTATGCACGCAGCGGCGACTGCGGCATCGATCCAGAACAGGCCCTGCCAACCCACGCTGGAGTCCGCGAGCACGCCGCCGATCAGTGGCCCGAGCGCCGCGCCGGCCGCTGAGGCCGCGCCCCAGAGCGTGATCGCCTTCATCTGCGCGGCCCCAGAGGCCGCGACTGACAGCAGGCTCATCCCGCAGGCGAGGATCGTGGCTCCCGACGCGCCCTGGATCATCCGCCCTCCCACCACCCCGGCGGCGCCGGTGGACAACGCGATCAACGCGCACGAAGCGATGAAGAGCCCGAGGCCGGCGATGAAGATCTTGCGGCGACCAAGGACATCGCCCAGCGCGCCGGCGGTCACGATCACAGCTGCGCCGACGAGCGAATAGCCGGTCACAGCCCATTGCAGCTGGGAAACAGGCGCACCGACGTCCTCGCTGATCGACGGCAACAGGATCGTCACCGCTGAAGTGTTGGCGTTGACGACCAACGCTGACACGCAAGCGGCCAGCAGCACGCCGGTGCCGGCGGCGCGATCCATCGCCGCCGCCGGGCGTGCGTGGCTATCGGCCATGCGCACAGGATGCACGTCAACCGACCGCTCGGCAGGGAGGTGCGCACGAAACCTGGCGGAGGCGCGCACCCTTGCTGGCGGCAGCTCGCGCGTGTTGTGATCCGCTCGCGGTGATCGACGGTCTGACACCAGGTCCGTTCTGGGCGCACTTCGAGCGATTGACGAAGATCGCTCGGCCGTCCCGACACGAAGAGCCTGGTCATCGAGCATGTGCGCGCTTGGGCGAGCGAGCGCGGCCTGCCGGTTCGAGCCGACAGTGCGCGGAACCTCGTCATCGACGTACCGGCGACGAGCGGTCGTGAAGGTGCGCCGAAGCTCGTGCTCCAGGGCCACCTCGACATGGTCTGCGAGCGCAGCCCCGACAGTCCCAACGATCCCGCCGAGGGCCGCATCGCAGCTGCTCCGCGACGGTGAGTGGCTGACCGCTGACGGAACGACGCTGGGCGCCGACGACGGCGTGGCGATTGCCGCGATGATGGCGCTGGTCGAAGACGAGGACGCCCCTCACGGCCCGCTGCAGCTGCTGATGACGGTCGCCGAGGAGGTCGGGCTGGAGGGAGCCAATGGCCTCGACGGCTCGCTGCTGGACGGCAAGGTCCTCGTGAACCTCGACAGCGAGGAGGACGGCACACTGACGGTCGGCTGCGCCGGGAGCACCGACTCCTGGGTGCGAGTGACCGAGCCTCGGGCGCCGCTCGACGACGGGTTCGTCGCGCTGACCGTCAAGGCCGAGGGCGGCCTGGGCGGCCACTCGGGCGTGCAGATCCACCTCGGCCGCGCCAACGCCGTCAAGTACCTCGGCCGTGCGCTGCGCGAGGCAAACAGCGCAGGTCCCGCTTCGCCTGCTTTCGCTGAATGGAGGCAAGAGCCGCAACGCGATCCCGCGCGACGCGGTCGCGGTCTGCGCCGTCGCGGCCTCGGAGGAGGAACGCCTGCGCGAGGCGCTCACGCGGGCGGAGGCGACCATTCGCGACGAGTACGCCAATACCGACCCCGACGTGCACCTGTCGATCGAGCGCACCGACCAGTCCGCCGACGCGTGGACCGCCGATGCCACGACGAAGCTGCTCGACGTGATCGCGCTGATCCCGACGGGGCCGCTTGCGATGAGCCCGGACTTCGACGGGCTGGTCGAAACAAGCATCATCGCTCGGTGAGGCCATCACCGACGGCCAGACACTGACGCTGCACAGCCTGACACGGTCGTCGAACGACTCTTCGATGCCGGCTGTGCTCGCAACGCTCGAGGCTGCAGCGCGTCTTGCCGGCGGGGAGCTCGAGGTCAAGCACAACTACGGCGGCTGGCGACCGAATCTCGACTCGCCGGCACTCGCCACGCTGAAGGCGGTCTACGAACGGTCGTTTGACGACAAGCCGGTCATCAGCGCGATCCACGCCGGCCTGGAGACCGCGGTGATCGGCGACAAGGTCTCGGGCTTGGACATGATCTCGTTCGGCCCGCAGATCGAGTCGCCCCATTCACCCGACGAACGCGTGAGCATCCCGACGGTTCAGCGCTTCTGGACCTTGCTCGTCGGTTTCGTGGACGACATGTCCAAACCGAACGGCGCCCCTCGATGAGGGGCTGGGTCATCGGCATCCTGCTCGGGCTCGGCCTGGTCCTGATCCTGGTCGCTGCCGGCAACGGGCGCGACCACACCGGCGACACCGTACGCACCCAAGCCTGGGCCGACGACGTGTGCCGCACCGTCGGCGCCTGGGAGGGCTCGCTTAAGGACATCCGCAAGGAGGTTCAGAAGAGCAACTACGGCGCGCGCAACAGCGACGGCTCTTCCGGCGACACACTCGAACACACCGTTTCGATCCGGCTGGCGGTGGACAAGGCGATCATCGCCACCAAGCAGACGCTGCGCCACGGGATCCAGCGCGCCGGGATCCCGGACGTCGCGCAGGGCGCGCAGGCCGCCGCCGCGATGCGCGCGTGGGCGGTGAAGACCGAGGCCAACCTGCTCACCGCCAGGCACCAGCTCAAGCAGGACCCGCCGAACAGCAGCATCGCCGGCAAGGCGTTCGAGTTGCTGGCCGCGCCGGTGACGGCGCTGGCCCGCTCGATCGTGCAGGGCCGCGCGACCGTCCAAGCCATCACGGCGCTTGACCCGGCGCTCGCCGATGCGTTCAAACGCAGCGGCACCTGCCGCCGGCTGCAGAGGCGCACCGCGTGAGGCGCTTCGTCGTCCTCGCGGTCGCGGCGCTGATCGCCCTCGGTGGCGGCCTGCTGATCGGCGGACCGGCCAAGGCGCCGAACGCAGCTGCACAGTCGACGACATCGACGACGAAGACGACGGCCACCACGCCCGCTTCGACGAGCACGACTCCCGCCGCGAAGCCGACGACGAGCACCAGCGCCCCGGCGGCGACCACCACGTCCGCCGAGCCCGCGCCCAAGGAGCCGACGTACGACTGGGGCCTCATCGCCATCGAAGGCCTGCTCGTCATCGGCTTCATCGCACTGGGCGTTCGCTCCGGCGGCATGGGACTCGGCCTGTGGGGCGGCGTCGGCACGCTCGTGCTCGTGTTCGGCTTCGGGCTGGACCCCGGCGAACCGCCGGTCGACGCGATGCTCATCATCATCGCCGTCATCGCCGCCGCCGCCGCGATGGAGGCGGCGGGCGGGATCGACTACATGGTGATGCTCGCCAGCCAGGCGCTGCGCGCACGACCCCGGTCGATCAACTACGCCGCCCCGCTCGTCTCCTACGTGCTGTGCATCCTCACGGGGACGAGCAACACCTTCTACTCCATCGTCCCGGTCATCAACGAGGTCGCCTACGCCAACGAGATCCGGCCCGAGCGGCCGCTGGCGGGCTCGACGGTGGCCTCCGCGCTGGGCATCACCTCAAGCCCGGTGGCAGCGGCGATGGCGACGCTCCTGCCGCTCGTCGAGGCCAAGGGCTATGACCTCGTCGACGTGCTGCTGATCACGATCCCGGCCAGCCTCGTGGCGATCATCGTCATGTCCTTCGTGATGAACAAGCATGGCAAGGAACTGATCGACGATCCCGAGTACAAGCGGCGACTGGATGCAGGCGAGGTCCAGCCGCCGGCGCCGGCGGCCGACATCCAGCTGCAGACCTACGCCAAGCGCAGCGTCGCGATCTTCCTCGGAGCGGTGCTCGTCATCTGCGTCTTCGGGTTCTTCGACGACATCCGGCCGACCGTCGCCGGTGAGGACGGCGGCACCGAGCCGCTGGGCGTCACTCCCATCATCCAGATGGTCATGCTCACGGCGGCGGCGCTGATGCTCGTCACCTGCAAGGTCAGTGCCGCCGACGTCCCCGGCATGCCGATCTTCCGTTCCGGGATGGTGGCGATGATCGCCCTGTTCGGCATCGCCTGGATGGCGGACACGTTCATCGCCAACAACGAGGACGCCATCGTCTCGGCGCTTGGCGACCTCGCCAACAAGTGGCCGTTCATGATCGCCGTCTCGATCTTCCTGGTCGCGGCTCTGACGACAAGCCAATCCGCCGCCACCAGAACCATGGTCCCGCTCGGCCTCGCACTCGGCATCGGTGCCGGCTACATGATCGCCATGTGGACCGCCGTCGTCGGCGTCCTCTTCCTGCCCGCGAATGGCACGCAGATCGCCGCCGCCGAGGCCGACCGCACCGGCACCACCAACCTCGGTAAACGCGTGGTCGACCACTCCTTCCAGCTGCCGCTGCAGATCGCGTGGATCGTCACCGCGCTCGTCGGCATCGGCATCGTGGCCGTCTTCCACTGAGGCGCGTCGCATGGGCCATGCGAGTGCGGCCGCAAAGCTGGTTCCGGCGTTCGTCGCCGGGCTCGCCTTGGCGTGGGGGTTGACCTCGTGCGGGTCCGGCGGCTCGGGCACGGTTGCGCAGCAGGCCAAGTCGGCGGCCGCGACCGCGGCAGCGCAGGTCACCGGCGGCACGCAAACCGCGGCCAAGACCGCGCCAACCACCGCGACCGAGGCCCAGACGACGGGGACGACACCGCCCAAGACGGTCACCACCGCGGAGACGCAGACACACCAAGCCGCCCAAGACCGTCACCACCGCGGAGACGCAGACGGTCACCCAGCCGCCCAAGACCGTCACCACGACGCAGACGGTCACGCAGGGCGGCAACAAGGCGGCCAAGGTCGCCGTGGTCGCGCCCGGCTCGACCACCGGCGACGAGGAGTCCGACGAGGATGTGCCGTGGTGGGGCTGGGTGCTGATCGTCGCCGGCGCGGCCGGCGCGGGCATCGGCGGCTATGCGCTCTGGCGCCGCCATCGCGAGCGAGATGGACCTCCGTCTCCGCCCGCGGACCCGCCTCCGGGTCCACCCGACCAGCCGGCGGCATGAGACGCTAGTGCGGCTTCGTAAGGCGCGTCGGACGGTCAGCGTTCGGTGCGCTTCTGTGGCGTTCAACCGACCGCTCGGCAGGGAGGTGCGCACGAAACCTGGAGGAGGTGCGCACGACACCTGGCCGACGCGCGCGCACCCTTGCTGGTCTGACACCAGGTCCGTTCTGCCGCGTCGGACGGTCAGCATTCGGTGCGCTTCTGTGAGGTTCAACCGCTCAGTGGGGACAGAAGCGTCGCGGCGCTGATGTGCGCGGGCGACGAGCGTACGGTCGGCGATCCGTGCGTCTCCTGGTTTCGTCGGCCGCCGGTGTCGCTGTTCAGCGTTTTCTGCGAGTAGGCGTGAGCGCTGGCATGGCATGGCTGGTGCTGCTCGTCGCAGCGGTCCCGAACGCCTCGCATGCGAAGGCTCCGGCCGGGTTCATCGGCACGAACGCCGAGGACGTCTACGCCGGGGATGCCGCCTATCAGGAGCGCATGCTCACGACCATGCAGGGCTACGGCATCACCGTGCTGCGTCAGAACTTCCGGTGGGGCTACAGCGAACCCGCGCGCGGCGTATTCGACTGGGCGCAGGTTGACCGGTTCGTGCTTGCCGCCGCCGAGCCACGGCATCCGCGTGCTGCCGCTGTTGTACGGCGAGACGCCTTGGGCGACGTCGCGACCCGCCGGCAACGAGGACCGCTGCGCGTACCCGCCCAAGAAGTCGTCGGACTTCGCGGCCTGGGTGAGCCAGGTCGTCGGGCGCTACGGGCGCACCGGCACGTTCTGGACCGAGCACCCGGAAGCTGCGCACCAGGCGATGACCGCCTTCGAGATCTGGAACGAGCCGAACTTCAAGCCGTTCTGGAAGTGCAAGCCCAACGCCAAGGCGTACGTGAACTTCGCGCGCCCCGCAGCAGACGCGATCCGCACGCTCGACCCCAAGGCGCTGATCATCAGCGCCGGGTCGCCCAAGATCGACAAGAACCCCGGCAAGTACTTCCGCGACGCATTCAAGGCCGGAGCCGCGAAGGTGTTCAACGCCGTCGGCCTGCACCCCTACGAGCCGAGCGCCGACGCGATCATGAAGGACCTGCGCGACGCGCGAAAGGCGCTCGACAAGAACGGCGCCAAGAACTGGTCGCTCGTGATCACCGAGTTCGGATGGGCGAGCGGCGGCCCGAAGGCCGAGGGCAAGACTGTGTCGGAGTCAAAGCAGGCGGACCTCGTCCGCAACTCGCTGAAGAAGCTGGCCAAGGAGCGCAAGAAGCTGAAGATCAAGAGCGCCATCTACTACACCTGGCACGACCTTCCGCCGGCGCCTGGGCAGGACGACTTCTGGGGTTTGCACACCGGCCTGCTGCGCACCAACGACACCTACAAGCCCGCCCTGAGCGCGGTCGCTCAGGCGTCGAAGGACATCCACTGAGCCAGCCGTCGGGCGCGAACGACGCTCAGTCGCCGGCGTGTTCGCTCACGCCGACCGCTTGCTCGGTGATCGAAGGGAATCGGACACCGGCCGCGGCTTTCCCCGATAGCGTCCCCGCCCATGGCCGTCAGCGACGAGGACGTCGAGCATGTGCGACGCGCGTTCGAGTCGTTCAACGCGACGGAGCGCGAGCGTCAGGACGAGGCGGGCATCCGGGCGCATCACGCTCGCTGGTACGACCCCGACGTCGAGATCGTCAATGCCGACGACTGGCCCATCGCGGGCTCGTACCGCGGGACCGAGGGCTACGTCCGGTGGTACCAGGAGAGCTACGGCCCCTACGAGGACGTCCGCTACGTCGTCGACTTCCTCGATGCGGTGGGCGATCGCGTCGTCGCGCTCGTCACCATCAGCGGCCGGCCCCGGGGCGAGGAGACCGAGCTCGAGGTTCAGCTCGGCCTGGTGTACGGGATGCGCCGCGGCCGCATCGCGAGGGTCGAGCTCTACCTCGGCCACGAACGCGCGCTGGGCGCGGCGCGGGCAACGGCCTAGCTGCCGCCCTACGCCACAGGCTCCGCCGCGGCGGCCGCCTGCGAGACCGGGCAGCGGCCCTCGTCGTGGCCGCATGGACCGGGCTCACAGAGCCGGCAGATCCGCCCGGCCCTGGCGTGGCCGTCAGTCAGGCCGCCCAGCACGCGCCCGAGTAGGTCGCCGAGCTGCTCGCGCTCGTGGGTATCGAGCGGCGCCAGCGCCGCGTCCAGCGCAGCGGCACGCTGGGCGAGCACGCGCCGCGCGGCGCGACGGCCGGCGGGCGTCAGCACCAGCCCACGCGTGCGGGCATCGCCTGACGCCCGGGTGCGACGCAGGAGCCCGGCCGCCTCGAGGCGATCGACGAGCCGGACCGCGCCGGAGTGCGTGATGGCGAGCACCCTGCGCAGCTCGTCGATGCTCGTGCCGCCGAGGTAGCTCTCGAGTGCTGCGAGCGCCGCCGGCGCCGACGCCCCGTGATCCGCGGCGCGCTCGGTGGCCTCGCGGAGCACGTCGGCGAGCGCCAGCACACCGGCCCCGACGACGTTCGTGTCATGCGTCGTTGTGTGACTCACACACATAGAGTACCGTCCGCAGGCGACATGGCGTACGGAGCGTCCTACTCCGAGCCTCCACCGCGGATGTCGCGCCGCGCGCGGCTCGCGCTCGGCGGCACCCTCGTCGCGCTTGCGGCAGACGCGCTCGTCCTCACGCTCGTCGTGCCGGCCATCGAGGGGTCCAAGCAGGAGCGGGCGGCCGTGGACCGCGCGGCACAGCGGCAAAGGGTGGTGCGCGAGCGTGACCGCCTGATCGCCGAGCAGCGCCCGCATGGCCGCCACGGCTCGACGCACGAAGACGTTCACGCTGGGACCGCGGAGCGCCTGGCGGCGCGGCGCGCGCTCGTGCGCGACGCCGAGCGGGCGATCACCCGGGACGCCCGTGCACGCGTCGCGTCGGGCGCGCTCTCGGGAGGCTTCGTGCGGGCGACCGAGTGCGGGCCCCTACGCCGCGACCTCCCCCGCGACGAGCTCGACCTCGCAAAGCCGATCGGGCGCTACGACTGCGTCGCGGTCACCCAGGACGTGATCCAGGGCGGCAAGGTCGTCGCGAAGTTCGGGCTCCCGTTCGTGGCGGCGATCGACTTCCGGCGTGGCCGCCTGACCTGGTGCAAGAACAACCCCGCACCGAGCGAGCGCGGGGAGCCGCTCGCGTTCGTACGGCTGGACCCGGCCTGCCTCGGGCTGCCGCCCGGTACCAAGCCGCTAGGGAGCGGCTACGTGATGCCGCACGACCGAGGGACCCCGGACCCGCGCCCGCGATCGTAATTCCGGGCGCTGGGCGCAGTTGGAGCCACATGACCGTGATCGCAGTGGCTGTATGTCTTCTGGTCGCCTCGCTCTGTGCTCTGCCCGCCGACTCGCGCGCAGCCGAAGCCCAGACGTTCGTTTCCGGCCCGAAGCACGAGGTTCGCTACAAGGCCGCCCCCGGCGAGCCCAACCAGCTCCTGGTCCAGGTCTCGACGACCAGCCGCATGGTCCGCTTCACCGACAACGGCGCCTCGGTCAGCCCGGGACCCGGCTGTGAGGGTGTGTCCGCGAACGTCGTCGACTGCCGCATCCCGACGCGCGTCCGCCTGGTCCAGGTCGACCTCGGCGACGGCGACGACCGGGTGCACGCCGTCACGCCCAACCCGCAGGCGGCGCAGGTCAACGTCCGCGGCGGACAGGGTCACGACGTCCTCAGGGGCGATGGTCCCACTCGCTTCGACTTCGGCGGCGGGGACGGTCCCGACACACTGATCGGCGGCGCAGGCCCCGACGTGCTGCGCGGCGGGCTGGGCCAGGACGTGCTCGACGGCCGGGCCGGCGACGACCTGTTGATCGGAGACCAAGGTCCCGATGTCCTCAAGGGCAGGCTTGGCGTCGACCGCCTGTTCGGCGGCGAGGGCCGCGACAAGCTCGACGCCCGCGACAAGCCCGCAGCGGCCGACGCCGTCGTGAGCTGCGGCCCGGGCCCCGACCTCGCCACCGAGGACCCGGCCGACCGGCCGAACACTGCCGGATGCGAGGCGATCCATGGCTGACGCAGGCGCGGCCGTGAGCTCGCTCGCTCGGAAAGGTCTAGGCTCGGAAGCTCTGTAGTCGAAAGGAGCGTCATGGCCTTTCATGTCGGAGATCGAGTCGTCGCCGAGGCGGAGTCCACGGGGCGCAAGCCGCGGATCGGGACCGTCCGCGAGGTGCTGCGCGACGACCCATCCCCGAGGTACCGGATCGAGTGGGACGACGGCCACACCACGGCGTACACGCCGGCCGCGGGCGCGCTGCGCGGCGCTCGCAAGCGGCGTCGGGCGGCGACCTGACATTGGCGCACCGGTCGCTCGCACTCCCGCGGGCGACCGGCGCCCGTCGTCATCGGCGCGCGCGCCTGAGCTTGACCCGCTTGGACGCCTTCGACGCGGTGTCGCCGGTCGGGGTTGCGGTCACCCTCAGCGTGACCCTCTTGAGCTTCGCGGAGCGCAGCCGCTTGCGGCCCTTCTTCGAGAACCTGAACGTCAGCCTCGCGCGGCCATTGGCTCCCGCGGTCGCCTTGGCCTTGGCGAGACTGACGCTGCGGCGCCCGAGCAGCGACGCGGAGATCCTGGTTCCGGCCGGGAGGCCGGTGATGGCGGCCCTGGCGGTCCGCGCGCTGCGCCTGAAGGCCCTCATGCTCAGCTGCCCGGCCTTGAGGACGAAGTGCTTGGCCGGCAGCGGGAGCGCGTCGAACGTGGCCGTCACGGTCTGATCGGCGCTCATCGTGACCGCGCAGGGCCCGGTCCCGGTGCATCCGGCGCCCGACCAGCCGGTGAAGGCCGATCCCGCGGCGGCTGCGGCCGTCAGCGAGACCTGCGACGCATCGTCGAACGATCCCGAGCACGCCGCCCCGCAGTCGACGCCCCCGGGCGACGACTGCACGGACCCGGCTCCCGTGCCGGCCTTCGCCACGGTCAGCGAGAACGGATCGCCCAGCACCCGGAACACGAGCGCGTTGCCGCCCGGAGAGCGCGCCCGCCGCGACGATCCTGCGATCGGGCATGAGCACGAGGTCCTCCACGCTCGCGCCGGGATCGGGGGCCACGGTGACGGCGCCGCCGGTGCCGAACGCCGGGTCCAGCGCATCGTTGATGGCACCCGCGCCCCCGTTGGGCGCCAGCCGCCAGACGGCCGCGGCGAACGGGTTCGTGCCGACCTTCGTGGCGCCCGCGAGAAGGATCTTGCCGTCGGGCTGCAGCCGGACCGCCGCGCCCCTGGCGTAACCGCCGCTGTCGACCAGGGCGGCGCCGTCTGGTGCCGAACGCCGGATCCAGCGCACCGTCGGCCTTCAGCCGCCACACGATCGCCGCGCTGCCATTCGGCGCGCTGTTGGTCCGGCCCGACACCACGACCTTGCCGTCGGGCGCCAGCGCGATGCCGGTTGCGACCTCGTCGCCGCCGGCGTCGATGCTGGCCCGCCCGTCCGTGTCGAACGTCGTGTCCAGCGCGCCGTTGAAGCCGCCGGGCCCGCCGTTTGCCTGGACCCGCCACACGACGGCGTTTCGAGCGGGGGCGTCGATGTCGCTCTCCCCGGCGACGAGGATCTTGCCGTCGGGCGCCAGCGCCAGCCCTTGGGCGTCGTCGTATCCGCCGTCGCCGATGCCGGCGGCGCCGTCGGTGTCGAAGCTGTGGTCGAGTGCCCCGTTGACTGCGCCGGTGCCCCCGTCGGGCAGCAGCCGCCAGACGCCGACGTTCGCCGGTCCCGGGGAGTTGTAGGTCCGGCCCGCGATGACGATCCTGCCGTCGGGCTGGATTCCCACGGCCTCCGCGTACTCCTCCTGCGTGCTGTCGATCAGCGCGACGCCGTCCGCGTCGAACGTCGGGTCGAGCGCGCTGTTGGGGGAACCAGATCCGCCGTCGGCCTTCAGCCGCCACACCGCGGCGTCGGTCCCCGGCAGCGAGTTGCCCATCGATCCGGCGACGATGATCTTGCCATCGGGCTCGATGGCAACCGCGTAGCCGCGGAGCGCGTGGGCCGCCTGGATCACGGCCTGCCCGTCGTTGTCGAACGTCGGATCGGGCGCCCCGTTCGACAGGAGCCTCGAGACCACGACCTTGTCGTTCGCGGTCGTCACGAGCACGATCTTGCCGCCCGGCATGACCGCCGCGGGGGTCGGGTACGTCTCCGTGGGGCGATCGAGCACCACCGTGCCGCCCGTCCCGAACGACGGATCAAGCCCCCCGGAAGCCGCCAGCGCGATCGCTGCGCCCAGCCCCGCCAGGAGCGCACACGTACCGGCCGTTATCCGAGCGAGCACCGCGGCGTCAGCTGTGAGCCGGCTCCAGCACGTCGGCGCTGGCGCGGCTCACCATCACCTCGCCGCCCATGACACCCATCCGCTCCACCTCGAAGTCGGCGAGCGCGTCCGCCACCCACTCGGCCGCGAGCTCGTTGGAGGCCTCGCCCTGCTCGCGATCCGCGAACAGGGTCGCCGACGCAACCGTCCGGTCGCCGGTCCGGGCGACTTGGTAGGAGATGAAGCCCGGCTCCTGGGCGAATGCCTCGGCCAGGTCGCGGTCGACGCGGTGCATCACCTCGTCGATCGACCCCTTCCCCACGCGGTAGGTGCGGATCGTCATGTACATCGGGGCTCCTCTCGCTCACGCAGGCGGTCCGTGCCAACCTACGCCCGCCGCGAGCCGGCGGCAACCATGGGCCCGCTCAGGCGTCGCGTGCCGCCGCCGACAGCTTCACCAGCGCCTGGCGCAGCAGGCGGGAGACCTGCATCTGCGAGACGCCGACCTGCTTGCCGATCTCCTCCTGCGTCATGTCCTCGCCGAACCGCAGCTCGACGATCATGCGCTCGCGCTCGGTGAGGCACTGCGCGAGCTGCTCGTAGACCGCGCGGTGCTCGGCCAGCTCGAAGCCGTCCTCGTCCACGCCGATCGAGGCCTCGAGCGTGTGCTCGCCCTCGTCGTCAGCGCCACGCTGGACCGAGAGCGACGTCGCGGAGCCCGCACGCAGCGCCTCCATCGCCTCGAGGACGGCTTCGTCGGGCAGCTCCAGCGCCTGGCCGATCTGCCGGACGGTCGGGCTGCGGCCGAGGCGGTTCGTGAGCTCCTCGGTGATCTTGTCGACGGCGAGCGCCCGCTCCTGCAGGTCGCGCGGCGGACGCACCGTCCACGTGCGATCGCGGAAGTAGCGGCGAAGCTCGCCCGCGATCGTCGGGACCGCGAAGCTCGAGAAGGCGATGCCGCGCGCGGGGTCGAACCGGTCCAGCGCCTTGAGCAGCCCAGCGCCGCGACCTGCACGAGATCGTCGAGCGGCTCGGGCCCGCGCGCGTAGCGCCGCGCGATGCTGCGCGCGAGCGGCAGGTAGCGCTCGGCCAGCATCGCGCGCAGCTGCTCGTCGCGCGACTCGGCGTACGCCGCGTGCAGCTGAGCGTCGTCCTGGGCGGTCGGGAGCAGCGTCATACGACTTCCGCCTGCACTCGATGCTGCTCGATCAGGAGTCGCGCGAGCGCCTGGGCGCGCCGCGCGGCGTCGACATCTCCCTCGGCTGCCTGCACGATCGATCCCTTCATGAGGATGTGCCACGACCGGGCGAACTCCTCGGGGTCGCGCAGGCCGGCCTCTTGCGCGAGCTCCGAGACGACGCCGCGGATGTTCTCCAGATGCCGGACGCAGGCGCGCCCGGCCGGATGCTCGGCGCTCATCTCGAGCAGGACGTTGATGAACGAGCAGCCCTCGAAGTCCTCGCGCCGGAACCACTCGTCGAACAGGTCGAAGATGCCGAGCAGGTGCTCCTCGGGCGTAGTCGCCGCGCTGGCGTGCCTGCGCGGCGACCCAGTCGAAGGTCCAGCGGTGCTCGCGCTCCTGCAGGAACGCGAGGACGAGCTCGTCCTTGGATCGGAAGTGGCGGTAGAGCGTGGCCTTCGCAACGTCGGCCTTCGCCACGACCTCGTCGATCCCCACGCCACGGACGCCCCGCGTGGAGAAGAGCTCATAGGCCGTGTCGAGCAGCCGGTCACGGGCATCGGGCTGAACAGACAAGTCTGTTCAACTTACCCCCTAGAGCAAGCGCCCAAGCGACTTCTACGGCGCGAGCGCGGTGAGCAGCTTCGACGGCTCGCGATAGGTCGACGCGGCGTCGCCGGCGTGTACTCGAAGCCCAGCCGGTCGAGGTAGCCGCTCGTCACGAGGTCCAGCAGGTCGTGCTCGTGCTCGCGCACGGCATCCGCGCCGTCGGGGTTGCCCATGCACGGTGCCGAGACGACGTGCTCGGGCCGCGGCAGGTCGGGGACGTCCAGCCGCGGCCTGTGACGCCAGTCGAACGAGCGCCCGATGTTGTTGCGCATGCGCGACGCGCGTGTTCAGCGGCGCGATGCCGAAGCGGTAGCAGATGAACTTCAGGATCGACTCGAATCCGTAGAGCGTGTGCTCGACGTGGTTGCGCCGGACCCACGGCGACACCGCGATCGTCGGGATCCGGAAGCCCATCAGGCCGTAGTCCTTGTCGATGTCCGCGTCGTTGCGCAGGTCGGGCACGCGCGGCGGGCGCGACGTGGTCGAAGAAGCCGCCCCATTCGTCGTAGATGATGAACAGCGCGCCGCGCTTGAACTGCGGCGACTCCATGAACGCGTGCACGACGTCGGCCATGAACGCCTGGCCGGCGCGCACGTCGCCGTGGGGGTGCTCGTCGCCGCTGAGCCCCGGGCCCTCGCCGACGCTGCCCGCGAAGTTGGGATCGACGTAGCTGACGCGCGGCAGCGTGCCGCTCGCGCAACGCGCGTAGTACTCCGCGATCGAGCCCGGAGTTGTGCAGCCGGTCGGCGCCCCACAGCGCGCTGACCGGCACGTCGTTGAAGAAGTAGCGGTTCGACACGCCCGCCTTGTCGAGCGCGGCGAAGATCGTGTTGTCGGGGAACCCGGTCGTGTACTGCGTCTGCGGCGGCAGCGCGTTGTCGCGGTTGCCGTAGGACTCGGCGGCCCACATGTACTCGCGGTTGGGCAGCGTCGATCCCATCAGCGAGCAGTGGAAGCGATCGAACGTGGTGAACGTCTTCGCCGCGTCCTGGATGAAGCCGAGGTCGCCCTCCTCGTAGTAGGAGATCGAGAAGACGTCGTTGTCGCCGGAGCGCAGGAAGCCGTCGCACGCCCCGCCGTCGAGCTGCGTGCGCCCGCCGTCCCACGAGTGGTCGGGGTCGGGGTGCCCGCAGCCCTGGAAGTCGGGCGTCAGCCGCTGCGTCTCGTGGATCACCCCGTTCTTGTCCGTGTACTGCAGCCCCGCCTGGCGACCGTCGGCGTCCGGCATCCACCCGAGGTAGTGGTCGAACGACCGGTTCTCCATCATCAGCACGACGATCGTGTCGACGGGGATGTTGCGCGGCGCCGGCAGGAACCGCCGGCGCTGGCGGCGCGCCGCCTCGGCGACGAGCGTGTCGGCGGGCAGCAGCGTCGCGAACGACGTGGCCAGCCCGGCGGTCAGCGCGGTCCGCTGCAGGAACTCGCGACGGCGCAGCTGTTCGTCGTGCGGATCGGACATCGACGGCACGGTAGCCGCCGATGCACCGGAAATGTCGCAGTTAGGTGAACGACAAGCGGCGGCCGTCCAGGGAGCCGGGCGGGGGGACCACCCGTCGGCCGTCGGGCAGCGGCTCGAGCGGTGGCCCCTCGACCGCCGGCCAGGGTTCGCCGCCCGCGGTTGCCATCAGCTCCGCGGCGGTCTGCGCGAGCGCGAGCTGCGCGTGCTGGGCGCCGCTCGCCCCGCGCGCGGCTCGCCACGCCACGCAGCGCCGCCGCCGCGATCCGATAGCCCGTCGCGTGGTCGAGCGCCTGCACGGGCAGCGCGCCCGGCGCGCCGTCGAGCGCGCCGAGCGCATCGGCGATGCCCGCCGCGGCCTGGACGAGGCTGTCGAAGCCGCGCCGCGTTCCCCACGGCCCGCGCGTGCCCCAGGCCGACAGCTGCACCACGGTGAGATGCGGATGCTCGGCGGCGAGCGCGTCGCTCGACAGCCCGAGCGCCGCGAGCGCCCCGGGCCGGTAGCCGAGCACGACCACGTCGAAGCCGTCGAGCTCGCCGGCCCGCAGCGGATCGGCGCGCAGGTCCCGCGCCAGCAGGCGCTTGCCCGGCGAGCCGTCGGCGACCTGCAGCGGCAGCTCGGGCATCGCGGGTGGGTCGATCCGCAGGACGTCCGCGCCGAGGGCGGCGAGGTAGCGGGTACCGACCGGCCCGGCGATGACGCGCGTGAGGTCGAGCACGCGGATGCCGCTCGCGGGCAGCTCCGCGGCCGGCTGCAGCGGCCGGTCGGTGTCGACGACCCGGACGGGCTCCGGCGCGATGGCCTGCCCCTGCGGGCTCGCCGCCCATTCGCCGGCCGTGCGCACGGCCGCGGCGCAGCCGCCGCCGGCAACGATCGCGTCCTCCAGCTCGAGCGCCCGCCACGAGCGCGCGGCTCCGAGCGGATCGGCCTCGCCGAGCACCCTCAGGAGCGCGTCACGATGGTGCGGGTAGTTGCCGTGCAGCCGGATCCAACCGTCAGCCGTCTCGGCGAACCGCGACAACTCGGCGAAGCCGCTCGCGCCCTCCAGCCCAGGGGCGCGCAGGCGCCGCTCGCTCTCGAACGCCGCGACGACCGCATCGCCCTCCAGCCCGATCGTCGGCGCCGGGCGGCCCCGAGCGACAGCGAGGTCCGCAGCCGCGTTCAGCGCCTCGCGAACGGCGCGGATCGCGAAGCCCAGGACGTCGTACACGCCCTAACTATGCGGCTTCGCGCAGCTGCGCCTGACGCTCGGGCGTGATCTCGACGACGTTCCAGGCCAGGCCGAGCCGGCGCAGCGCGCGGACCACGAGCGCCGAGATGTCGATCTCCCACGGGCGCAGGCCATGGGAGGCCGAGCGCGGGAACGCGTGGTGGTTGTGGTGCCAGGACTCGCCGAACGACGGCAGCGCGAGCCAGAACACGTTGGTCGAGTGGTCGTCGGTGGCGAAGCGCCGGGTCCCGAAGAAGTGGCAGACGCTGTTGATCGACCACGTCACGTGATGCAGCATCGAGACGCGCACGAGGCCGCCCCACAGCAGCGCGGTCAGCGCGCCGTGCAGCGACTGCGTCAGGGCGAAGCCCAGCGCGAACGGGATCGCGAACGTCGCCAGGACGATCCACTGGAAGTTGCGGTGGATCACGCGCATGCCGCGATCCTCGAAGAGATCGCGCGCGTACTTGTCGGGCCGCGCGCGCCCCTGCTCGCTGAACAGCCAGCCCACATGGGCGTGGTACAGCCCGCGCAGCGCTCCGCGGACCCCGGCGCCCTGGCCGGCGTGCGGCGAATGCGGGTCGCCGTCCTCGTCGGTGTGGGCGTGGTGCTTGCGGTGGTCGGCGACCCAGTCGATGACGCGGCCCTGGACGGCGAGGCCGCCGGTGACCGCGAAGGCGTACTCGAGCCACTTCGGGGTCTGGAAGGCGCGATGCGTCAGCAGCCGGTGGTAGCCGACCGTGATCCCCAGCCCGGCGACCACGTACATGAGCGCGAACACGACGATGTCGCTCCAGTTGAGCAGGTCCGTGTGCCACGCCAGGGGCGTGACGGCGGCCAGGGCGACGAACGGTCCGAAGACCGCGATGAGGTTGATGTTGCGCTCCAAGCGAGTCATGACCTGCACCTAAGCACGCAAATTCGCTGGCTTCTGCGCCAATCGCCACGTCAAGATGGCGTATTCTTGTCATCTTGTGACAAGTTCTGACGAACGGCCATGGAGCGAGCTGCCGCGGCGGCTGGGCGACGTCCTGCGCCCCGGACTGCCGGCGCTGGCCGACGAGATCATCGCGGCGATCGCCGAGGCCGTCCCCGAGTACGACCGCCCGCTGCGCGGCGACTTCGGCCGCGGCATCCGGACGGGCGTCGAGCAGGCGCTCGCGCAGTTCGTCGACCTGCTGGGCGCCCCGGGGGCGGCGCCGCGCGGCGGCGTCTACCGGGCGCTTGGCCGCGGCGAGCACCGCCAGGGCCGCACGCTGGACGCGCTGCAGGCCGCCTACCGGACGGGCGCGCGCGTGGCGTGGCGCCGCAGCGGCGAGGCCGCCGCCCGCGCCGGGATCAGCGCCGACGACCAGCGCCGCCTGGCGGAGGCGATCTTCGCCTACATCGACCAGCTGGCCGCGGAGTCGGTCGCGGGCTACGCGTCGGCCCAGGCGCGCGTCGCCGGCGAGTCCGAGCGGCTGCGGCGGCGCCTGGTGGCGGCCCTGATCGAGGGCCAGCCGGACGCGGCGCTCGAGTCCGCAGGGCAGGAGGCCGGCTGGCCGCTTCCCCGATTGGTCGCCGTCGTCGCGGCCGGCGACGCCGACCGGATCGCGGCGCGGCTGGGCCCCGGTGCGATCGCGGCCGACGACCTCCTGGTCGTCGCCGACCCCGAGGCACCGGGTTCGCGGCTGCGAGCGGTCCTCTCCGACACGCCGGCGGGCGTCGGCCCGGCGGTCGAGCCCGCGCAGGCGCCGCTCTCGCACCGGCTTGCCGTCGCGGCCCGTGCGCTGGCGGCCGATTCGCCGGTGTTCGCCGACGACCGCCTGCCCGACCTGCTGATCGCGGCCGACGAAGAGCTCGCCGCGCGGCTGGCGGATCGGGCGCTCGCTCCGCTCGCCGGCGACCGATCCGGCCGTCTCACGGACACGCTGCGGGCTTGGCTCGATGCCCACGGGCACCACCCGACGGTCGCCGCCGAGCTGCACATCCACCCCCAGACCGTGCGCTACCGGCTGGCCCGGTTGCGCGAGCGCTTTGGCGACGTTCTGGACGATCCGGAGGGACGCTTGGCGCTGCAACTCGCCTTGCGCGCCCGCGCGTGCATTAGTGTCGGCCAGACATGGCGTTCGAGGCCCCCAACTTCGACCTGAGCGAGGAAGAGCTCGACGAGCAGACCGTCGTGATCCGCGTGGCCGGAGAGATCCACGCGACCACCGCGCCGGAGTTCTCAGAGCGCCTCAACGCCGCCATCGCCAGCGGCAGGACCCGCGTCGTGCTGGACCTCACCGGCGTGGAGTTCATCGATTCGACCGGCCTCAGCGTCCTGCTCAACGGCCTGCGCCGCGTCACGCGCGTGCGCGGGGCGATGGTGATCGCGTGCGCGAACCCGACGGTCCTGCGCCTCTTCGAGATCACGAAGCTCGACTCGACGTTCGACATCCTGCCGAGCTGCGACGAGGCGATCGCGCGGTTGCGTCAGGTCGCGGCCGACTGAAGCACCGGCGGCATGCCATACGCGTGCAGGCACGCGGGCATCACGATCGTGCCGTCGTCGCGCTGACCGTTCTCCAGCAGCGCGATCATGTGACGGCCGGTCACCGCCGTGCCGTTCAGCGTATGCACGATCTCCGGCTTGCCGCCGCCCGCCGGCCGCGCGCGGATGTCCAGGCGGCGCGCCTGGTAGTCGGTGGTGTTCGACGTGGAGGTGACCTCGCGGTAGCGCCCCTGGCCCGGCATCCACGCCTCGCAGTCGTACTTCTTCGCCGCCGACGCGCCGAGGTCGTCGACCGCGATGTTCACCACCCGATACGGGATCTCGAGCTCGGTGAGCAGCTCCTCCTCGATTGCGAGCAGGCGCTCGTGCTCCTCGCCCGATGCGCCGGCCTCGACGAAGCAGAACATCTCGAGCTTGTCGAACTGGTGAACGCGGAAGATGCCGCGGGTGTCCTTGCCGGCCGCGCCGGCCTCGCGCCGGAAGCACGACGAGAAGCCCGCGTAGCGCAGCGGGAGGTCGCCGCCGTCGACGATCTCGCCGGCGTGCATCGACGCGAGCGCGACCTCGCTTGTCCCGACGAGGTACAGGTCGTCCTCGGGCAGGCGGTAGATCTGCTGCTCGGTGTCGGGCAGGAAGCCGGTGCCGTAGAGCGCCTCCTCGCGGACCAGCACCGGCGGCAGCACCGGCTCGAAGCCATGCCCCATCAGCCTGTCGGTCGCCCAGCGCACGAGCGCCATCTCGAGCAGCGCGACGTCGCCGCGCAGGTAGGCGAAGCGCGAGCCCGACAACCGCGCGCCGCGCTCCATATCGATGCGGTCGCCGGCCAGCTCCAGGTGGTCGCGGCCTTCCCTGCCGGCCTCCCCGACCTCCCTGATCGTCGTGTCCTCGTCGGTCGCGGTGGGGTCGGGCAGGTTGGGCAGCGTCACGAGGATCGCCTGCAGCCGCTCCTCGGCGGTGCGCGCCTCCTCCGTGCGCTCCTTCACCGTCGCCGAGAGCTCCTTTACACGCGCGAGGGCGTCGGCGGCGTCCTCGCCGCGGGCCTTCGCGGCGCCGATCGCCTCGGAGGCCTGCTTCTGCTCGGCGCGCAGCGACTCGGCCGCCGCCGTCGCGGCGCGCCATGTCTCGTCGGCGGCGAGCAGCTCGTCGACGCGCGGCGCCAGGTCGGGCGCCTTGCGCGCCAGCGCGGCCTTGACGGCGTCCGGGTCGTGGCGGATCGCGCGGAGCTCGAGCACAGCGGCCGGTCAGCGGCCGGCGTACTTCGCCAGGTACTCGGCGACCAGCTGGGCCTCGTGCCCGACGACGATGTTCTCGGGCATGATCGCGCCGGAGAAGCCGCCGTTGCGGATCGCGTAGAGCACCTGGTCGACCTGTTCCTTGCGGGTGTTGAAGTTCGGGCCGTCGACGCGCTCACGGTCGCGGACCTTCGTCGCGGAGCCCTGCGTGCCCGCCGCGTCGAGCGTGTGACAGCCCGAGCAGCGCTCGGCGAACAGCTGGGCGCCCTTGTAGTTCGGGTCGCTCTTGGCCAGGTCGATCGACTCGGATCCGCAGGCGCTCAGCGAGGCGACCGCGACCACGGCGAGGACGACTGTCAGCGCGCGGCGGGGCATTGGCGGCGCAGTCTATACGGCAGTATGCGCCGCGCGATGTCCCGCTCCTGCGCCCTCATGGCCATGCTCGGCGCGGCGGCGGTGGCGGCCGGCTGCAGCGGCGAACCGGCTGCCGTCGCGGTCCCCGGCACGACGCTGCGCGTGACGCTCGACGAGTACCGGATCCAGCCGCAGAACGTCCGGATGAAGGCCGGGCGGATCCATCTCGTCGCGGTCAACGAGGGGCGGCTGACGCACAACCTCGTCGTCGAGTCGATCACCGACGACCCGACGAAGGAGGTCGTCTACGGGCGCACCGACACCGCCCATCCCGGGCGAGACCGTCAAGGAGCGCGACCCGATCACGCTCAAGCCCGGCCGCTACCGGCTCGCGTGCACGATCTCCAACCACGAGAACCTCGGCCAGTACGGCACGCTGACCGTCGTGAAGTGACCCGACGCCGGCATTGGTTGCCGCCGTACGAGACCGTCGCGCAAATGAAGTCTGCGACCGTCTGCTCACCGACGCCGGGTCCCCGCATGGTTCTCCGCCGGACGCTTCGCTCCTCCTAGGATCCCGGCATCGACGCCACCGAATACCGCGACGTCATCGGCCATTTCGCCACCGGTGTGGCGATCGTCACGTGCCAGGGTCACGCCGGCCCGGCCGGCCTGACGACCAACGCCGTGACGAGCCTCAGCCTCGACCCGCTTCTGCTGCTCGTCTGCTTCGACAACGCCTCGCGCACGCTCCCCGTCGTGCGCGACGCGCGCCGCTTCGCCGTCAACGTGCTGCGCGCGGGCCAGGAGGATCTCGCGGCCGCGTTCGCGTCCAAGCGCGTCGCCGAGGAGAAGTTCGATTCCGTCACCCACACCGTCGCCCACGGCGTCCCGGTCCTCGACGACGCATTGGCCTGGGTCGCATGCGACCTCGTGGAGCTGCTCCCCGGCGGCGACCACACCATCGGCATCGGCAGCGTCATCGACGGCGCGGCCTCGGAAGG
Source organism: uncultured Actinomycetes bacterium (assembly GCA_963794105.1). Classification (GTDB taxonomy): domain Bacteria; phylum Actinomycetota; class Thermoleophilia; order Solirubrobacterales; family Solirubrobacteraceae; genus AC-49. The sequence continues at coordinate 20,385 of CAWCEB010000143.1, read as the reverse complement.
CGAGCCGCTCGTGTTCTTCCGCGGCGGCTACGTGGAGCGCTGACGCCTTGGCCGAGTTGCGGCAGCGTCCAGTGCGGGCGTTGGTGGTACGCGCGGCGTGGTTCGGGCGTCGAGGGAGAAGGACGGGTGCGCAGTCCGCGTGGCCCCGACGTCGTAACTAACGACGTTGGGGGCCCGGGCGCGCGCGGGGACAAAGGGTCAGACCCCAATGTCCCACGTTGGGGGCCCACGGCCACGACGCGCGCGGCTCACCCTCTCCCTCAATGACCGCAGCCCACGCGCGACCGCGCTGCGCGCCACCAACGTCAACGCTTCGCCCGCGAAGCAACAGCGAGCCTACAGCCCCGCCGCCGTCGAGAGCGCCCGCAGCGCCAGGAAGCACACGACGGCCGCGGCGACCGCCATGACACCCAGCTCGCGGTGCAGGATCGCGCGGACGAGGAGTGTCTGCTGCTCGGTGGGGAGCGAGCCGACCGCCTGGGCGTCCGGCAGGCCGCGGCGTTCGAGCTCGGTGCGCGCGACGACGGTGCGCAGCTGCTCGGCGAAGAAGCCGACGACGACCGGGAGCACCGCGTAGAGCCAGTAGAGCCCGTCGTCGGGGCGCGACCCGGCGGCGGCCGCGACGCCGGCGAACACGGCCTGCGCGATCGCGGCGCCCTGGCCTGCGCGGAGCGTCAGCCAGAACGCGCGCGGGGCCTCGAACCGCCGCCACGCCCACGCGCCCAGCAGCGCGGCGAGCCCGTTCAGGATGACGGCGATGAGGGCAAGGACGACGGCGACGGAGTGCATGCGGAAACGAGCCTTCTGTCACTAAGTATCAATGCGTTACAAGGCGTGATAGAACGCCACCCGGGTGCTACGGACCTACCTCCCAGCGATCATCTTCGTCCTGCTCGGCACCGGCGTCGGCGCCGCCTTCGGCGTCCTCAACGCGATCATCGGGCCCGGCCGGCGCGAGGGCATCAAGTCCAAGGCCGATCCGTACGAATGCGGCCTGCCGTCGGAGGTCCAGCAGGGCTTCCGCTTCGGGATCAGCTTCTACCTGATCGCGATGCTGTTCATCTTGTTCGACATCGAGGTCGTCTTCCTCTACCCGGTGGCGGTCCGGCTGCGGGACTTCGGCACGTTCGCGATGGTCGAGACGATCGTCTTCATCGCGCTGCTGCTCGTCGCGTTCGTCTACGTCTGGCGGAGAGGGGCCCTCGAGTGGAGATAGTCCGCCGCGAGGCCGCCGCGCCCGACGACTTCCGGATCCGCCAGCTGCGCGCCCGCGACATGCTGCGCGGCGACATCACCGACTCGGAGCTCGAGAAGCACGTCCACGAGCGCATCCTCACCACGACGCTCGACAAGGCCGTCGACTGGGCCCGCGGCAACTCGCTGTTCCCCGCGACCTTCGGCCTGGCCTGTTGCGCGATCGAGATGATGTCGATCGTCGCCGCGCGCGTCGACATCGCGCGCTTCGGCTTCGAGGCGTTCCGCGCGTCGCCGCGCCAGGCCGACATGCTCATCCTGAGCGGCCGGGTCAGCATCAAGATGGCGCCGATCATCCGGCGCATCTACGACCAGATGCTCGAGCCCAAGTACGCGATCGCGATGGGCGCCTGCTCGTCGAGCATGGGCGTGTTCAACAACTACGCGATCGTGCCGGCGGACAAGTTCATGCCGGTCGACGTCCATGTCCCCGGCTGCCCGCCCCGCCCGGAGGCGCTGACGCACGGGATCCTGAAGCTGCGCAGGATGGTGCTGGAGGATCCGTCGATGGGCTGGCGCGACCCCCCCCGCTACGAGGCGCGCGGCACCGAGGAGATCGTCGGGGGATGCCTGACGCGACGGGGTTGGAGCTGATCGCCCAGGACCTCGGCGAGAGCGTCGTCGACACCGTCTTCTTCCGCGACAAGTCCGCCATCGAGATCACTCCCGGCTCGATCCGCGAGACGCTTACGGCGCTGCGCGACAAGGGCTTCACGTTCCTGGCCTCCGTCCATGGCGTGGACTACTTCCCCGAGGAGCCACGGCTGGGCGTGCACTACGAGCTGCTCGACATGAAGGCGCTGGACCGGATCACGGTCAAGCTGCGTGTCCCGACCGACGCGCCGAGCGTCGCGTCGGTCGTCGCGGACTGGCCGACCGCCGACCACCAGGAGCGCGAGGTCTACGACATGTTCGGCGTCGTCTTCGAGGGCCACCCGGACCTGCGCCGGATCCTGATGCCCGAGGACTACGAGGGCTTTCCCCAGCGCCGCGACTTCCCGATCGGCGGCGAGCCGGTTCTCTTCACGGTCGACGAGGCCGAGGGAACGGACTACACGCTGTGACCCCCGACACCGACCAGCTCGACGAGCTCGACCGTGACGCGCAGCCGACCGACGTCGACTACCGCGCACGCGAGGCCTCGATCGACATCTCGTCGCTGCCGAGCACCGACACCGAGCTGCTGACGCTCAACATGGGGCCACACCACCCCGCGACGCACGGGGTGCTGCGCCTGCTCGTGACGCTCGAGGGCGAGGTCGTGCGCGACCTCAAGCCGATCATCGGCTACGTCCACACCGGCATCGAGAAGACCGCCGAGGACAAGAGCTACTGGAAGGCCATCCCCGTCATCGAGCGGATGGACTACCTCGCGTACTACTTCAACGCGATGGCGTTCTGCGGGGCGACCGAGACGCTGCTGGACTGCGAGATCCCCAGACGCGCGCAGTACCTGCGCGTCCTGCACCTGGAGCTCAACCGGATCATGAGCCACCTCGTGTGGCTCGGGACCAGCGCGCTGGACCTCGGCGCGATCTCGATGTTCTGGTACTGCTTCCGCGACCGCGAGACGATCCTCGACCTCTTCGAGTACTCCAGCGGCCAGCGCATGCACACGCGCTACATCCAGGTCGGCGGCGTGATGGAGGACATCCCGGTCGGGTTCGCCGAGAAGGTCCGCGCGTTCTGCAAGGAGATGCCCGAGCGCGTCGACCAGTACGAGGCGCTGCTGGACCAAGAACGAGATCGTCCTCGCCCGCCTGCGCCATGTCTGCCCGCTCGACGAGGAGACGCTGCTGGGCCTCGGGGTGACCGGCCCGCTGCTGCGCGCCACCGGCAACCCGTGGGACCTGCGCAAGGCGATGCCGTACTCGTCCTACGAGGACTTCGAGTTCAACATCCCCGTCGGCACCGAGGGCGACAACTACGACCGCTTCTTCGTGCGCATCGCCGAGATCCGCGAGTCGGTGAAGATCATCGAGCAGGCGCTCGACGGGCTGCCCGAGGGCCCGTGGATCACCGAGGACCGCAAGGTCGCGCTGCCGCCGCGCCACGAGCTTGCCACCTCGATGGAGGCGCTTATCCACCACTTCAAGCTCGTGACCGAGGGCTTCCGCGTGCCGCCGGGCGAGGCCTACTACCCGATCGAGTCGCCGCGCGGCGAGCTGGGCTGCTTCGTCCGGTCGGACGGGTCGAGCAAGCCGGCGCGCGTGCACATGCGCGACCCGTCGTTCGTGAACCTGCAGGCGACCGCGCCGATGGTGCAAGGACGCCTACATCGCCGACCTGATCGCGACGCTCGCGGCCCTGGATCCGGTCCTCGGGGGCATCGACAGGTGAGCTCGAAGTGCGCCGATACGGGCACGGATCCCGCGTGCCCGGCTGGGACGAGGGCGCGGACCTGACGAAGGACCCGTCGCCGGTCCCCGACCCCGCGACGACGCCGGTCCCCGAGGAGCTGCGCGCCGAGATCGAGGACCACATGGCGAAGTACCCCGATCGCCGCAGCGCCGCGATCCCCGCGCTCGCGGCCGTCCAGCGCCGCTACGGCTGGTGCACGCCCGAGGGCATCGAGCAGGCGGCGTGCGTGATGCGCCTGACGCCCGCGTACCTGACCGCGGTCGCGACCTTCTACGACATGCTCGAGACGACGCCGGTCGGCCGCCAGACGATCTACGTCTGCACGAACATCTCGTGCTCGCTGCTCGGGGCCGACGAGCTCCTCGCGGCATTCCAGGACGAGGCCGGCGAGGACACCGAGTTCAACATCCGCGGCTTCGAATGCCTCGGAGCCTGCGACATCGCGCCGATGGCGTCGGTCAACGGCGTCTACGTCGGCCCGATCACGCGCGACGAGGTGCCCGAGGTGATCGCCGCGATGCGCGAGGGCCGCGAGGTGCTGCCCGGCAAGCACCTCGTCCGCCGCCCTGTCGCCGACCCGAACGCGAACCGGTCATGACGCAGACGCTGCTGTTCGAGGACATCGACGAGCCCGGGCTCAACACGCTCGAGGTCTACCGCCGCCGCGGTGGCTACGAGATGGTCGCCAAGGCGCTGGCGATGCCGCGCGACGAGCTCGTGACCGCGCTCGAGGACTCTGGCCTGCGCGGGCGCGGCGGCGCGGGCTTCTCGATGGGCAAGAAGGCCTCGTTCCTGCCCAAGACGACGATGGACAAGTACCTCGTCTGCAACGCCGACGAGTCCGAGCCCGGGACCTTCAAGGACCGCGAGCTCATGACCAAGTCGCCGCACATGCTGATCGAGGGCATGATCATCGCCGCCCACGCCGCCGGCGCGAACCGCTCGTTCATCTACATCCGCGGCGAATACGAGGAGGTCGCCGACATCCTCGACGCCGCGCTCGTGGAGGCGCGCGAGGCGGGCCTGCTCGGCGACCTGCAGCTGGTCGTCCACCGCGGCGCCGGCGCGTACATCTGCGGCGAGGAGACCGGCCTGCTCGACTCGCTGGAGGGCAAGCGCGGCAACCCGCGCCTGAAGCCGCCGTTCCCGGCCAACCAGGGCCTCTACCAGGGCCCCACGCTGATCAACAACGTCGAGACGCTCGCGACGATCCCGCACATCGTCCGGATGGGCGCGCAGGAGTACGCGAAGATCGGCGTCGCGAACTCGACCGGCACGAAGCTCGTCTCCGTCAGCGGCAACGTCCAGCGGCCGGGCAACTACGAGATCGAGCTCGGGATCTCGTCACGCGAGCTCATCTATGGCCTCGCCGGCGGGCCGCCCGATGGCCGCGAGGTCCTCTTCTGGTTCCCCGGGGGATCGTCGTCGCCGGTCCTGACCAAGGACGACCTCGACCTCCCCTACGACTTCGACTCGCTCGCCAAGGCCGGCTCGATGCTCGGCTCGGGCGCGATCATCGTCGTCGACGACTCGAACTCCGTCGTCGACGTCGCGCTGAAGCTCGCGAACTTCTACCGCCACGAGTCGTGCGGCAAGTGCACCCCGTGCCGCGAGGGCACGAACTGGACCGTGAAGATGCTCGAGCGCATCCAGTCCGGACTGGGCACGCCGATGGACCTCGACATCATGGCCTCGGTCCAGGAGCGGATCATCGGCAACTGCCTGTGCGTGCTGGGCGACGCGATGGCGATGCCGATCGGCTCGATGATCCAGAAGTTCCGCCCGCAGTTCGAGGAGTACATGGAGAACCGGCGCGGCGTGGAGCTCGAGGCGCAGGGGGCGGTGGCCTGATGCCCCGTCCCCCGCACCGCGACATCACGTTCTCGATCGACGGCCGCGAGGTCACCGCGCCCGAGAACACGATGCTCGTCGACGCCGCCAAGCACGGCGACGTCGAGATACCCGTCTTCTGTTACGAGCCCAAGCTCGGCCAGCCGGTCGGCGCCTGCCGCATGTGCCTCGTCGAGATCGAGGGCATCCCGAAGCTGCAGACCGCCTGCTCGACGCCGGTCAAGGACGGCATGGTCGTCCACACGCAGACCGACCGCGTCAAGGAGGCCCAGGAGGCGGTCGTCGAGTTCCTGCTGATCAACCACCCGCTCGACTGCCCGGTCTGCGACAAGGGCGGCGAGTGCCCGCTGCAGGACATCTCCTTCGGCTGGGGCGGCGGCCACTCGCGCTTCATCGAGCCCAAGCGCCACTTCGAGAAGCCGCTGGCGCTGTCACCGCTGATCGCGATCGACCGCGAGCGCTGCATCCTCTGCTACCGCTGCGTGCGCTTCAGCCAGGAGATCAGCGAGGACTACCAGCTGATCTTCACCGAGCGCGGAGCGCACACGTACGTCGGCACGTTCGACGGCCACCCCTACGTCGCGCCGTTCAGCGGCAACATCATCGAGCTGTGCCCCGTGGGCGCGCTGACGTCGCAGCCCTACCGCTTCCGTGCGCGCCCGTGGGACATCGAGCAGGCGGGGCTCGATCTGCACGCTGTGCCCGTCGCAGTGCAACGTGTCCTTCACCGTCCGCGACGATCGCGTGCTGCGCGTCCTGGCGCGCGACCACGACGACGTCGACGACGGCTGGCTGTGCGACAAGGGCCGCTTCGCCTACCAGGCGATCCACGTCCGACGAGCGCATCACGCGCCCGATGATCCGCGACGGCGGCGAGCTGCGCGAGGTCGGCTGGGACCGGGCGCTGGACGAGGCCGCCGCGGCGCTCGGCCGCGCGAACGGCAAGGTCGCCGCGCTGGCCGGCGGCCAGACATCCAACGAGGAAGGGCATCTCCTCGGCCATCTCGTGCGCGAGGTGCTCGGCTCCCAGGACGTCGACGCGCGCGCGGCCGGCGGGCCCTCGGACGAGCTGCGCGCCGCGCTCGGGCACCCCGAGCTGCAGGCGACCGTGCCGGACATCGAGTTCGCCCATGCCGTGCTCGTGCTCGACACCGAGCCCGTCGACGACATGCCGATCGTCGACCTTCGCATCCGCAAGGGCGTGCGGCGCAACCACGTCAAGCTCGCCGTCGCGACCAGCCGCCCGTCGTCGCTGGACCCGAACGCCGCGGCTGATCGCGCGCTTCGCCCCGGGCGCCGGCGAGGCGTTCCTCGCCGCGCTGAACGCCGCGCTGGGCGGTGGCGGCGTCGTCGCCGAGCTCGCCGAGGCGGCGGGCACGACCGAGCAGGAGGTCAACGGCATCGCGGCGCTCTTCGACGCCCGCGACTTCGTGATCCTCTACGGCGAGCGGCTGCTCAGCGGCCCGCGCGCCGACCACGCGGCGCGGGCGCTGCTCAACGTCGCCGCCAAGGGCTTCGACCGCGGCCACGACGGCGCGGGCCTGCTCGAGATCCCGTCGGGCACGAACGGCCGCGGGCTGCGCGAGGTCGGCTGCGCGTCGGGCCGCAGCGCACCGGAGATCGCCGAGGCGGCCGGCTCCGGCGACCTGAGCGCGCTCTACCTGCTGCATACGGACCCGCTCGCAGAGCTTCCCGGCGGTGGGCGCCCGCGCTCGATCGCGCGACCACCGTGATCGCGCACGCGATGTTCCTGACCCCCGGCATCGCCGAGCACGCGAACGTCGTCTTCCCGGCCGAGTCGTGGGCCGAGCGCGACGGTACGCTCACGCACCCCGACGGCCGCCTGCAGCGCCTGCGCGCGGGGATCGGCCATCCCGGCGACGTGCGCTCGGGCTGGCAGGTGCTCAACGACCTCTGCACGCGCCTCGGCGCCGATACCGGCATCCTCACCGGCCCGATGGCGACCGCCCACATGGCCGAACACATCCCCTTCTACGCCGGCCTGACGCTCGACGAGATCGGCGGGCGCGGCGTGCGCTGGCAGGAGCGCGAGGCCGCCTCGGCGTACACCAGCGACGCCGACGCCGGGCCGTTCGGCCTCGAGACGCCGCCGCGCCGCACGCGGCCCAGCGGCTCGGAGCTGGCGCTCGGCACGTTCCGCTCGATCTGGGCCGGCGCCCGAGGTCGCCGCACTCGCCCGCGCTGCATTTCCTGCGCTCCGCGCGCGCGTGTTGCTGTCGCCCGGCCGACGCCCAGCGCCTGGAGCTCTTCGAGGGCATGACCGCGATCGTCGCGCCCGACGGGCGCGACCGGTCGAGGCGGTCGTCCACGTGCGCGACGCGGTGCCGGAGGGCAGCGCGTTCCTCGAGGGCGACGTCGCCGGCGTGCGTCGGCACCGCGGGCGTGCGCAAGGCCGAGACCGTGGTGCTCGCATGACCACGGTGCTCGCAACCGTCGACTACTACGAGCCCTGGTACGTCCAGATCATCAAGGCGATCGTGCTGTTCGCCGTCGGCCTGCAGCTCGTCCCGATCGTGCTGATCGCAGAGCGCAAGATCCTCGGCCGGATGCAGCACCGCTTCGGCCCCAACCGCGTCGGCCCGTTCGGCTTCGCCCAGCCGCTGGCCGACATCCTCAAGCTGCTCACGAAGGAGCAGTTCCGCCCCAAGACGTCGATCGGCTGGCTGTTCGCGCTGGCGCCGATCGTCTCGATCCTGACCGCGGTCGCGGCGTTCGCGATCATCCCGTTCGGCCGCACGCAGGACATCTTCGGCACCCAGGTCGGGCTGTACGGAGTCGACCTCTCGATCGGCCCGCTGTACCTGTTCGCGTTCGGCGCCGTTGCCTTCTACGGGATCATGCTCGGCGGCTGGGCGAGCGGCTCGAAGTACTCGTTCCTGGGCTCGATGCGCGCCGCCGCGCAGCTGATCTCCTACGAGGTCGCGCAGGGGCTCGCGCTCGTCGGCGTCGTGATGACCGCCCAGACGCTGAGCCTGACGGGCATCGTCGAGGCGCAGGCGGGCATGTGGTACGTCGTGCCCCAGTTCGTCGGCTTCATCATCTTCCTGACGGCCTCGTTCGCGGAGTCCAACCGCGCGCCGTTCGACCTCGTGGAGGCCGACGCCGAGCTGGTCGGCGGCTACAACACCGAGTACGGCGGCGGGCGCTTCGCGAGCTACTACTTCGCCGAGTACCTCAACGTGCTCGTCATCTCCGGCGTCGTGACGACGGTCTTCCTCGGCGGCTGGATGATGCCCTTCGGGATCCACCCGCCCGGCTGGGTCGACCCGTTCGTCGTGCTGGGGAAGATGTGCTTCTTCGCGTTCCTGTTCATCTGGGTCCGCGCGACGCTGCCGCGCCTGCGCTACGACCAGCTGATGAGCTTCGGCTGGAAGATCCTGCTGCCGCTGGCCACGCTGAACGCCCTGGTGACCGCGATCCTGGTGGTGAGCACGTGACCCCCGCACGGTGGCCGCCGCCCGAGGGCGTCGTCCAGCCGATCAAGGGCCCGGACAGCGCCGGCGGCGCCGGCGGCGTCTACCGCGCGTTCGGCGAGACGCTGCGCGGCCTGAAGACGACGTTCGCGCGCATGGTCGAGGGCACGACGACCTACCAGTACCCCGAGGAGAAGGTGCCCGGTCTATCCGCGCTTCCGCGGCCGGCACCGGCTGCACCGCTTCGAGGACACCGGCCTGGAGAAGTGCGTCGGCTGCTCGCTGTGCGCGGCCGCCTGCCCGGCGGACTGCATCCGCGTCGTCGCCGCCGAGAACACGGCGGACAACCGCGTGTCCGCCGGCGAGCGCTACGCCGCGGTCTACGAGATCAACCTCAGCCGCTGCATCTTCTGCGGCTACTGCGAGGTCGCGTGCCCGTTCGACGCGATCACGATGGGCCACGACTACGAGATGAGCGACTACGACCGCTCCGACCTGATCTTCACCAAGGAGATGCTGCTCGCCGAGCCCCTGGAGCGCACGCCGCTGCGCGCCGAGGGCGAATAGCCTGCGCCCCGTCCCATGGCGGAAGTCCTCTTCTTCATCGCCGGCATCGGCGCCATCGCGGGGGCCATCGGGGTCGTCCGGATCAGCAACCCCTTCTATTCGGTCCTCGCGCTGGTCTTCCACCTGCTGTCGCTGGCGGCGCTGTTCCTGCTGCTGCGCGCGCAGTTCGTCGCGGCCGCGCAGGTCGTGGTCTACGCGGGCGCGGTGATGGTGCTCTACGTGTTCGTGGTCGCCTACGTCGGCGGCACGCAGATGCCGGTGCGCCCGGCGGGCGGCCCGGCGCTGCAGGTCGGCGCGATCGTGTTCGCGACCGCGCTGTTCGTCGAGCTCGTGATCGCGTTCCTGGGCTCGAGCCTGCAGGCGATCGACTCCGACGGCGCGCAGTACGACCCCGGCTTCGGGACGCCCGGGCAGATCGGCGAGCTGCTGCTGACGAAGTTCCTGCTGCCGTTCGAGGTCGCGTCGTTCCTGCTGCTGATCGCCGCTGTCGGCGCAGTGGTGCTCGCGCGCCGGCGCGGCGGCATCGCCGACCCGGCGCCGGCGACGCCGCTGGACCGCCCGCGCCCGCTGGGCACCGGCACGATGGCCGAGGGCGTCGGCGTCCTGCCGCCCACGGGCCGGGGCCTCACGGAGGACGAAGAGGCCGCGCGGGACAGGGGCGGCTGGTAGATGCACATCGCCTGGTACCTCGTGGTCAGCGCGTTGGTGTTCTCGATCGGCGCCGGCGGCGTGCTGACGCGCCGCAACCCGCTCGTGATCCTGCTCTGCCTGGAGCTGATGCTGAACGCCGCGAACCTTGCGCTGATCGCGTTCAGCCGCATGTGGGGCAACGGCGACGGGCAGATCTTCGCGATCGTCGTGATGGTTGTCGCCGCGTGTGAGGTCTGCATCGGCCTCGGCGTCGTCGTCGCGATGTACCGCCGCAGGCTGCCCGTCGACGTCGACGAGATGACGGAGCTCAGCGGATGACGACCACCGGCTGGCTGATCGTCGGCTTCCCGCTCTTCGGCTCGATCCTCATCGGCCTGCTGTTCAACCGCCTGAGCGGCCGCGCCGCCGGGCTGATCGGGACCGCAGCGATTGCCGCCTCGTTCGTCTGCGCGATCCTCACGTTCGTCTCGCTGCAGGACCGCGGCGAGGAGCACAGGCAGGTGGTCTCGTCGCTCTGGGACTACGCGGTCACGTCCGGGCGCGGCGGGATCGACGCGCAGCTCTCGATCCTGATCGATCCGCTGAGCATCTTCATGGCGCTGGTGGTGACGGGCGTCTCGATGCTGATCCACCTCTACTCGGTCGCCTACATGGCCAGCGACCGCGGCTACTCGCGGTTCTTCGCGTACCTGAACTTCTTCGTGTTCTCGATGCTCGTCCTGGTCATGGCGGGCAACTTCCTGCTGCTGATCATCGGCTGGGCGTTCGTCGGCGCGGCGAGCTACCTGCTCATCTCGTTCTGGTACCGGCGCACGACGGCAACGCAGGCGGGCATCAAGGCGTTCGTCGTCAACGTCGTCGGCGACGTCGGCCTCGTGCTCGGGACGTACTTCATCTTCAAGCACTCGGGCACGCTGGACTTCCTCGGCACGTTCCACAAGGCGAGCCAGATCTCGGGCGGGGACCTCACCGCGGGCTGCATCCTGCTGCTCGTCGGCGCGTTCGCGAAGTCCGCGCAGGTGCCGCTGCACACGTGGCTCCCGGACGCGATGGAGGGCCCGACGCCGGTCAGCGCCCTGATCCACGCCGCGACGATGGTGACCGCCGGCGTCTACCTGATCGCGCGCATGCACCCGCTGTTCGAGCAGGCCCCGGCGGCCGCCGACGTGGGCGCGATCGTTGGCTGCGTGACGCTGCTGATCGCCGCCACCACGGCGCTGGCGCAGACGGACCTCAAGCGCGTCATCGCCTACTCGACGATGTCCCAGATCGGCTACATGATCATGGGCGTCTCGGCCGGGGCCTACGCCGCAGGCCTGTTCCACCTGATGACGCACGCGTTCTTCAAGGCGCTGCTCTTCATGGCGGCCGGCTCGGTGATCGCGGCGATGGCGGGCGAGCAGAACCTGGATCGCATGGGCGGCTTCCGCAAGGCGATGCCCTTCACCTACCTGTGCTTCGTGATCGGCGGCCTTGCCCTGAGCGGCATCCCGCCGTTCTCGGGCTTCTTCTCCAAGGACGAGATCCTCGCGCTGATGGGCGCGCGCGGGGGCTGGCACTGGATCCTCTACGTCGCCGGCTACGTCGGCGCGTTCCTCACCGCCATCTACACGTGGCGGATGATCTTCCGGGCGTTCTGGGGGGAGCCGGTGCCCGAGGCGGCCGAGCTCGAGGGCGGCCACCTGCACCACGCCGAGGTGCACACGAACCCCGCCACCGGCGAGGAGGAGGACACCGAGGTCGGCTTCCCCGGGCCCGGAGCACCACATCGCCGAACGCGAGTTCCCGATGCGCGCCGCGATGAGCGTGCTCGCGTTCCTGGCGGTGGTCGGCGGCGTGCTGCAGCTGCCGTTCGGCTGGGTCAACGCGATCGACAACTTCCTCGAGCCGACGTTCGCCGACTCGAAGTACGTCCATCTGCACGCCAGCGACGGCGCGACCGGCCTGGGCCTGCTGCTCGGCGCCGCGGTCGGCCTGGCGGGCATCGCGATCGCCTACCGCGTCTGGGTCCAGCAGCCCGGCACCGCCGAGCGCGTGCGCGCGCGGTTCGGCGGCCCGTACACCGCTCTTCAAGAACAAGTGGTGGTTCGACGAGCTGATCGACGCGATCGTCGTGCGGCCGTTCGCGGCGTTCGGGCGCTTCGGGCAGGGGACGTTCGAGCGCGTGTTCGTCGACGGGGCGCTCATCGGCGGCACGACCGGGATCGTCACGGCGGGCAGCGCCGCGGTCCGCGCGATCCAGTCGGGCTTCCTGCGCGCGTACGCCGCGCTCGTCGCTGCTCGGCGCTCGCGGGCCTGGCCCTCTACTTCCTGATCCAGGCGAGCTGACGTGGATCTCTCGACTCCTGATCTGGCTCCCCGCCGCGGCCGCCGCTGTTCGGCGCGCTGTCTGCCGGGCGCTCCGCTCGCGCCGGGGCGGTCTGCCGGCTCGCTCGTGACGCTCGGGCTGTCGATCGCGATGCTCGTCCAGTACGACACCGGCGGCGGCGAGCAGTTCAAGACCGACAAGTCGTGGATCGCCGAGCTCGGCATCCGCTACCACCTGGGCGTCGACGGGCTGAACCTGGTCCTCATCCTGCTGACGACGATCCTGTTCGCGGCGACGATGATCTGGTCGTCGCTGCAGGTCTGGGAGCGCGAGCGCGGCTTCTACCTGTGGCTCGCTGTCGCCGAGTCGGCGGTGCTCGGCGCGCTGACCGCCCAGGACCTCGCGCTGTTCGTCGGGTTCTTCGACCTGATGCTGATCCCGTTCTACTTCCTGACCGGGCAGTGGGGCGTCGGGCCCAACCGCGTCGCGGGCGTGACGAAGCTCGTCATCTACACGCTGGTCGGCTCGCTGCTGATGCTTGCGGCCGCGGTCGCGGTCGCGGTGCTCACGTCCAACAGCCAGGATGCGCACCTCAACTTCGACATCGCCTACCTCGCCAAGAACCACCTCGGCAGGGGCTCGCAGGAGTGGCTGTTCCTGTTCTTCGCCGCGGCGTTCCTCGTGAAGATGCCGGCCTTCCCGCTGCACGGCTGGATGCCCGACGGCTACTCGGCGATGCCGCTTCCGGTGCTCGCCGTGTTCTCGGGCGTGCTCTCGAAGGTCGCCGCCTACGGCTTCCTGCGCATCTGCCTCCCGCTGTTCCCCGACGCGTTCGGCCACTTCCAGACGCTGATGCTGCTGATCGCGCTGGCGTCGATCCTCTACGGCTCGGTGATGGCGTTCACGACCACGAAGGCGCGCCTGATCCTCGGCTACTCCTCGGTGGCGCAGCTCGGCTTCATCACCCTCGGGATCTTCGCGCTGCGCGATCAGGGCGCGCAGGGAGCGATCCTGCAGGCGTTCAACCACGGGATCGTCGTGGCGCCGGCGTTCTTCATCGTCGGGCTGATGGCAGCGCGCGCGGGCGGCTCGGAGGACATCCGCGACATGGGCGGCATCGCGTTCCGCGCGCCCGTGCTGGCCACGCTGTTCCTGATCGTCGCGCTCGCGAACCTCGCGATGCCCGGGTCGTCGAACTTCGTCGGAGAGTTCCTGATCCTGCTCGGGGTCTTCAACTCGAAGCTCGCCATCGCGTGCGTCGCCTTCACGGGTGTCGTGCTCGCGAGCGTCTACACGCTGCGCGCGTTCATCCGGATGGTCCACAACCGCGTGGGCCCCGGCGTCGAGTCGCGTGAGATGTCGCTCGCCGACGGGCTGGTGCTCGTGCCGCTCGTGGCCGTGATCCTGTTCCTGGCCGTCTACCCGCAGTTCGCGCTCAAGCGGATCGACGCGCTGCCCTACCACCCGTCGATCACGGTCATCCGATGACCCTCGCCGTCGCCAAGGCGCCGCACATGGACTGGAACGCGCTGTCGCCGCTGCTGGCGCTCTTCGGCGGCGCGACGCTCGTGCTGCTGATGGGCCTGCTGCGTCCACGGTTCGCGCGCCACACGCTCGTGCCGCTGGCGGCGATCGCGTCGCTGGGCGCCGCGATCGGGCTGGCGATCTGGCAGTGGGACCGCAACGCCGACCTCGTGTCCGCGGCGCTGCGCATCGACGGCCTGGCGCTGGTGCTGATGCTGATCATCTTCACCGCGGGCATCGCGGCGGTGCTGCTGTCGTGGCGGGCCGCGGCGCCGGTCGAAGCCGCGCACGGCGAGTACTTCGCGCTGCTGCTGACGTCGATCGCGGGCATGGCTCTGCTGGTCGAGGCGCAGAACACGATCACGTTGTTCGTCGCGTTCGAGCTGCTGTCGATCCCCCTGTACGTGCTCTGCGCGACCGAGATGCGGCGCGCCACCTCGCTCGAGTCCGGGCTGAAGTACCTGATCGTCGGCTCGGTCGGCTCGGCGACGCTGGTCTACGGCCTGGCGATGCTCTACGGCGCGACGGGCTCGACCGACTTCTCCGGGATCGCAAAGGGCGCCGCCGCGGGCGGCATGGCGACGGACGTGCTGTTCCTCACGGGCATTGCCCTGACGCTGACCGGCCTCGCGTTCAAGGCCAGCGTGGCGCCGTTCCACCAGTGGACGCCCGACGTCTACGAGGGCGCGCCGACGCCGGTGACGGCGTTCATGGCCGTCGCGACGAAGGCGGCCGCGTTCGGCGTGCTGCTGCGGCTCTTCGACGTCGCGCTGATCGACGCTCAGCCCGACTGGGCCCCGATCATGGCCGCGCTCGCCGCGACCACGATCATCGTCGGCAACGTCGGCGCACTGGCGCAGACCTCGCTGAAGCGCCTGCTCGCCTGGTCGTCGGTGGCGCAGGCGGGCTACATCCTCGCCGGCGTCGTCGTCTCGACCCAGCTCGGCGTGAAGGCGACGGTCTTCTACCTCGCCGTGTACCTGGCGATGAACCTCGCCGCGTTCGCGGTGATCATCGCGCGCGAGCGGGAGACCGGACTGGGCGACCACATCGACTCGGTCCGCGGCCTCGGCGCGCTGCGGCCCGTGCTGGCCTGGCCCATGACGCTCGCGATGCTGTCGCTCGCGGGCATCCCGGCGACCGCGGGATTCATCGGCAAGATCTACCTCATCGAGGCCACCGTCGACGGCGGCTACGCGTGGCTCGGCATCTTCATCGTCGTGGGCTCGATGATCTCGCTCGGCTACTACCTGCGGGTGCTTGCCGCGATGTGGATGCGCCCGGCGGTCGGCACCGAGGTCACACCGGCCTCCACCGGCATCGGCGGGCGCCCCGCGCTGGCGGGCGGAGCGGCGGATCCGCTGGACCCGGCCGTCGCCGCCTCCGAGAGCGTGCGCCGCGCCGAGCCCGAGGTCGTCTTCGTCGCGGTGCTCTTCGGCATCGCCGTGCTCGCCGGCGGCATCGTCCCATCGCCGCTGTTCGACCTCGTCAAGCACGCCGGCGGCGCGCTGGGTCTCCTCTGAGCATCGCGTTCGACCTCGACGGCGTGCTGGTCGATTCACGCCGTGCGTTCGCGCGCTGCGTGAACCATGCGTTGTCGCTGCACGGCGTCGCGCCTCGCCCCGAGGTCGAGCTGCACCCGTACCTCGGGCCGCCGTTGCACGCGACGTTCGCCCAGCTTGCGGGTGAGCGGGTCGCGGATGCGTGCGTGGAGGCCTACCGCGAGCGCTATCGCGCCCGCGCGTCTGCCGAGAGCTCGGTCTTCGAAGGGATGGACGAGGCACTGGCCGCGCTCGACGACGACCTGGTCGTCGTGACGTCGAAGCCGCGCGCGCTCGCCGAGCCGTTGCTCGATTCGCTCGGGCTCCGCGATCGCTTCGCGGCGGTCTTCGGCCCGTCGTTGTCCGAGCGCGCAGAACCCAAGTCAGCCACCCTGGCTCGCGCGATGGCCGCCCACGCCCCGCGTGCCCTCGTCGGCGACCGATCCTTCGACATGCGCGCCGCCGAGGCCCACGGCATCCGCGCGGTCGGAGTCCTGTGGGGCATCGGCGACGAAGACGAGCTGCGGTCCGCCGGGGCCAACGCGATCGCCGGGACGCCGGCGGATCTGCCGCCACTCCTCGCGGCGTAGCGGACTGTCGCTTTGCGGGCGTTGCGTCATTTCGGTGGCGCGCAGCGCGGTTCGCTCGGGCGAGCGCTCGGCGTGGACTGCGGTCACTGAGGGAGAGGGTGAACCGCCCGCGCCCGTTGTGGGCCGCGGGTGACTTGACCCGCCTTTCCTCAATGCCCGAACCGGGCCCCGCGCCCCGCACAACGCCCCTCGGCCAAAGCGTGACATTGGGGTCTGACCCCTTTGTCCCCGCGCGACCCCTGGGCCCCCAACGTCGTAATAGTTACGACGCTCGGGGCCCACGCGCACGAGTCCGCACCCCAACGCATGCGGGACGCCAGCAACTCGGCCCAAGGAGGCAGATGCGGGTAGGACGGGGCCATGAGCGACCAGCGCGAACCCGATCACACCGAGGACCCCCGTGGGCAGGACGTCGGCCAGGGCTATCCGGAGACCGCCCCGGAGGATGCGACG
This sequence comes from uncultured Actinomycetes bacterium, assembly GCA_963794105.1. Taxonomy (GTDB): domain Bacteria; phylum Actinomycetota; class Thermoleophilia; order Solirubrobacterales; family Solirubrobacteraceae; genus AC-49. The sequence continues at coordinate 3,851 of CAWCEB010000143.1, read as the reverse complement.
CCCGATGACGAAGAGACGTCAGACGACGAGTAACCGCCCGCAACGAGCGGGGTACTTCGTGTCGTAAGTCACAATCCTCTGCTGTATGCACCAAGGAGGCATGCGATGGAGGTCATCAAGCGATTCGAGCCGCTCTGGCTCGCGCTCGTCATCATTGGCGGATTGAACTGGGCCATGGTCGGCCTGTTCGACCGCAACATCCTGTCGGACATCTTCGGCGGGGGTACCACGACGGACGTCGTCTACGCGATCGTGGGCTTCGGGGCATTGATGCTCGTCCCGATGCTCATGGAGCGGATGCACGTGGGCATGCACATGCCGCGCGCGCATCAGTCCTGACACCAGCGCCGGCCGGTCACGCAGCGCTCTCCTCGCGGACAGCGGCGAGTAGTGCTGCGATGTCCGGCCGGCAGCCACCGCAGCCGGTCGAGGCGCGCGTGTGCTCGGCGACCTGCTCGACGGTCTGCAGCGCGCGGTCGCGGATGACGTCAACGATCTCGCCACGCGTGACGCCCTGGCACGAGCAGACGTTCAGCTCGGGGTCGGCGTCGGCGATGCTCCCGTCGCCGTAGCCGCCCAAGGGCGCGTCGGCGAAGCCGTCGAGCAGCGCGGCCGGGACCTCGTCGCCGTCGCGCAGCAGCTCGCGCAGGACCCGCGCGTCGCGCAGGTCGCCGAGCAGGATCGCGCCGGCCGAGGCGGCCGTCGTCGCGGACGAGCAGCCGCCGGTAGCGGCCGCCGACGCGAGTCCAACGCGAGCACCTCCTCGTCGCGGTCGTCCGCGGTGACGCGCCCGCAGCAGAACAGCTCGATCCCCGCGACCTTCAGCGTCGTGGCGGGCACCGAGCCGAGGAACGCCGCCGGCCCGCCCGCAAGCGACGCGCCCAGCGCGCGCGCCTGTTCGAGCAGCGGCGACCAGAGCCCGTACGTCGTGCCGCGATGCTCGGCGCACTCGCCCACGGCGCGAACGCCGGCGGCGCTGGTGCGCAGCTCGTCGTCGACGAGCACGCCGCGGCGCGACCTCGAGCCCGCGACGGTCCGGGCGAGGTCGATCTCAGGGACGATCCCGGCGGCGATCACGACGAGGTCGGCCTCGAGCTCCTCGCCGCCTTCGAGCACGACACGCTCCACGCGGCCATCGCCCGCGATCGCCTCGGTGCGCGCCGACGTCATGATCCGGATGCGCAGGTCGCGCAGCGCGCGCTCCAGCAACGAGGCCGCCGGCCCGTCGAGCTGCTGCTCCATCAACCTGTCGGCGAGGTGCACGACGGTGGTGCGCGTGCCGCGCTCGCGCAGCGCGCGCGCCGCCTCGAGCCCGAGCAGCCCGCCACCGATCACAACGCTTCGCCGCGCGCCCTCGGCCGCGGCGACGATCGCACGCGCGTCGGCGCGCGTGCGGAACACGTGCACGTTCGGCAGGTCGGCGCCCGGCACCGGCGGGACGAACGGACGCGAGCCGGTCGCGAGCACGAGCTCGTCGTAGGCGAGCACCTCGCCGTCGGCGAGTTCGAGCGTCCGCGCCGACGTGTCCACGCGACGGGCTGCGACGCCCAGGCGCAGCTCCACGCCGCGCTTGGCGAACCAGTCCGGATGGCGCAGCGGCAGCTCCTGGTCGGCGACCGCCCCGGCGAGGACCTGCGAGAGCAGGACGCGGTTGTACGGCGGGTCCGGCTCGGCACCGACGATTGTCACGTCCCAGCTCACCGTCGCCTGCATGCGCCAGCAGCGACTCGACTGTCGCCATGCCTGCCATGCCGCCACCGACGACCACGAGCCGGCGCCGCCGCCGCGCCGCGAATTCCGCGGGCGCGCAACCGGAGCGAGCGGCTCGATCCGCACGGCGCTTGCCTTCAGCTCGGCCTGCCGGCTCGTGGGTCGACGGCCCGCGCGACCACACCGTTCAGCGCGCCTGCCGCCGGCTCGAGGTGCAGCGCGCCCCAGTGGAACGGGGCGAACGCCACGCCCTTCGGGACCGCGTCGCTCACCCGTGCGCGCACCTGCGCACGCCCGCGGCGCGAGCGCACCAGTACGTGCTGGCCGTCGCGCACGCCGGCGCGCGACGCATCGTCGGCATGCAGCTCGACGAACGGCTCGCGCTCGGCCGCCAGCAGCTGCTTGGACTTGCCCGGTCCGCGTCATCGTGTGCCACTGGTGCGCGACGCGGCCGGTGGTCAGCACCAGCGGGAACTCCTCGTTCGGCGGGTCGGCGGGCTCGGCGTGCGGCGTCGGCGCCATCCGCGCCCGGCCGTCCCCGGTCGGGAAACGGCGGCTCGCGTACAGGCGCTCGGTCCCGTCGTGGTCCTCGCCGTCAAGGCCGCGCGCCGGGACCGGCCACTGCAGCGGCCCCTCGCGCAGCAGGCGCTCGTGGGACAACCCGGTCTGGTCGCAGAGCCGCCCTTCGGTGGTGCCGAACGTACTCGGCGTGGACGTCGGCGGCCGACGACCAGCCGAACGGCTCGGCGTGGCCGAGCGCCCGCGCGACGCGAGCGAAGATCTCCCAGTCGGGCAATGCCTGGCCGGGCGGATCCACCGCCCGCCGCATCAGCGAGACGCGACGCTCGGAGTTCGTCTGCGTGCCGTCCTTCTCGGCCCACTGGGCCGCCGGCAGGATCACGTGGGCGAGCGCGCTGGTCTCGGTCGGGTGGTAGGCGTCCTGCACGATCACGAGCTCGGCGCGGCGCAGCGCCGCGGCGAAGCGCGCGGCGTCGGGCTGCGAGACGACCGGGTTGGTCGCGACGATCCAGACGATCTTCACGCGGCCGTCCTCGAGTGCATCGACGAGCTCGGTCGCCGCCAGCCCCGCCGCCGGGCTGATGCCCGGCGCGCCGCTGGGCACGTCCCACAGGCGGCGCATCTCGGCGCGGTGATCGGGGTCGGCGACGCTGCGGTAGCCGGGCAGCAGGTGCGCGAGGCCGCCGGACTCGCGGCCGCCCATCGCGTTGGGCTGGCCGGTGAGCGACAGCGGGCCGGTGCCCGGGCGCCCGATGTTGCCGGTGGCCAGGCAGAGGTTGATGAGCGCGCGGTTCTTGAGCGTGCCGACGGTCGACTGATTGGCCCCCATCGACCACAGCACCATCGCGCGGCGCGCCGCGCCGAACGCCCGCGCCGCCGCCACGATCTCCTCGGCCGGCACGCCCGTGGCCTCGGCTGCCCGGCTCCGGCGTCCAGGCTGCGGCGGCCTCGAGCGTCTCCAGCGCGCCCGTCGTGTGGCGCTCCATGAACGCGCGGTCGACGAGGCCTTCGTCATCCATCACCGCGAGGATCGCGCTCAGCAGCGGCAGGTCCGCGCCGGGGCGGACCGGCAGGTGGAGGTCCGCCATCGCGGCGGTCGGCGTCCGGCGGCGGGTCGATCGACCGTCACGCGGGCGCCCTCGGCCTGCCGGTCGGCGGATGCGCGACCACACGATCGGATGGCACGCCGACGTGTTCGAGCCGAGGAGCAGCAGGTGGTCGGCCTGCTCGATGTCGGCGTAGCACGGCGGCGGCCCGTCGGTGCCGAACGCACCGGTGTAGCCGGCGACCGCGCTCGACATGCACAGCCGCGAGTTGGAGTCGACGTTGTTCGTGCCGAGGAAGCCCTTGGCGAGCTTCGTGGCGGCGTAGTAGTCCTCGGTCAGCAGCTGGCCCGACAGGTAGAGCGCGATGGCGTCCGGCCCGTCGCGCTCGCAGATCTCGCGCAGGCGGCGCGCGAGCGCGCCGGCCGTCTGGCGCCAGCTGCGAGCTCGCCAGCGCGCGTCGAGCGACTCGCGCCACAGCGGCTCGGTGGCGCGGTCGGCGGCGGTGAGCGCCTCGGGCAGCGCGAGCGGCTTGCGGCACGTCGCGCCGCGGTTGACCGGGTGCAGCGGATCGCCCTT